>CAXTFI010000261.1:0-6385 GCA_964243255.1 uncultured Hymenobacter sp.
ACTGGAACTACAAAACGGTGTACTCGCTCAGCATCGGGCAGGGCGAAATCGGCATCACGGGCCTGCAAATGGCCAACGTGCTGGCCACCATTGCCAACCGGGGCTACTACTACGCGCCGCACTTTGTGCGGGCCGTGGGTAGCAGCGGCCAGCCGCTGCCCGAGTTCAGCGTGCGCCACTACACGGCCGTCGACACCGCGCTGTTTAAGTACGTTATTCCCGGCATGCAGGCCGTGGTCGACGGCAACGGCGGCACCGGCTCTTTTGCCAGCCTGGCCCAGTACGGCATTTCGGTGGCCGGCAAAACTGGTACCGTGCAAAACGCGCACGGCCCCGACCACTCGACCTTCGGCGCCTTCGCCCCCGCCAACGACCCCAAAATCGCCATCGCCGTCTTCATCGAAAACGCGGGCTTCGGCGGCACGTTCGCCGCCCCCGCCGCCGGCCTCATGATGGAGCGCTACCTGCGCGGCAAAGTGGGCCGCGGCCGCCAGCGCTGGGAAAACTGGGTGATGTACGGCACCGCGCCTACGCACCACTAGCCGGCTAGCCCAGGACTATTCAATATGCTAATGCCTGTTAAGAAGCTTAAACTACATCCATTAAAATGGGTGTTTATACTCTGGTTTTACGCTCTCAAGTCTGTGAAGGACGAAAACGATACGCTGGCTAGTAGTCAGGTTCGCCACGGAAAGACTGGAGAAGAGCGCATTGCTGACATTGCTGATTCAGCCTTAGTATTGACAATAGGCTCCATTCTCATTACGCTTAGCTTATCCACATTTAGGCTGACGTATAACGTGAGGTTTCACTGGGTAAAACTAGGTGTCTATATAGTCTACGCTATCCTGTTCGGCATCATTTACTGGCTCATCATCCGTAGGCAACGCTGGAAGAAGATTATCCTGGCGTATCCCATCATGCACTTCACAAAAGCAGGGGTTTTGTTATCGATATTTTTTATGTGCATAGTTATAATGGGGGCTGTTTTCTCTTCTTAAAAAGTAGTAAGTATTGCTCTGTTACAGTGTTATGACCACCACCGCTCAGCAACTCGAAGCCACCTTGCGCGCCCTGCGCCCCCTGCTGGCGCAGCAGTTTCATGTGCGGCGGCTGGGCTATTTTGGCTCCTTCGCCACCGGCCAGCCGGGGCCTGATAGCGACGTAGATGTGCTGGTCGAGTTCTCGCAGCCACTGGGTTGGGATTTCTTCGAGTTGGAAGAATTACTAGAAAACGCCTTGCAACGCCGGGTAGATTTGGTAACGGTGGATGCTCTCAAAAGCCAGCTGCGCGCGACTATTTTGGCCCAAACCCGCTACATCGATTAAGCCCACGCAATGCCAGAAGCCCGCTCTTACTTATTATTTTTAGAGGATATGCAGGCGGCAATGGAGCGCATTAGCCGCTACTGTGCCGGGTTGGATTTTGCTGCTTTCTGCGCCAACGAATTGATTATTGACGGCGTAGTGCGCAATATCGAAGTTATTGGCGAGGCTGCTAAAAAGGTGCCGCCCGCCGTGCAGCAATGTCACCCACGGCTGCCCTGGTCGCAGATGTACCGGATGCGCAATCGCATCTCGCACGAATACTTTGGGCTGGATTTAGCAACCATATGGCGCGTGGCTACTGAGCATCTGCCCCAAAATTATCTTGACTTGTTGCAAGCCCTGGCCGCCGAGCGCCTAGCCCAAGGCGGCAGCCCGCCGGCCGGATAGCTAGTCCGCCCCGGCAGCCCGACCTTTGCCGAAAGTTTCCTGAATGTCCCCCGTCACTCCCCGTTCCTCACGCAGCATCGACTGGCCGCTGCTGCTCATTTACCTAGTGCTGGTGGGCCTGGGCTGGGTGGCCGTGTACGCAGCCAGCTACTCGCCCGACGCGCCGGCCAATCCGCTCAGCTCGCTCAGCTTTGCGGAACTAATGGCCTTTAACTGGTTCAAGCAGCTCATTTGGATGGGCACGGCGCTGGTGCTCATTGTGATTTTGCTAGTAGTTGATTATAAGGCCTATGACACGCTGGCCTACGTGTTCTACGGTGGCATGATAGGGCTGCTGCTGGTGACGCTGGTGGTGGCGCGGCCCATTGCGGGCTCGCGCTCGTGGCTCGAGTTTGGGCCGGTGCGCCTGCAGCCGGCCGAGTTTGCTAAGTTTACCACCGCGCTGGCCGCTTCGCGCTTTATGGCGGGCATCAACCTGCGCAACCAGAACTGGCGCGACCAAGCCGTGCTGGCCGGCCTCACGCTGCTGCCGGTGGCCCTCATTCTGGCGTCCAATGAAACTGGGCAGGCGCTGGTGTTTGGGGCGCTGCTGCTGGCGTATTTCCGCGAGGGCATGTCGCCGATTATTCTGCTCTTGCTGGCGGCGGGCGGCATTATCCTGCTGCTGGCGCTGCTGGTGCCCAAGCTGTGGCTGGTGGGCGCCTTCACGGTGGCGCTGGGCATCGCTTTTTTGCTGAATTCCAAGCTGTGGCGCCACCACTTGCCCCTCAGCCTGGGGGCCTGGGCGCTGGTGATTGGGATGGTATTCGGGGTCGATTTCTTCTTCAACCACGTGTTGCAGCCCCACCAGCGCCAGCGCATCGAAATGCTCATCGACCCCGGCAAAGACCCGCTGGGCAAGGGCTGGAACGTGACGCAGAGCAAAATCGCGCTCGGCTCGGGCGGCTGGTTTGGCAAGGGCTTCCTCAAAGGCACCCAAACTAAGTTCGACTTCGTGCCCGAGCAGAGCACCGACTTCATTTTCTGCACCGTGGGCGAGGAGTGGGGCTGGGCGGGCTGCCTGGTGGTTATCGGGCTCTACCTCACGCTGTTGTGGCGCATCCTGCTGGTAGCCGAGCGCCAGAAATCGGTGTTTGGCCGCACCTACGGCTACTGCGCGGCCAGCATCCTGTTCGTGCACTTCGCCGTGAACCTGGGCATGACGATGGGCCTGATGCCGGTGGTGGGCATTCCGCTGCCGTTTTTTAGCTACGGCGGCTCGTCGCTGTGGTCGTTCACGGTGCTGCTCTTTGCGCTATTGGCCCTCGATGCCCACCGCAAGCAGGATTTGGTGCGCTAGGCAGGTGGCGGTAGTTTACCTTAGTCGACATGAAAAAACTTGTCCTCTTCTGCGCCTGCCTGCTGGCGCTGGCCGCCCCGCTACGGGCTGCCGTGGCCCCTCCTCAAATTGCAGTAGTAAGGATTTATGAAGGAAGTAGAACTACCATCATTATTACGCGGGGCGAAGGCAAAAGCGAGAAAGTGGAGATTGATAACGGCGTCACGGATAAGAAACTGACGCAGGGCAGCGAAGGCTACTATAAGTTGTTTGAGCGGTTGTACGGCGAAGGATATACGCTGCAAAATTCCTTCATCACCACGTTTTCCACCAACATTAGTTTTACCACACTGCTTTTCGTCAAAGCGCAGTAAGCCCCGCGCGGGGTAATTCCTGGCCCGGCTGGGCTCCGCTTGCGAGGGCTCCGCCACCCGCGCGCGCCCGGCTTTTTAGGCCCGCGCTACCCCAGGCGACCGGGTTGTTCAGCGGCTAAAAGCCAGCCACGTAGCCAGCCCAGGCTCAAGGCCAGCGCCGCCGTGAAGGCCGGGGCCAGCAGGTAACCCATGCGCCCCAGGTCGCCGGAAAGCAGCATGTGCACGGCCACCACGGCCAGCAGCCCCGCCTCGGGCCCGCCCAGCACGGGGGCCAGGGCGCGCCGCCCGCCGGGCCGCCCCAGGGCGGCCAGCACGGGCAGCCAGAACAAGCCAAAAATGCTGAACAGCTCGGCCACCCCCTTCACCGACAACGCCCGCCGTAGGGAGTAGGTAAGGTTTCCGACGTGCGCCAGGGCGTTGGTTACGCTGGCGCTGGGGGCCGCCCCGGCCGCTTTATCAACCCAAAAATGCACCGCCGCCAGCGCGGCCAGGCCCAGGCCCAGCGCCAGGGCCTGGCCGCGCCAGCCCAGCGCCCGCCGCCCCTGCCAGGCCACCCACGGCAGCAAAAACACAAACGACTCCTTGGCTAGTGGCCCCAGCAGCAGCGCCCCGGCCACGGCCCAGCCCGCCCCCGCACCACGCCGGGCGGCGTAGTAGCTCAGCCCAAAAACCAGCAGATACAGGCTGTCGGTGAGCGGCAACCCGGCCGCGTAGCCCGCCCAGCGGCTGCTGAGCACCGTTGCCAGCGCCAGCACCGCCGCGCCCACGCTGGCCCCCGCCAGCCGGGCCCCGCGGTAGAAGCACGCGCCGGCTGCGCCCACTAAAGTGCAGTTAATCAGATAGAAAGCTAACCGCAGGGGCCACTCGCCGGCCGGCCGCACCGAGCCGGCTGGGTCGCCGAGCACCGCCAGCGGCCGGGCCAGCGCCCCGGCGGCCAGCGGCACCAGCAAGCGGTAGCGCCGCGTCACGCTCACGCTGTCGAAGCGCCCGCTGGCCAGGCGCAGGTAGCTGCGCGTGTCGAGCGAGTGCGAAAAATCGTAGTGCCGGTACATGGGGTAGGCCGCGTTGAGCAGCACGCCCAGCGCCAAGGCCCAGGGCAGCAGCCAGTGCCGGGCCATCGTCGCCAGGGCCGGCGCGCTACTCGCCGGCAAACCGGCGCTCAATCAGCTTGAGCAGCTTGCCCACGTGCTCTTCCTTGCGGCTCCAGTCGTGCTGCGGGGCCAATTCCTGGCGCACGTAGGCCAGGGCAGCCTCCGCATCGGGCAGCGCATCGAGGTGCTGAATGGCCGCGTGGTACTCCATATTCTCCCCGCTAAACAGCTCATTAATAAAGCTAAAGCGCTGATTGATGGAAATGGCCTCGCGCAGGCTCACTACCCTGGGCGCGCCGCGCTCGGCCAGCGTGGTCGCGCTGCCGTGGGCGGCCTCGCGCAGGGTATCGGCCAGGTGGGAGGTAGTGGGCTGAGTAGCCTTCAGCTTGGCGTAGAGCGGGGCCTCGGCCGCCTCAACTGGCGGGGGCGTTGGCGGCGGCACCAGGCTAGTGGCGGGCGCCACGGGCGGCTTGGGAGCCGGGTCGGCCAGGCCGGTTGTGGGCTTGGCCTGGGGTAGGGGGGCGGCGGGCGGCTCGGGGGCCGGCGCGAGCCTGGCGGCGGGCGGCGAGGCTACGGCTATTGGGCTGGCGGCCACCAGGGCCGGCGGTGGGCTGGCGGGCGCGGCCGGCTTGGCCGGGCCATCGTCCCACAGGTCGGCCTCGGTGAGGGGCAGCAGGGCGCTAAACTCCGCTACCAGCTGCGGCAGGGCCGGCAGCTCCTTGCGGTGCGCGGCCTGGTAGAGGTCGAAGCGCTGGCGCAAAAAGTCGCGGCTAAGCGGGGCATTGCCGGTGGGCAGGCTACTGACGAAGCCCTCAAAAAAGCCCTTGGCCTGGTCGAAGTAGCGCAGGTAATCGCGTAGCGTAGCCACGGGCACCTCTTCGTCGGCATCGGGGCCGGCGGGTGGCAGCAGCAGGCGCTCGAAGGCGGCGGCGGGGTCGGTGGCCAGCACGAGCGTGCCAGCCACGGCCTGGGTTAGCAGCGGCTCCAGGGCCGCCCGGTCGAGGCGAATGTGGCGCGACAGCACGTTCATAAACTGCCCCAGGGCGGTGCGCACCGGCGCGGCCTCAAAGTCGAAGTAGGGGCTGCGCAACTGGCTGGCTTCCTGCTGCCAACGGCTCAGCAGCTGCCGCAGCACCAGCAGGTTTACCTGCCGGATGGGCGTGAGCTGGAGCAGCGCCGGGCCGTCGAGAGTAGCATCGGGCTGCGCCCCAAAAAACTGCTGGCTGAGGCGCGTGGCCAGCCGGCGGCCGTATTGCTCGCACTTAGCGAGGCTATATTTGTCCTGCATAGTGTAGGTCGGCCAGGAGGCCGGTTTCGTGCGCCAAGTTAGCTACAAAATGCCCCTGCTGACCATTGCGGGCCTGCCCGGCCCCCCGCTCGACGTGCCCGCCGGCCGCACCGTGCTGGCGGCCATTCACGCGGCCGGCCACGACTGGTGGCACGCCTGCGGGGCCAAGGGCCGCTGCACCACCTGCCGGGTACGCGTGCTGGCCGGCGCCGAAGCCCTCACGCCGCCCACCGCCCCCGAGTTGCGCTACCGCGCCGCCGGCCGCCTCGCCGACACCGAGCGCCTGGCTTGCCAGGCCAGAGTTGAATTGGCAATGAAGAATGAGGAATGAAGAATTGGGAGTTGTTTTCCGTGGGCAAGCTGCTCCGGTACATCGGCGGTGCCGTACTTTGTACAAGCAAGCCACCCGCTTGCCAATGGGGCCGCCACGCGTATTAAGCGAGTCAATTCCTCATTCCTCATTCTAAATTCCTCATTAAGTTGTTTACCGAGCCCCGCCGCCTATCCGAGTTGCAGCGTCACCGGGGCTGGCTAGAAGTCGTATGCGGCTCCATGTTTTCGGGTAAAACCGAGGAGCTGATTCGCCGCCTCACCCGCG
>CAXTFI010000262.1:0-6320 GCA_964243255.1 uncultured Hymenobacter sp.
AACACAATCTCGTTCATCGGCGGGTTGTAGTAGGCGTTCACCGTGGGCGGCGTCATGCCCCACTCGGTGCGGTCGATGGGCTTACCGAAGTGGCTGAGGTTGTCCTCAGCGGCCCAGGTGCGGGCGGCCAGCACATCCTGCAAGTAGCTCTGGCGGTTGATGTTAAGCTTGGAGTAGTCCTTCCACTTGTCGGGGTAGCCGATTTTTACGGTGAAGGCGTTGAGCTTCACCAGGGCTTCCTTTTTGGTGGCCGCGCTCATCCAGTCGGTGGCCATAATGCGCTCGGCGTAGGCCTTACGCAGGTTCTCAATCATCTCCTTGGCGCGGGTTTTGGCAGCGGGGCTAAAGGCCTTATCCACATACAGTTGGCCAAAAGCCTCGCCCAGGGCGCCATCCGTCGAGCGCAGCATCCGCTTCCAGCGGGGCTGCTGCTGCTTGGCGCCGCTCAGCACCTGCGAAAAGCGGAACGCCTCGTCGCCGTAGGCCTTGGGCAGGGCGCTGGCTACGCTGCTCACCAGGTGAAAGCGCAGGTACTGCCGCTGGTCGGCAATGGGCTCGGCGCCCAGCATGGTGCTCACCTCCTTCAAAAACTCGGGCTGGCCCACGATTACCTCCTTGGCCGCGCCGAGGTGGTTGTCCTTCAGCATGAGGGGCAGGTCGAGGTTGGGAAACTCCTTGGTGGCCTGGGCCACGGTCATTTTGTGGTAGTTGGCTTGCGGGTCGCGCAGGTCCACGGGGCTTTTGCTGGCCTTGGCCAGGCGCGTTTCGATGCGCAGGACGGTGGCGGCGTTGGCCGCGGCAACCGTTTCGCTGTCGCCGAGGCGCTTGAAGGTGTTTACCAGGTAGGTCTGGTACGCGGACCGGATGTTTTTCGAGCGCGCATCGTCCTTCAAATAATAGTCGCGGTTGGGCAGCGTGAGGCCACCCTGGCCAAACTGCACCGCGTACTGGGTGCTGATTTTCTCATCCTGCCCCACGTAGGAGCCAAACCACACGCTGCCGGCCTGGGCCTTGGGGTCGGCCAAAAACTTCTGCATTTCGGGCAGCGTTTTAATGGCCGCGATGCGGTCGAGGTAGGGCTTGAGGTAGGTGAGGCCGGCCTGCTCAATGGCCATCGTGTCCATGGCCGCGGCGTAGAAGTCGCCCACTTTCTGGGCGTTGGTGCCCTTCACGGCTTTGCCCGAGTTGCGGGCCAGCTCCTCCAAAATGGCTTTCTGGGTGGCGTTGTTGCGGTCGGCCAGCTCATTGAAGCTGCCCCAGCGGCTTTCGGCGGCCGGCACGGGGTTGTTTTTCAGCCAGTTGCCCGAGGCGTAGTGAAAGAAGTCGTCGCAGGGGCTCACCGAGGCGTCGATGTTGGCGGGGTTGATGCCCACGCCCTTGGCGGGGGCAGCGGTTTGGGCCAGCGCGGGGCTCGCGGCAGCCAGGCCCAGCGCCGCCACGGCCAGGGCCGCGCCCCGCTGGTAACGGGAAATTATTGACATGAAAACGAAAAAGTGGATGGGTTGAGGGGTTGGAACAATGGCCCGCAAGTTAAGCGCGGGTTGCGGTTGCGAAAAAAGTATTTGCTGGCGCCGCCAGCGGCCGGCAGGTACTTTTGCAGCGCCCCGGTTGGGGCGGGGCGGGCCGGCCTGGGCGGAACTTTCGGCGGCCGGCCCATACTTATTTCCTCACCTATGCCTTTATACTCCCGCCGCCCCGCGCCTGCGGCCACCGAGCCCGCCGCGCCGCTCAGCCTGGGCGCGCTCATGGCCCAGGTGCGCGCCGCGCTGCACCACCGCTTCCCCGACAGCTACTGGGTGGTGGCCGAGGTAGCCGAAATGACGCGCCCGCGCCAGGCCGGCGGCCACTGCTACCTCACCCTCACCGAGCCCGCCGCGGGCGCCGAGGCCCTGGGCTTCACGGCGCAGGCGCGGGCCACCTTGTGGGGCAGCCGCTACGCGCAGCTCGCGCCCGCCTTTGCCGAGGCTACCGGCCAGGAGCTGCGCCCTGGCCTGCGCCTGCTGCTGCGCGTGAAGGTGACGTTTCACGAGCAGTACGGCTTTTCGCTCGATGTGCTGGCCCTCGACCCCAGCTACACGGTGGGCGAGCTGGCCCGCCTGCGCCTGGCTACCCTGCGCAAGCTCCAGGAAAAAGACCTGCTGGCGCGCCAGCAGGCGCTGCCGCTGCCGCTGGGCCCGCAGCGGCTGGCCGTTATCTCCTCTCCTACCGCCGCTGGCTTTCAGGACTTTGTGCGCCACCTGGAGGAAGCGCCGTTTGATTTTTCGCTCACGCTTTTCCCGGCGCTCATGCAGGGCGAGGATGCGCCGGCCAGCATCCGGGCGGCGCTCGACGCTATTCGGCCGCGCCGGGGGCAGTTCGAGGTCATTATTATTATCCGGGGCGGGGGCTCCAAAACGGACTTGCTGGCCTTCGACGAGTATGGCCTGGCGGCGGCGGTGGCCGCGTTTCCGCTGCCCGTGCTCACCGGCATCGGCCACGAGCGCGACGAGGCCGTGGTGGACCTGGTGGCCCACCGCGCCCTCAAAACGCCCACGGCCGTGGCCGCCTTCCTGGTCGAGCGCCTGGCCCGCCTCGAAGGTGTTTTTCTGGAATACGCCGACCGCGTGGCCGAGCGCACGCGCCAGCACCTGGCCCGCCACCACGCCTACGTGAAGCGCCTGGCCGATGACGCGCGCGCGGCAATCCAGCAGCAGCTGCGCCATGCGCACACGGCCCTGGCCCAGCGCGGCCGCCAGGCCACGCAGGTTCCGCGCCAGCACCTGCGCCAACTCGGCCAGCACCTCGAAGGCTACCGCTACACGCTGCCGCGCGCCGCGCGCCGCGCGCTCAGCTACGAGGAGCAGCACCTGCGCCGCCGCTCGCGCACGGTGCTGCGCCGCTTTGCGCGCCACCACCAGCGCCGCCGCGAACAGCTGCTCACGCACCGCTTTTTAGTACAGCGCAAGCTGGAGAAAAAAGCTATGAGTTATGAGTTAAAAATTATGAGTTTAGAAACCGCCATTTTAAGGCGCGAAAACCACATTTTGCGCCAACACGCTATTTCAGCTCAACCTGATAATCCACTAATTCATAACTCCTAATTCATAACTCATAATTAAAAAAGAAGTGACTTACAACGAAGCCATTCAGGAGCTGGAGACAATTCTTCGCAGCCTGGAAACCGACCAGGTAGAAGTAGACGACCTCACGGCCCGCGCCGAGCGCTCGGCCGAATTAATTCGCTTGTGCCGCCATAAGCTGCGCCACGCCGAAGCCTCGCTTGACCGCGTATTCGACTCTTTGGATGAGGAAGAAACTGAGCCGGAAGCGCCAGAGCAAGACCTTGACACAGAAGAAGATGACGAAGCTGATGACACTGACGACTACCAGCCCGGCGGGCCCGGCCGGCCCGCTTCGCCCAGGCTATTTTAAATCATAATTGGGTAATTAAAAAGCCTGCCCGCATACGTTGCGAGCAGGCTTTTTAATTACCCAGTATAAGCTAATTTATTTACTATTCCGCCGCACGTGAATTTGCACGCGCTCGCCTTCCTCGCTGGTGGTGGGCATCACGTCGATAAGGTTGGCCTCGTCGTAGTACACAGCCAGGCCGCGCACGATGCCCACGGCCAGGCCGCCCATGCGGCGCGGCGACACATAATCAATCAGTAACTCACTGTCGTTCAAGCGCTTAACGTGTAATACGGGTGGCGAATTCTCAGGATGCTCCCGGCGCACCTGATTGTGCATAGTGTGCTCGGTATTTTCTAGCATTTCGAGCGTGCGCCAGTCAGGATTAACATACCGCTGGTACATATACATTAAATCCGGCACGAGGTATTCGCCAAATTTTTCGTGCAGCTCGCCGGCCGGAATACCCGTCATTTCGGCGGCTTGGCCTACCAGGGCATACATGTGTTCGTCGGGATAGACTTCCTTATGATTGAAATCACTTGATTGCAGGTTGGCAGCTTCCAGCAATTTCACCCAGGTGCTGTGGTCGTATTGCGTCTGAACGTAGCGTTTGAGAAGCGTAAATATGGTGCCGTGCATAAACTGGCTAGGGCTAACGGTTTGGCGAATACAACGTAGCGCTACCAGAAATGTTAATGCCTAGCCTTAACTAAAAAAGCGCCCGTTTTGCCAGCGAGGCAAAACGGGCGCTTTAATTAAATGCGCAGCGGTAACAAGCTAGATATTACCCACAACCGTCATAGTGGTGAGCGTGGGGCCAACGCTGCCGCCGGTGGGCTCCACCGTCATGGCGAAGGTTTGGGCGCTGGCGATATCTTTCATTTGCTGGAGGCTGTCGCCGGCGGCAGTGGTAAAGGCCAGCACGCCCGCGTCAACGGGCTTGCCTTTGTCGAGGGCCCACAGCTGGTATTGCTTACCGGCGGGCAGCTTGGGCAGGTTTTGCACGTCGAGAAACACGCGGTGGCTGGTAGCGCTGTATAATACGCGGGCCTTGGCATCGGCGTGGGCCGGGGTGCCGGCCAGGGCTACCATCTTGTACTCCTGGGGCGAGCGCAGCACGTGCAGCTGCTGCTGGGTGGAGCTGAGGCGGCGCTCCATTACCTGCGAGGTTTGAGCAAAGCGGGCCTGGTTGTTTTGGGCGGCAACCAGGTCAGAATCAGCCTGTTGCCAGCGGCTATACAGCAGCGCGTTGGCCGCCAGGCTCAAAAGTAAGGCCACGGAGGCGGCAATGGCCCACCCGCTGCGCTGGGCAGCCGGGGCGCTTACGGGAGCCTCGGCGGGGCGGGGGTTGGAAGCCGATACCCGCATGGTGGGGGCCGGCGCGGCGGCCGTAGCAGGCGCTGCCACGGCCGGGGCAACAGCGGCGGCGGTGCCAATTTCGGCTAGTACGTTGCGGAGCACCCGGTCGCGCAGGGCGGCGGGGGGCGTTTGAGCGTGGGCCTCGGCGTAGAAGCCGATGCCGTCCAGCAGCTCATCCAGCTCCTGGCGAACCTGGGGCGAGCGCGCCGCCCAGGCTTCTACTTCGGCCTGGGCGGCCGGGTCAAGCTCCCCCAAAGCGTACTGCTCCAGGCGGCCTGATTCGATATAAGTTTGGAAATCTTCCACAGATTTTGCTATTATTAACGGATAAGTTTGGCCAGTATTTTCAGAGCGGTGCGGGCACGGGTTTTAACCGTTCCCAGGGGGAGGTTGAGTTCCTCGGCCGCCTCACTTTGAGTGAAGCCCCCGAAGTAAAGCAGGTCGATAACTTGGCGTTGCTCGGGCACCAGCTTGCGGGTAATTTCCAGCAAGCCCACGTGCTCGGGGCGAAAAGTATCCGGGGCGGCCTGGCGTTGCGCAGCCAGGCTATCGTCGAGGCCCTGAGTACGAGAACCTACGCGGTGCTGTCGTGAGCGGATTTTATCAATCGCTAAATTCCGGCTGATATTCACGACCCAGGTAAACAACCGGCCTTTGGAAGTATCGTAGCTAGCCATTGAGTGCCAGATTTTTACCAGGGCCTCTTGCAGCACGTCGGCAGCTTCTTCCTCATCCTTCACGATGCGGTTGATAACACCGTAGAGGGCCGCCGAGTACCGGTCGTAGAACTCGGTCATGGCCGACTGGTCGCGGTCGCGCAGGCGGCCAACCAGCGCCGCTTCGGCGGCAGTGGGGGTAGATATGGAGGGGAGGTCGGACACGGGTAAGAAACGAAAGAACAAAACCGATGGAGCCAGCCGAAACGTTCGGCAACCCGCAGCGAATGTAGGATAATTTTGGGTTTTAGGCTACTGGCGGGTGATGCGCGGCGGGTGGCCGTGCGTGGTAGCAGACTGGATAACTGCTTCTGAATGCGTAACCCGGTAGCCTGCTGTACGGTTTGAAAAACAAGGTGGCGGTTGTTTGCCCAAAAATACAAGCCTGCTCCTTTTCTCTTATGGCCATTGAATCGATAAATCCCTATACCGGCCGCCGGCTGCGGCGCTTCCCCGCTTTTTCGTGGGCTAAGACGGAGCGCATACTAGCGCAGGCGCACCGGGCAGCGGCGCAGTGGCGCAGCACGCCCCTGGCCACGCGCGCCGCCGTGCTGCACCGGGCCGCCGCCCTGCTGCGCGAGCGCCAGCACGAGCTGGCTCGCCTTATGGCCATTGAAATGGGCAAGCCCCTGCGCGATGGCCGCGCCGAGGCCCTGAAGTGCGCCACCTGCTGCGACTACTATGCCACCCACGGCGCCGCTTTTTTGGCCGATGAGCAGGTGCCAACCGATGCCGGCCGCAGCTTCGTCAGCTACGCGCCGCTGGGGGTAGTGCTGGCCGTTATGCCCTGGAACTTTCCGCTGTGGCAGGTGGTGCGCTTTGCCGCGCCCGCCCTCATGGCCGGCAACGTGG
>CAXTFI010000263.1:0-6294 GCA_964243255.1 uncultured Hymenobacter sp.
CGTCGAGGTTCACGCGCAGGGCCACGCGGGGGCGGTGCGGCCGGCCGGCGGCCACGGCCAGCAGGCGGTGCAGCTCGTCGGCATTGTCGAGGTGAATGAATGCCCCTACGTCGGCGGCGCGGGTGAGGTCGGCGGTGGTTTTGCCAGGGCCGTTGAACAGAATCTGGGGGCCGGGCACGCCGTTGCGCAACGCTTTTTCCAGCTCCATGCCGCTCACCACCTCAGCCCAGGCCCCTTCCTGGTGAAAGACGCGGCACACGGCATCGAGGTAGTTGGTTTTGTACGACCACGCCAGCTGCACCCGCGGGTAGCGCGTGCCAAACGCCCGCTGGGCCGCCTGGTAGCTGCGCCGCAGCTGCCGCTCGCTGAGCACAAACAGCGGCGAGCCAAACCGCGCCAGCAGCTCGGGCACGGGCGCGCCGTCGAGCGCGGCCACCGGCGCGGCCCCGGCGCGCGGGCCAAACTTGCTCAGTGGCGCGGCCGTGAGCCGGCGCAGGGTGGGGCGCTCGTAGGGAAGCTTCATTTCAGTTATCAATTATCAGTCATCAGTTATCACTCGTTCGGGCGTTGAGCAAGTTGAAGTGGTTTGGGAATAGGCAAATGATAACTGATGACTGATGACTGATAACTGAATTACAGTTCTCCCATGCCCGCAATCTGCTGAAAATCAGTGTAATCGGTGACAATATCCCAGGCGTAGCGCACGAACAGCTTGCCCGCCACCACCGGCCCAAACGGGGCCACCTCCTCGCCCAGCGCCAGGTGCAGCAGGGCGGCGGGCTGGTTGTGGCCGGCGGCGGCGGCCAGGTAGACCCAGGCCGGGAAGCGGGGGTTGATTTCCAGGATGAAGACCTCGCCGCTGGCCGTGCGCAGCAGCTCCAGCTCGAAGCCGCCGCGCCACTGGCTGGCCGCGGCAAAGCGGCGGGCAAATTCGGTAAGACTCTCATCCTCAATGGTAATGCCGGCCCAGGCCTTGCCTTTGTCGGTGATGGTGAGCTTGCGCATGGGCACGGCGCTGAGCAGGTGGCCGCGGCCGTCGGCCAGGCCAGCCACGTTCAGCTCCTGGCCCTGCACGTAGCGCTGGGCCAGCAGCGGCAGGCCCCAGCGCGCCGCCAGGCCAGTGAAGGCGGCCTCGGCGGCGGCCAGCGTGGGCACTACCTGGGCCTCGTACCAGCGGCCTTTCAGCACCAGGGGCCAGCCCAGCGCCCGGCCGGCGGCGGCCAGCCCGGCGGCCTGGTGCAGCGGCTGGGTGGCGGGCACCGGCAGGCCGTGGGCGGCGCCGAAGTCACTCAGGTTCAGCTTGTCGCGGGCGTCGAGCTGCGCGGTAGTGGGCAGAAATACGCAGATGCCCAGCGCCCGCAGCTGCGGCGCCAGGCGAATAAAGTGCGGCAGCTCGGCGTCAAAATTGGGGATAATGACCCGGATGTTTTCCTGCTGCTGAATGTAGGTGAGCCGGTCGAGCAGCGCGGCCGAGCCGGCGGCCGGGTAGGGCAGCAGGTAGGTTTTGTCGAACAGCTCGCGCAGGAAAATGCCCGGTTCCAGCGCCTCGTAGCTCAGGCCGATGAGGCGCACGGCGTAGTCGGGGCTTTCGCGCAGGGCGCGGGCCACGGCTACGCCCGCGCCGGGGCTATCGGTGGCGTTGAGGCCGGTGAGGGCCACGGTGAGCGGCGGGCGAGAAGCAGCGGGCACGGGTAACGGTAGGGCGCTAGGCAGCGGACTCAAGGAGTTGAAAACTGAGTAGCTGGCTCCTAAAATCGTCGAGGTCGCGCCGCAGCTGGCTTTCGGTCACGTCGTAGCGGGCCAACAGGCTGGCCACAATGCCGGCCGTGGGCTCGCCCGCCCGCAGCAGCGCCAGGATTTCGGCCGCCAGCGGGCTGGCCGCGAACGAGTCGCCGGTGGCGGGGTTGAAGACGAAGCCGGCTTCGCTGGTGGCAATGTTAGGCTTGAGTTTCAATGCGTACTGGTTAATCGGTTGTCCTTGCGCTCGCAAGGACAATAAGTAAAAATCTAGCTATCAATTAACTACTACCTCCAGCCAGCCTTTGTACTTGCGGCCGTCGGTGTAGGTAATCAGGTAAAAGTACAGGCCGCTGGTGGCCGCACCGCCCCAGCTGAAGCTGCGGCTGGGCGACTGATACACCAGCCGGCCCCAGCGCGAGAATATTTGCACGCCCGCAAACTGGCTGCCGCAGAAGTCGGGCGGCAGGGTGGGCAAGGCGAAAAAGTCGTTCAGGCCGTCGCTATTGGGCGTGATAATGTTGGGCGGGCGAAAGGCCACCGAGTCGGCGGGGGGCACCAGCTCAAACCGGATGGTGCGCGTGCGGGTGTGCGGCGTGCACAAACTGCCCCCTTGCGCCAATACAAAGTGCACCAGCAGGCCAGCGGCGGCGCTGGCCGGGGCCGCGTCGCAGGTGGGCGTCCAGGCGAAGGTGGCGGTGGCGCGGCCCGTGCCGTTCTGGGCCGTGAAGCGCATGCCCACGCTGGCCAGGTCGAAGCCCTCGCCGGTGGCGCTGAGCGTGAGCGGATTAGGGTCGGTATCGGTGCCGAGCAGGGTGGCCGTGTAGGGCTGGCCCAGCGCCACCCGCACCACGGTGGGCGCGGTTTCGGCGGCCACCTCGGGCGGGAAGCTGGTGGTGAGCACGGGCGTCGTGCTGGCCGGCGGCGTGGCAATAAAGGCCACCTGCACGGTGTCGCGCTTGGGCAGCGAGCAGCCGTTGTCGGCTACCAACACCTGGAGTAAGTATACTTTACCCTTGGTATCGGCGCAGGCCGGGAAGCAGAGCGTGGCGGTGAGCGTATCGGGCTGGCCGCTGGCGTGCACGGTGCCGCTGGCGCTGGTGGTGAAGCTGGGGGCGGTGGCTGCGTCGCGGAAATTGACGGGCTGCGCCGTGAGCGTGAGCGTGGAGTTAGGGTCGGGGTCGGTGTAGCGCAGGGTGAGGCAGCGCGGGCCGCCGGGCACGAAGCGCACCGTGTCGCGGCCGGGGCGGTAGGCGCGGCCGCCGGCCTGCACCGTCACCACGGGCGGCTGGTTTTGGGGGCAGTTGAGCACGTAAAGCTGGAAGTCGCGCCGGGTTTCGCCGATTTTCACGCCCCGGCGGTACTCGGCGCAGCGCACCCCAAACACGAACAGCCCCAGCCGGCTGGGCCGCACCGTGAGGCGCCCGGTGTGCGCGTCGATGCCCAGGGCCGGGGCGCCCGGTATCTGGTTGGTGGCGCTCAGGCCGGTGGCCCAGGTGATGGGGCCGTAGGGCGCGGCGGCCGGCGCGGGCATGTTGTTCACGGCCGTCGAGTGGCCGTTGAGCGGCGTCACCATGTCGTAGGCCAGCGAGTCGCCGTCGGGGTCCTGGCCGCCAAAGTCGTAGTAAAACAGGTTGTTGAGGCAGGCGTAATCGCCCAGGGCCGGGAAAATGCGCGGCGTGGAGTCAAGGAACGCGGCCCCGCTCCGCACCACGGCCGGAAACTCGAGGTAAAACGTTTGGCCCGCCCCGCCGGGATTGCTAATGTTGCTGATGGCCAGGTTGCGGCAGCAGCGCTCCACGGCCACGTAGTAGCCGCCCGCACTGGCGTAGGTGGCGGCGTCGAGGGTTATGTTCTTCACATACACCAGCTTGCGCGTGCTGAGCGAGCCCACCGCGCAGGCCGGGTTGGTGTAGCTCACGAAGGTGTTGCTGGTGAGCGGCAGCACCACGCTTTGCAGCTGCCGGTTGGTGGCCTTGTCAAAAATACCCGCCGTAAGGGCCTGGTCGAGCGCCCCTGGGTTGCCATTGATGGCATCAAAGTACAGCGTGAGCGTGAGGGCGTAGGTGCTACCGGTTTGGTGCTGCAAGTCGAGCTCGCCGCCCACAATGTGCGTGGCCCACGCCAGCTGCGAGGTGAGGAGTAGGCCCGCCAGCAGCAGCCAGCGACGCCAGGCAGAGAAGTAGCCGAGCAGCATACGGAGATGGATAGGGGATTTAAGTAGCTTTTTATCAATAAGATACTAAGTAAAAATAAAATTGGTGAATAAGAAAGAACGCCCTGCTACGGTAGGCGGATGCCAGGGGCGCAGGGCGTTCTTTCAGCAAGCTGAAGCGTGAGGCATGAAGCGGAGCGCACTGCGCGGTTGGAGCGGTTTTAGGGTGCGTGTACCGCCTGTTCTGGCGGCAGACCCCACCCCGAAACCGCGCTAGCTGTGACCAGTAGTAGTGGTTTTCGTCTTGGTCGTGTCCGTTTTAGTGGTGCCGCAGCCGGCTTTGCTGGACGTAGGCTTGGCGCAGTCTTGCTTGCTGCACGCCGTGAAGCCGCTGCCGCTGCTGGCAATCAGCAGGCCAAAGCACAGGTAGATAAAAGGAGTTCGCATAAGGAAGAGGGAGTTAAAGGGGTGTGAATGAGCGTTCTCAAAATTGCAGCAAACCCCTGCTTCGGGCACAAGCCAATCGGCGGTTGGCGGCTGGGCATCGGCAGTTGGCGCGGGGCGCTCGGCTGCTGCCACGGACGCGGGGCGGCGCGCGGACTGGGCGACGCCAGCGCGCCGCCGGCCGATTGGCTCTGCGCCGGCCGCAGTTGGCGGCCGTAGTTTGCACAGGTTTTCATCCGCCGCGCCTGCCCGTGTCTCTTCGTTTGCTTCGCCCCGCCTCTACCCTGCTGCTGCACGCCCTGGTGTGGGGCCTGGTGGCGGTGTTGCTGTGGGCGCAGCAGCCCGACTATCCTGGCCCCAAGCCGCCCGCGTTCTGGGTTACGCAGGCAGTGGTGTTTGGGCTGCTGGTGGGCTTGTTTTACCTCAACCTGGCCTGGGCGGCCCCGCGCCTGCTTTACCGCCGCCGCTGGCCCGCCTACCTGGCCGTGAATGCCGTGGCGGGCCTGGCCATTCTGGTTGCGCACCAGCAGGTGGCAGCCCGCCTGCACGTGCCCGAGCTGGTGGCGCGGGGCCGCGAGGCCGTGCTGGACCCGCCCAACCCGTGGTCGGCCCCGCGCCCGCACTTCGCCCCCGGCCCTGCCGAGGAAGAAGGCAGCGCGCTCGTCGATACGGGTGTGTTGTTGCTCACGCTCATGGTGTTAGGCATTTCGGCCAGCCTGGCGGCTATGCAAAAAGCCCAGCGCGACGCCGAAAGCCGCCTGGAGCTGGAGCGCCGCCAGGTAGCCACCGAGCTGAGCTTGCTCAAGGCCCAAATCAACCCGCATTTCTTCTTCAACACCCTCAACAACATCTACGCCCTCACGCTGCTCGACGGCGAGCGGGCGCGGGCGGCCCTGCACCGCCTCTCGCGCATGATGCGCTACGTGCTCTACGAAACGCCCGCCGGCCACACCCGCCTAAGCCAGGAAATCAGCTTCCTGCGCGACTACATCGAACTGATGCACCTGCGCCTCACCGACCAGGTGCAGGTGGTGTTTGAGCCGCCCGCCGACCCTGCCGGCCCCGACCCGTTCATCGCGCCCATGCTGTTTCAGCCCTACGTCGAAAACGCCTTCAAGCACGGCGTGAGCGCCAGCGCGCCTAGCTGCATCACCATTGTGCTGCGCCAGCCCGGTCCGCAACGGGTAGAAATGTGCGTGCGTAATACCTTGTTTGTCACCCAGCAAGCCGAAGCCGACGAGCCCGGCGGCATTGGCCTGGCCAACACCCGGCGCCGCCTCGACCTGCTGTATCCCGGCCGCTACCAGCTGTGCGTTACCGCCCCTACCACCTCCAACGAGTACGAAGTATGTCTCAGCCTGTTGCTGCCGTAGCCGCGCCCATCCTGTGCATTGCCGTCGATGACGAGCCGCTGGCCCTGGGCCTGGTGTGCTCCTTCATCGAGCAAACGCCGTTTTTGAAGCTGGCCGGCCGCTACCCCAGCGCCGTGGCCGCCCTGCGCGCCCTGCACGAGCAGCCCGAAGTCAGGCTCTTGTTTCTGGACATTAAGATGCCCGACCTCAGCGGCCTGGAGCTGGCGCGGGTGCTGCAGGGCGGCGGCCAGCGCGTCATCTTCACCACCGCCTTCAACCAGTATGCCCTCGAAGGCTTCCGGGTCGATGCCCTCGATTATTTACTGAAACCCTTTAACTATGAGGAGTTTCTGCGGGCGGCGCTCAAGGCGCGGGCCTTCTTTGAGCCCCGGCCGGCAGCAGCCCCCGCCCCCGTAGCCGCTGCCGTAGCCGCGCCCGACGACCACATCTACCTTAAAGTCGAGTACCAGCTGGTGCGCGTGCTGCTGGCCGATATTCTCTACGTGGAGGGCCTCAAAGACTACGTGAAGGTGCACCTGGGCAGCCAGCCCCGGCCGCTGCTCTCGCTCACCAGCCTGCGCAGCATGGAGGAAAAGCTGCCCGCCG
>CAXTFI010000264.1:0-5511 GCA_964243255.1 uncultured Hymenobacter sp.
GCGTAGATGGATTTGAACACGCTTCCCCCAAAAAAACTGTCGAACCGGGCCAGGCCCGCCGTGCTGCCCAGCGTAAGTGGCTGGAACAGCAGGCCGTGCTCCTGCACGTACCACGGCGGCGCGGCCGGGTGCAGGTAGTAGAGGGTGAAACCCAGCAGGTTAACCAGCAAAAACGTCAGCGAAAACTCGAAGAACAGCCGGCGGTTGCGAAAGAACAGGTAGCCCGCAAACGCCAGCGGAATGGGCACCCAGCACAAATAGAAAATACCGCATAGCACGTCCAGAAAAGGCCGATGATTGACTAGCCAGAACTCATTAGGTGTTAGTATCTTACCTTGATAAGTAATGCCAAACAGACTCTTTTCGGCGTGGTAGAGCTGCGCCACGTCCACGGCCCGGTAGGCGTAGTTGGGGAAGGCGCGCATGTAGTCGTACAAAATCCAGAATACGACGAAGATGGAGAAGCCGGTGATGAGCCGGCGCGTCGTATCGGACAGGAAGTAGCAGCCGTTGCAGAGCCCCACCAGCACCAGCTGCTCGGGCCGAAAGCCGATGAGCAGGTACGAAAACAGCAAATAAGCCAGCGATAGCGCGGGCACCAGCCAGCGCCCTTGGCGGGCCGGCCGCCCCGCACCCGATGAAGAAGGAAGCATAGAAAATAGGGTAGGGGCCGCCCGCCAGCGAGGCCGCCGACAGGCGCGCTACACGCCCACGCGCGAAACGATGGGCGAGCGGGTAGCCGTGTCAAGGCCTTTAAACTCAATGTATTTGACGTTGGGCACCCAAAACGTGCCGCCCTCGATGCGCAGGTACACGCGCTCCAGCTGAATCTGCTTGTTGGCCACCAGCGTGTACACGTGGAAGGCGTTGTCGACGCTCGATTTCATGAGCGTGAACGGCACTTTGCCGTAGGCGGCAAACTTGAGCTCGTACTTGTTGGGGGCTACCTTCTTGGCGCTGAGGCCGTAGGCAAATTTGCGCTGGATGAAGTTCAGGTCCTTGCGCTGGCTTTGCTCGTCGTAGCGTATCCAGAATACGTTAATCGGCTCGTCCTCATCCAGTTGGCCCGCACTGTTGACATTGAGCTGGTAGATGACGGTGTTGGTGTTGGGGTCGCGCTGCAAGTAAAACAGCTGGTTGGCCACGCCCCTGGGCACCGGAAACGTGAGGCTGGGCTGCGGCGTGGCAGCCCCCAATGTTAAGGTGCTGAACAAGCTGATAGCCAGGGCCGCTGCCGTAGCAGTTGCCTTGGAAGCGGTGGCTGCCACGGGAGCGCTGGCGGCTGGGGCCGGGGCGGCGGCCTTTTGAGTCAGGCCTTTTTTCGCCTCCAGTATCCGCGACACAGCCGTGATATTGGCCAGCACGGCCAGCACGGAAATGGGGAAAGTCAGAATCGACATCGTTTCGAACACGTGAAACGGGATACCCGGCACGAAGAGCTTGTAGTCGCCCCCGAGCCAGGCCGAGCTAATGCCGCAGAGCAACGCGCTCAGGCCCAGTAGTACTACGCGCTCGGGGCGCTGCATCAGGCCGCCCTTGCATTCTACGCCCAAGCCCTCGGCGCGGGCACGGGTGTAGCTCACCATCATGGAGCCGATGAGGGCGATGAACGCAAACAGCGAGCCCAGCAGGTAGTGGTGCGCCACCAGGTAGTAGCAGATGCCCAAAAACGTGAACAGCTCACTGTAACGGTCTAGTACGGAGTCGAAAAACGCGCCGTATTCGCTCTTCATGTTGCCCAGCCGCGCCACCTGGCCATCGAGCATGTCGAAGAGCCCGGCAAACAGGATAAGCGCCCCGCCCCAGCCCACGTAGCGCAGGTCGCCGCGGTTGCCTTCCTCGCCGCCCACAATGAAGAGCACGGCCACCCCCACGTTTAGTGCAAAGCCGGTGAGCGTCACGGCATTGGGCGTGAAGCCCAGCCGCACCAGCAGCCGCACAAAGGGGTTGATAACGGCGTAGATGCCGGTTTGCAGGGCAGTGCGAATAGCGTCGAAGCTCATGGCGCTGGAGAGTTAAAAATCTATCTTGAAGCGGCCGCGCAGGCCCCACTGCGCTACATTGGGATTGTCCAGGTAGGTGAGGCGCTTAACGATATCGAGCCGGAAGAGCTTGAAAATATTAGCCACGCCCACGCTGGCCTCGGCGTAGGGCTGCTGGCCCAGGGTGAAGGAAATGGGCTGGCCCTGCGCATCGCGCAAAAACTGATACAGCTCGGGGTGGCTGGCCGGGTCGTTTTCGGCCCGCACGCCGCCGTAGAGCAGCTTCAGCGACGCGGTTTCGCGCAGCTTGAGGTGTTTTATCAACGGTAACTTGTTGAAAAAGAATCCATTGAAGTTGTGGTCGATGAACAGGCTGGCGTAGTGGTCGCTCGAAAACTCCAGGAAGTTCATCAGGTTGTACGAGTTCAGCTGGTACGAGTACGACTGGTTGGCCCGGTGCACGTCGAGCAGCGGAAACGGCACCTGCCCGAATACGTAGCCGCCCTCCAGCGTGATATCGGAGTGGCCCAGCTGCGACAAGTAAAAGCGCTTGGTCGCGTTGAGGGCCACGTTGGTGTAGCTGTATTCGCCCCCAAAAAAGCCTTTGAGGCCCGTGGCCAGCTGCGCCGAAAAAATGGGGTAGGCGTTGATAATGGGCGTGCGGTAGAGCTTGCCCTGGTAAAAAGCCTCGTTGGGCGCCCAGCGCAGGCCCAGGATTAGCTCGGTCGTGGTGAGGGTAGGAATGTTGTTGGGCGTGTCGTTCACCACGTTGCGGAAATACAGGCCGCCCGCCGGCGACTGCTGCAACTTCTTGAACCCCAGAGAATAAGAAAAGTGGTTGCTGAACTCGTAGATGTAGTCGAGCCGGTAAATGTCGTTGTAGAGGTACTTGTCGTTGACGCCCCGCTTGAAGGACAGCAGAAAATTATCTTCCTGCACAAACTGCAGCTCCTGGCCCGGAATGCGGGTGTCGCGCTGAAAGCTGGCGCGCAGCAAATGCTGCGGAAACTTGTAGATGGACGTGTTATTGAACGAGTAGGTGGAGCTCAAAAAGTACTTCCACCGCTCGTCCTTAAAGCCGTAGGCCGTGTACGTTTCAAAGTAGATGCGCTTGCTCAGCTCGGGGGTGGTGCGCCCGCCCACCCGCAGCCGGAAGCCCTCCACGGGGTTGAAGCTGTAAAACGTGTTCGACGGCCCCACCTCAAACGGCCCAAACGACTTGTAGCCCGAAAACAGGAACGTAAACAGCGTGAGCGTGCGCTGAAACGACTTGATAGTCTGCAGGGTATCGACGTTCTTATAAATCGCCTTCTCCACCTGGCTGAGGCTGTCGGGCCGGTTTTGCTGCAAAAAGGCGGCGGCCCGGCTGCTGGTGCTGTCGGTGGTGGCCACGCGCGCCGGGCCGTCGTAAAGGCTGTCGGGCTGGGCCTTGTTAACCAGGTACTTATTAAACGACACCGTGCGCTCGCCGTAAAAGCCCGAGCCCTTTTGCGTAATGCCAAAGTCGATGCCCAAAAAGCTCTTGCTCAGGTGGTAGCGCCGGTCGGGGTTTTCGGCAAACTCCAGGCTGGCGTTCAGGCTCTTCACAAAGTTGAGGTTGATGCGCTTGTCCACCGACAGGTTGGCCTGCTGCACGGCGTAGTGGCCGTCGAGCGTGATGTAGAGCTTGCCCGCAAAAAGCATGTCGCCCTTGTTGCGCGGAAAAAAGCTCAGCTCAATCAGTTGCGGCACGTGCTGCCGGAGCGTATCCGAAATGTAGTACTGGTAAAACGTGGGCGCGCTGGTGGCAATGGGGCTAAGGAGCTGGTTACCAAGCAGCGCCACATTGTTGGCATAAATGTCAATGTCCTGGTACATTCGATTGAAATAAGCGCTAAGGCCCTCATTATCAATAAAATGCTTGTCAAACTCTACCTGCTTGTTGCCCAGCACCACGGTTTTGCGCTTCGCCGGGTCTTTGCGGTAGTATTCCTGAAACAGCTTCTCCTCCAAGTAGATGGGCAGGATGTTGACGCCGCCCGCCGCCGTCGAGTCCTGGGTTTTGAACAGGAACTGGTAGTTGCGGAATATCTTCCGGTTCTTGAACTTGTCGGATAAGTTGCTGAACGAGAAGCTCATCTTCTCGTACTTTTCGTACTCCACGTAGGAGTAGCTTTCGGGCCGGTTTTGCTCCTTATTCTCAATCACCTTGCGGATGAGTGTCACGGCCGGGTTGTCTTTGTTTTTGTAGCGCGGGGGCTTGGTGCCGCGCACCACCACCTCGTTGAGCAGGGCCGCACTGGTGGCCAGCTGCACGTTAATTTCTACGGGTTGACCGGGCGTAATCGTCTTGGTCACTGAGCGATAGCCCAGGTACGTGAACACGACCCTGGTGTACTGCGCCGGCACTTGCAGCGAGAACTGGCCCTGCTCGTCGGTGTTGGTGCCGATGGTAGACTGCGGCACCGATACGCTCACAAAGGGTAGCTTCTCGCGCGTTTTGGCATCGGTGACCACCCCCCGAATAGTGGTGCTCTGGGCCCCGGCCGCGAGGGGCCCGGCCAGCAGCAGTAGCAGCCAGCACAGCCGCGCTGCCCCCAAATGCCTGTTATACCAACGCCTCATAACTTTTTAAATACAAAATACACTTGCAAGAAGTAATTGAATCCCACACCTACTACGAGGGACACTATCACCTTGCTATACACATAATTGAGGTGAAGTAGCTGGGTAAACAGATAAACCCCAGCGGCGTTCAGCAGCATGCTGCCCAGCCACACAAAAAAATACCTGACTCCCTGAGCTTGGGCCCGCTGGTGCGGCACCTGAAACACGTAGTAGCGGCCCAGGTAAAAATTGACCAGGCCCCCGGCTGCGTTGCCCAGCACCGTGGCCAGCAGGTACCAGCTGTGCAGCACCTCCACGCCGGCAATGGTAACCAAAAAATCGACGCCCGTGCCCGCCGCCGAAGCCGCCTGCGCCTTCAAAAACCGGCGAAACCGCACGGCCTAGAGGTAGCCCAGCCGCACGCCGGCTTGCAGCAGCACGTTGGCGTAGAGGCCGGCCAGCACGTCGTCCATCATTACGCCCACGCCGCCCGGCAGCTGCTCCATATGCTTGATAAACAAGGGTTTAACGATATCAAAAAACCGGAACAGCACCAGGCCCACCAGTAGGCGCGGGCCCGTGACGGGCACTAGCAGCAGGGTCATCCACATGCCCGCCACCTCGTCAATCACCACACGGGAGCTGTCTTTGCCCCAGTGGGGCTCCACGCGCTGGGCGGCCAGCGTGCCCAGGGCCAGCACGCCCACCGTGAGCAGGCTGGCAGGCCAGGGCCGCACCGTGGCCTCGCTGGCGCGCGCCAGGTACAGGGCCAGGCAGGTGGCGGCGGCTGCCACCGTGCCCCCGCCCTTCACATACCCGATGCCCAGAACGGAGGCAAGTTGCTTATACACGCAGTTGATAGCTAAATGGGCTTTGAGTTTAGGGTATGGGGGTAGGAGGGTGGGGGGTGAGGGGGGTGGGAGGGTGTGGTGGGTGGAGGGGA
>CAXTFI010000264.1:5521-6182 GCA_964243255.1 uncultured Hymenobacter sp.
GAGAAAGGTGGGGGTGGGGGTTTGGGGGGGGGGGGGAAGGGGGGGGGGGGGGTGGGGGGGGGGGGGGGTGTGGGGGTGGGAGGGTATGAGAGGGGATTGCTACCTAAATTTTCTTGCCTCCCACCCCCACACCCTCACACCCTCCTATCCCCACCCCCTCCTACCCTAAAACCTAGGCCGCGGGGCCGTCCTGATACGCTTCCTCAGCGGCGGCGGTCACGGCATCTTCACCCATCAGCTCGCGCAGGGTGTTGTGCAGGGTCACGAGCTGCTTGAAGATGTCGTGCTCGGGGCGCAGGCCGGGCTCGGTTTGCGGGGCCTTGAGGTAGAACGAGAGCCACTCCTGAATGCCCGTGCGGCCGGCGCGCTTGGCCAGGTCCATAAACAGGGCCAGGTCGAGCACCAGCGGGGCGGCCAGGATGGAGTCGCGGCAGAGGAAGTTGATTTTAATCTGCATGGGGTAGCCCATCCAGCCAAAAATGTCGATGTTGTCCCAGCTCTCCTTGTTGTCGCCGGCCGGCGGGTAGTAGTTGATGCGCACCTTGTGGTACATATCGCCGTAGAGCTCCGGATTTTCCTCGGGGTGAAACAGGCTATCGAGCACGCTCAGCTTCGACACTTCCTTGGTGCGGAAGTTATCGGGGTCGTCGAGCACCAGGCC
>CAXTFI010000265.1:0-6142 GCA_964243255.1 uncultured Hymenobacter sp.
CAGCCGCGTAGCGGCGTATCTGCGAAATCCGTTAAATCCGTTTGAATCTGCGGTCAATCAGTGGTTAAAGTAGATATTCTGGCTTTGGGGGCTCACCCCGATGATGTAGAGATGTCGTGCTCGGGCACGCTGCTGGCGGCGGTGGCGGCGGGCAAACGCGTGGGCATTGTGGACTTTACGCGGGGCGAGCTGGGCACGCGCGGCACGCCCGAGATGCGGGCGGCCGAGTCGGCGGCAGCTAGTGAGATACTGCAGCTCAGCGTGCGGGAGAATCTGGGGTTGCCCGACGGCTTTTTTAAGAACGACCGGGAGCACCAGCTGCCGCTTATCGCGGCTATTCGGCGCTACCAGCCCGATACGGTGCTCTGCAACGCCATTTCGGACCGGCACCCCGACCATGGGCGCGGCGCCCAGCTGGCCACGGATGCCTGCTTTCTGAGCGGCTTGCGCATGATTGAGACGCTGGGGGAAGATGGCCAGCCGCAGGCCCCGTGGCGGCCTAAGAACGTGTATTACTACATTCAGGACCGGCAGATTCCGGCCGACTTTGTGGTGGATATTACGCCGCACTGGGCCGGCAAGTGGGCCAGCATTAACGCCTACGGCACGCAGTTTTTCAATAAAAATGCCGACCCTACGGCCCCGGCTACCTACCTGTCGGGCCAGACGTTTGCGCACTTTATGGAGGCGCGGGCCCGCGAGTTTGGGCACCTGATAGGCGTGGAGTTTGGCGAAGGCTTTACGGTGCAGCGGCCGGTGGGCGTGCGCGAGCTGGGCGACTTGATTTAGTAGCTTTGCTAATAGCAAAAAAGCCCGTAGGGCAGACCGGAGATTTTGTTCCGGTCTGCCCTACGGGCTTTTTTGCTATCAAGTACTTACGCGCGCACGGGCACTTCCACGGTTTCGGTGGACTGGGCCCGTAGGGGCTCGGTGGCTTGCTCCAGGGGGTCGCGCAGCAGGTCGTAGGTGCGGGCGGCGGGCTTGATGGTGAGCGGCACTTTTTCGATGGCTACATCGCTGGTATCCAGGCCAAAGAGCTGCTGGTCGGAGATAGCGAAGCGGTTGATAAAGAAGTAGCCGTTCATGAAGAACCGCTCCTGCCAGGTTAGCTCATTGTCGTAGCTGAGCACCTTTTCGAGCACCACAAAGCGGAAGTCGCCGGGCAGCTGGTGGCGGGCCAGCGAGTCGTAGCGCGAGGTAATGTTGAGCTCGCCACCCTGGGCCATTTCTTCCAGAGCCCGGCGAAACAGCAGGTTCAGGCGCGGCGACACCCGGAAGCCCAGCTTAAAGTTGATTTTATACGCCACGCCGGGTACCAGCTCCTCCACCGAGTAGCGCGCCGAGTAGGGCTCGGTGAGGATGCTCATGTTGACAAACCAGTAGCGGTCGGCCCGCTTGGGCTGCTTGCGCATAATGGAATACAGGATTTCGTTCTCCAGTTCGCCCTCCTTTTTGCTGTGCGTGAGGTACACCAGGTTGGAGGCGTAGCGCGGGATTGACTCGTCGGTGCTTAACTCCTGGAAGCTGGGCACGCTCTCGGCCACGGGCAGGGTTTTGAGCAGGCGGTTCTTGATTTCGCGGCCTTTGTAGCCCAGGTACATCATAAAAATCAGGCCCCACTCGAAAACCAGGATGCCCAGCCGGTTGAGCAGCTTGGTGATGTTGGCGATGAGAAACGACAGCTCGACCGTGAAAAACACCAGCATAATAAGCGCCACCACCGGAATGGCCCAGTGCTTGACGCCCCGCAAATACTGCGAAAGCAGGATGCTGGTCATGAGCATGGCCACCGTGATGGAGAAGCCGTAGGCGGCCGTCATGGCTTCCGAGGTTTGGAAATGCAGCTGCACGCACACGCAGCCAAACCACAGCAGCCAGTTGATGCTGGGCACGTAAATCTGCCCGCGCTCATCGGTCGGGAACAGCACCCGCACTTTGGGCCAAAAGCGCAGGCTAACGGCTTCAGATACAAGCGTATAAGAACCCGAGATGAGGGCCTGCGACGCAATGATAGTGGCCGCTGTGGCCAGGATAATGAGCGGCACAATGCCCCACTTGGGGGCAATCATGAAAAACGGGTTCTGGTTGCTGGCCAGCGAGTGGCCCACGTGGCCCATCGTCCAGGCGGCCTGGCCCAGGTAGTTGAGTACCAGCGTAATTTTCACAAAAACCCAGGCCGACCGGATGTTCTTGCGCCCGCAGTGACCCAGGTCGGAGTAGAGGGCCTCGGCCCCGGTGGTGCACAAAAACACGGCCCCCAGCAGCCAGAAGCCCTTGGGGTACTCGGTGAGCAGCCGCACGGCGTACACGGGGTTGAGGGCGGCCAGCACGCCGAGGTGCTGCACAATCTGGAGCAGGCCCAGCGTGCCGATAACCGAGAACCACAGCAGCATGATGGGCCCGAAGGACGCGCCCACTACCTTGGTGCCAAACTGCTGAAAACCAAATAGTAGCGAGATAATAACCAGCACCGCAATCACGATGGTTTCCTGGTCAAGGGCCGGGTAGAGGATTTTCAAGCCCTCAATGGCTGACGTCACCGAGATGGGCGGCGTGATGATGCCATCGGCCAGCAGCGTGCCCGCCCCGATGATGGCCGGAAACAGCAGCCACCGGCCGCGCCCCTTCACCAGCGAAAACAGCGAAAAAATACCGCCCTCGCCGTGGTTGTCGGCCTCCAGCGTGAGCAGGATGTACTTGATGGTGGTTTGCAGGGTGAGCGTCCAGAATACGGCCGATACGCCGCCGTACACGAGCAGCTCGCTCACCTGGCGCTCACCGATGATGGTTTGGAACACGTACAGCGGCGAGGTGCCGATGTCGCCGAAAATGATGCCCAGCGTCACGAGCAGCCCGCCCACCGTAATGGCCCGGCGGTGGATGTCGTTCTCACTGGTCAGGGTAGCCGTGGCAGTTGACATGGTGATTAATTAGGAATTAGGAGTTAAGAATTAGGAATTGACCAGGTGGGGAAGTCGACTGCCAATGCGTGAAGCATAGGTTATTAAACCTGCTGATTATGAGTTGACTATGTGGAAATCTCAACTAGCTACGGGCAGTGTGAAGTAGAAGGTGCTGCCCTGGCCGGCGGTGCTTTCCACGCCCAGTTCGCCGCCCTGGCCGGCGATGAATTCGCGTGAGATGCTGAGGCCCAGGCCGGTGCCGGGGTCGTCGTGGGCGCTGGCTTGCGGGGCGGCGGGCCCCTGCGCAAAGCGCTCGAAAATGCGCTGCTGGTCGGCTGGGGCAATGCCGGGGCCGTGGTCCTGCACCTGCACGCGCACGGCGTGGCCGTCGGGGGTGGGGGCGGCGCTGAGACTGATGCCACCCTGCTCGGGCGAGTAGCGCACGGCATTCACCAGCAGGTTGAGCAGCACCCAGGCCGTTTTTTCGAGGTCAGCCCGGATGAGCGGCAGGTCGGCGGGCAGGTCGGTAGTGAGCGTGAGGTGGCGGGCGCGCAGCTGCAGCTGCAGCGGCGTGGTGGCGGCGGCCACGAGGTCGGCCACGGCCAGCGGGCGCGGGGCCAGGGCAATGCCCTGGCCCACGTCGAGGCGCGCCACGGTCAGCAGCTCACCCACGAGGCGCAGCAGGCGCTGGTTTTCTTCCTTGATGGTGGCCACTATTTCCTGCTGCTCGGTATTGAGGCCGCCCACGCGCGGGTCGTGTAAGAGCTTGAGGTTGAAGTTGATGCTGGAAAGCGGCGTCTTCAGCTCGTGCGACACGGTGGCCAGGAAGTCCGACTTGGTTTGGTCGAGCTGGCGGAAGGCCGACACGTTGCGCAGGGCCAGCACCGTGCCCACGGCCTCCATCTGGTCGCGGGCCTCATTAAACGCAACGGCCTCATGCACGGCTAGTTGATAATGAGCCGCTACGCCATCGGACCCCACCACCGAAAACGGCTGCGGGCCGGCCGGGCGCTGGGCCACCGGCAGCAGCGCCGGGGCCAGCAGCTGGGCAAAAACCGGGTTCTCCTCGGCCAGCTCGGCGGCCGGGCGGTCGAGCACCTGCTTTTCGGGCAGGCCCAGCAGGGTGCAGGCGGCCGGGTTGGCCACGAGCACGCGGCGGCTGGGGTCGAGCAAAAAAAGCGGCTCGCTGAGCGTTTGCACGAGGCCGCTGGTGCGATTGCGCTCGGTTACTACGTCGGCCAGGCTGTGGCCCCGAATGTCCTGCACGTGCACCAGCAGGCGGTTGAAGGCGGCCGTAACCTGGCCTACCTCGTCGGTGCTTTCGATGGGCACGGTGGCCGCAAAGTTGGTGCGGGTGGCGTAGTCGAGGCTGGCGGCCAGCTTGCGCAGGCCACCCACCGCCGCCTGCGGCACGCTACCCACCAGCATCAGCCCCACCAGCACACTCAGCACGCTAAACAGCAGCAGGTAGCTGCGGGCCTGGCCGGCGGTGTGCATGGCCTGAGCGTTTTTGCGGGCCAGGGCCGTCATATTCAGCGCCACCATGCGATGAGTGAGCTGGCGCAGCTGGGCCTGGCCGGTGGCGGCGCTGGCCCCAGGGTAAGCGGCCAGGGCCTGGGTGAGGCTATCGACAACGCGGCGCTCGCCCGGCTCGGTGATGTTGTGGGCCTCCTGGCTTAGCAGGTTGTGCAGGCGGGGTAGGGCGTCGGCCGCGGCCGGGGTTGCCGCGAGGCCATCCAAGGCCCGCAACATGCCCTGGCCCAGCTGCACCGAGTAAAAATTATCCTGCAACACAGCCTGGTTGGCCCGGTCGAGGCGGCTCAGCGTGAAGAAGGCGTAGCAGGCAATGCCGAGCAACAGCCCCAGCATAGCCAGAAAACCCAAGGTGATTTTAGCTTGCAAACGCATAACGGCAACCGGCTCCCCGCAATGGGTCGGGGGCGGCTAGCTGCTTCTTGCGAAAGCTGGGCCGCCGGGCTTGTAAAGCGCTATTTTTATCTTATAACCTTGATAATCAGTAGAATAAATTGCCTGCTAGTTGACTTGCTTTAGAGGTACTACCAGCATAGTAGGTCATTTTGACCCGGTGACTAGGTCAGAATGGGGCGAAAAGCAGCTGCCGCCGGTGCCGCTGGCGCCCTCACTCCCGGAGCCCGTACTCCTCAATTTTGCGGTACAGCGTTTTGACCCCGATGCCGAGCTGGCGGGCGGCTTCCATCTTGTTGCCGTTGGTTTCGCGCAGCACCTGGCCCAGGTGGCGGGCCTCCACGGCGCGCAGGCTGCGGTCGGCGGGGTCGGCGGGCTGGGGGGCGGGCAGGTGCTGCAGCTCGGGCGGCAGGTCGTCTAAGGTAAGCGGCTGATTATCAACGGCCAGGATGGCGGCGCGCTCCAGCACGTTTTTCAGCTCGCGCACATTGCCGGGCCAGGCGTAGCGCGTGAGGCGGGCCAGGGCGTCGGCGTCGAAGCCCGGCAGGCGCTTGCGCAGCTTGGCGGCAAATATTTGCAAAAAGTGCCGGGCCAACGGGGCCACATCGTCGGGCCGGGCGCTGAGCGGCGGCACTGCCAATTCAAACACCGACAAGCGGTAGTACAAATCGGGGCGAAAATGCCCCTCACTGGCCTCCTGACGCAGGTTGCGGTTGGTGGCCGCCACAAAGCGCACGTTGACTTTGGTGGGCTTGGTGTCGCCGAGCTTGGTAAATTCCTGGGTTTCGAGCACCCGCAAAAATTTGGCCTGCACGGCCAGCTCCAGCTCGCCAATCTCATCCAGAAAAAGCGTGCCGCCGTTGGCTTCTTCCAGCAGGCCGCGCTTGTCGGCCAGCGCCCCGGTAAAGGCGCCTTTCTTGTAGCCAAACAGCTCCGACTCCAATAAATCTTTGGGAAAGGCGCTGCAGTTGACGGCCACAAAGGGCTTGGTGCGCCGCTGGCTGGCCTGGTGAATGGCCTGGGCAAACAGCTCCTTGCCCGCGCCGGTGGGGCCTTCGAGCAGCACCGTGGAGTCGGTGGGGGCCACGCGGGCGGCCAGGTCCTTGGCCCTGGCCAGCGCCGCCGACTGGCCAATCATGGCCGCGAAGGTGTACTGCTGGCCTACTTGCTTTTCCAGCTCGGCCACGCGGCGGCGCAGCTGCGCTTTTTCCACGGCGCGGGCTACTACTACCACCAGCTGGTCGTCGGAATCGCCCTTGGTGAGGTAGTCAAACGCGCCCTGCTTCATGGCCTGCACGCCGTCGGGCACGGTG
>CAXTFI010000266.1:0-6102 GCA_964243255.1 uncultured Hymenobacter sp.
CCCGCGTGGTGGGCGACGTGGGCAAGGCCGGCGTGGCCATCGACTCGGTGGAGGATATGAAAATCCTGTTTGACCAGATTCCGCTGGGCGAAATGTCGGTGAGCATGACCATGAACGGGGCCGTGCTGCCGGTGCTGGCCTTTTTTATTGTGGCGGCCGAGGAGCAGGGCGTGCCGCCCGAAAAGCTGACGGGCACCATTCAGAACGACATTCTGAAGGAGTTTATGGTGCGCAACACCTACATCTACCCGCCCGCGCCGAGCATGCGGCTCATTGCCGACATCTTCGCCTACACGGCGCAGCACATGCCCAAGTTCAACAGCATCAGCATCTCGGGCTATCACATGCATGAGGCGGGGGCCACCGCCGAGCTGGAGCTGGCCTACACCCTGGCCGATGGCTTGCAGTACGTGCGCGCCGGCCTGGCAGCAGGCTTGAAAATCGACGACTTCGCGCCGCGGCTGTCGTTTTTCTGGGGCATTGGCATGAACCACTTTCTGGAAATTGCCAAGCTGCGCGCCGGCCGTTTGCTGTGGGCCAAGTTGATAAAGCAGTTCGACCCGCAAAACGCCAAGAGCCTGGCCCTACGCACGCACTGCCAAACCTCGGGCTACTCGCTCACGGCCCAGGACCCCTTCAACAACGTGGCCCGCACCACCGTGGAGGCCCTGGCCGCCGCCCTCGGCGGCACCCAGAGCCTGCATACCAACGCCCTCGACGAAGCCCTGGCCCTGCCCACCGACTTCTCGGCCCGCATTGCGCGCAACACGCAGCTGTACTTGCAGCACGAAACCGACATTACCAAAGTAGTGGACCCCTGGGGCGGCTCGTACTACGTGGAGAGCCTCACCGCCGACCTCGCCAACCAGGCCTGGGCGCTGATGGAGGAGGTGGAAGCCCTCGGTGGCATGGCCGCCGCCATCGAAACCGGCCTGCCCAAGCTCCGCATCGAGGAAGCCGCCGCCCGCAAGCAGTCGCGCATCGACACCGGCCAGGAGGTAATCGTGGGCGTAAACAAGTACCTGGCCCCTGAGGGCGAAGCGCCAATTGATGTATTACAGATTGATAATGACGCGGTTAGAGAATCGCAGGTGGCGCGCCTGAAGCAGATTCGCGCCGCGCGTGATACTGACGCCGTGCAAGCGGCGCTAGCGGCAATTACGGCCTGTGCGGTAAGCTTTAGCTTGCCGTCGGAAAGCATTACGACCGAGCCCGCACCTACCACCGACGGCAAGCTGAAGCTTACCGCACAGGGCTTGCCGTCGGAAAGCATTACGAACGAGCCCGCACCTACCACCGACGGCAAGCTAAAGCTTACCGCACAAAATAATCTGCTCGCCCTGGCCGTGACGGCCGCCCGCGCCCGCGCCACCCTCGGCGAAATCTCCGACGCGCTCGAAGCGGCCTGGGGCCGCCACCAGGCCACCAGCCGCACCGTGCAGGGCATCTACCAGCAGGGCATGAGTGACAACGCCGACTTTGCCCAGGCCCGCCAGGCCGCCCAGGACTTTGCCGCCGCACAAGGCCGCCGCCCCCGCATGCTGGTGGCCAAAATGGGCCAGGACGGCCACGACCGCGGCGCCAAAATCATCGCCACCAGCTTCGCCGACGTGGGCTTCGACGTGGACCTGGCGCCCCTCTTCCAAACCCCCGCCGAAGTAGCCCGCCAAGCCGTCGACAACGACGTGCACGTAGTGGGCGTGAGCAGCCTCGCCGCCGGCCACAATACGCTGCTGCCCCAGCTTATTCAGGAATTGCAGAACGAAGGCCGCCCCGATATTCTCGTCATTGCCGGCGGCGTTATTCCGCCGCAGGATTATCCCTTTCTGTATGATGCGGGCGTGGCGGGTATTTATGGGCCGGGCACGGTAATAGCCAAAGCTGCGCTGGAGATTTTGGGGAAATTGGGAGAGTAATGTTCTTTGCTATGGACAATACTTTTCCTTTTAGCATCACTTACAATAAAGACGCGCTGCTTGATAATTCGCCGTAGCAATTATATCGGGTTTTAGCGGCGTTTGAGGCTCCAGAATTAATCACCTATAAGCTACTTTCTGATAAATACAGCCGAACCGATTGGCGAATTTCGTTTGTCGATACTACGGCATTCATAATAGAGGAGCAAGCGCCGGAATTACTTGACCACGTAGAGTTTGACGAAGAGGGTTGTTTACTTGATATGTACCTCGACAGCGAAGCAGCGCTACAGACATTTATCGCTGTTATCTGCCCGGTTTTTCAGCAACGAGCGTTAGTAGAAACCCATATGTGGCGCATAGCTAGCCGCGAAAATGCGTAATAACTCGTTCAAGCATAATTAGTTAGCTTTTACCCAGTGCCTCTCTGCACCAACCTCAACCGCCTCCAGGCGGAACTGGATGCCCTGCGCTCGCCCCCGAGCAGGAGCAGCAGCTAGGTGCTGCAGAAGCTTCGGCTCGTTTACTGAATTATAGGCTCACCCATCCGGTGGGCCATTTTATTTGCAGTGGATTTCCTTTGGGCTAATTTAAAAATATTACCCTTTGTATCATGCACCTATTCAGCCAGCTACTCATTGGCCTGGTGGCCCTTATCCACGTCTACATTGTGTGGCTGGAGCTGTTTGCCTGGACCACGCGCGGGCCGAAGGTATTTAAAACCTTGCCGGCTGAGTTGTTTGGGCCGACGAAAACGCTGGCGGGCAACCAGGGCTTGTATAATGGCTTTCTGGTGGCCGGGCTGATTTGGGCGCTGCTTATAAGTGACCCGGCGTGGCACCGCAGTGTGGGCACGTTTTTTCTGGGCTGCGTGGCCGTGGCCGGCCTTTATGGCGCGGCTACGGCAGGGCGGGGCATTTTGCTGGTACAAACGCTGCCGGCCACGCTAGCGCTGGCGGCGCTGTGGCTCGCCTGAAGCGAGTTATACGCTGGGTTATACGCCCTGCAGCTGCAGCCTCAGCTGCTGCCGACGGCGCGCGCGCGCGCTCAGCCAGGCCCGCACGGGCTCATCATACCAGCGTAGCGCAACCCAGGCCAGGCCGATGAGGGAAACCACGAGCGCCGCCATTACCAGCGCGATGCGCCCGAGTGGCGGGTGGGTAGCGCTTACCCAGTGCGCAAAAATGGCGGTGAAGGGAAAGTGCACCAGGTAGAGCGGGTAGGATAGCCGGCCCATGAATCGGCAGAGGGGGCCGAGCCGCCCGGCGGTGGCCGTGCCGGCGCCCATTGCTACGATGAGCGGAAAAACCACCAGCACGCAACAGGCCTCGTAGTACCCGGCGGGTGCAAAAGCCGGCCCCGCAAACACCAGCAACAGCAGCAGCGAAAGCCCGGCAAACGCGCCCGGCACCCGCACCTGCGCCCCCAGCCGATGCAGTAGCAGCCCAGCCGCAAACGGAAAAGCTACCCGCACCGGGGCCATCCAGAGCGAGTGCCAAGCCCAGCCGCCGTTGAGGGAGCCGTGCCGGAGGGCGGCGGCTACCAGGGCCAGGGCAGCCAGGGCCACTACCGCTTGCAGGGCCGGGCGGCCCAGCCGCCACCCCACCAGGGCGTAGGCCAGGTTGGCCAGGTACTCTTGCAGCAGCGACCAGCCCGGCGAGTTGAGCGGGTGGGTGAGCCAGCCGCCGGGCACGGGCAGCAGCAGCGTGCCAAACCCTAGCATCAAGCCCATGCGCAACGCACTCACGTGCTGCGCGTTACCCACAAACGGGTCAAACCAGTAGCAGCCGGCGCCCAGTACCACGCTCAGCAGCACCAGCGGGTGCAGGCGAATGAGGCGGACGCGCACAAAATCGCGCAAGTGAAGGCTGGGCCAGCGGTCGTCGTAGGCGTAGCCGATGACGAAGCCCGAGAGCAGAAAGAAGAAATCAACAGCCAAGTAGCTGTGCCGCAGCGGGTTGGTGGTGTAGGGCAAGAGGCCGTCCAGCAAGTGGAAAAAAAGCACCAGTAGCGCGGCCGTGCCGCGCAGGCCATCCAAGACTTCAAAGTGACGCTTCATGTGGCCGGGCTAGAGGGGCAGGCAGAATTAGCAATATAACTGCCTGGCAACCAACCACTAGCTAGCGCCTACGCAAAGCCGTTAGCGCTTTTACCCAGGGCTTGGCAGGGTTAGCTCGCGGTGTTGCCCAGTGTCTTAGCCACTTAGCCCTGCGGAATACTGCGGCTTAAATTCCTACGAAACTCTGCGTAAAATATTTGGATGGCAATCGTGCGCAAACTTTAAAGAAATTAAGAGCGAAGAATTGAAAAACTGACTGGTAATTCTTCATTTTTAATTCTATTATTCAAGGCTGAATTCGCTGTAATCAAAACGAGCGGTCTGGGGGTTTAAGTAACCGCGCCGGGCTACTTACCCAACCAGCGCAGCCTTATCCGCAACCCCAACCGCTCCTGCATGGACCTGCAACTCACTGGTAAAACTGCTCTCATCACGGGCTCCACGGCGGGCATCGGCCTGGCCATTGCGCAGCGCCTGGCCGCCGAGGGCGCCGAAGTAATCCTCACCGGGCGCACCGAGGCGCGCCTGGCCGACGCCAAAGCCGCCGTTTTGCAGCGCACGCCGCCGGCGGTGGTGCGGGGCGTGGCCGTCGATTTTGGCAACGCGGCGCAGGTCGATGCCCTGCTGCGCGAGGTGCCCACGGTGGATATTCTGGTCAACAACGTGGGCATTTTTGAGCCCAAGCCCTTTGCCGAAATTTCGGATGCCGACTGGCTGCGCTTCTTTGAGGTGAATGTGCTGAGCGGGGTGCGGCTGGCGCGCCAGTACTTCCCGCTGATGCTGAAGCAAGATGCGGGCCGCATCCTCTTCATTTCCAGCGAGTCGGCCCTGCAGATTCCGGGTGAGATGGTGCACTACGGCACCACCAAAACGGCCCAGTTGGCCGTGGCCCGCGGCCTGGCCGAGCTCACTAAAGGCACCGGCGTTACGGTGAATTCGGTGCTGCCCGGCCCCACTGCCTCGGAGGGGGTGGAAGGGTTTTTGAAGCAGCTAGCCGGCGAGGGCAAAACCCGCGAAGAAGCGGAGCACGACTTCTTTCGCGATGCGCGGCCTTCATCGCTGCTCCAGCGCTTCATCACCCCGGAGGAAGTTGCCAACATGGTAGCCTACCTGGCCAGCCCGCTGGCGGCGGCTACCAACGGAGCCTCCGTGCGGGTAGACGGCGGCGTGGTGCGCAGCATTGGGTAAGTGGCAAGTGAGTAAATGAGTAAATGAGTAATGTGACGTCATGCTGAGCTTACTGAAGCATGACGTCACATTACTCATTTACTCACTTACCTCCTCCGGGTCTTTGCCGCCGAGCAGCTTCCAGGCTTCTTCGTTGCCTTGCTGGCCGGCGAGGTGCAGGACGGTGAGGCCGCGAATATCCTTGAGGGTAGTATCGGCCCCGGCCTCTAACAATATCTTAACCAGCTCATTACGCCCAAATAGCGTGGCAAACATGAGGGCCGTGCCATCGTTGCCGTTGCGCAGGTTAAGGCTGGCCCCGCGGGCGATGAGCAGGCGCGCAATGTCGGCGTAGCCCTTAAAGCAGACGCCCATCAGGGCCGAGTTGCCGCTGGCGTCCTGCAAGTCGAGGTTGGCGCCGGCATCGAGCAGTACTTTGGCGGCGGCGAGGTGGTCGTCGTAGGTAGCCAGGATGAGGGCCGAGTGGCCCTTGCCGTTTTGGGCGTTGATATCTATTTCGGGGTTTTGTAGCAGGTGCTGAATGTCGGCCACGTCGCCCCGGCGGGCGGCGTCGTAGAGCAGGTCGATGGGCTGAGCGGAGAAGAAAGACATGGGCGTTTGGAGGTCGGTAAGCGGTAGGACAAGCCAGGGCCGCCGGATGTTTGCCTGTGCGGTAAGCTTTAGCTGGCACCGCAGGGCCAGTGGTGGAGACGGCCCTGCGGTGCCAGCTAAAGCTTACCGCACATATTCTGAATGAGGGCGGCGTAGAAGCGCACCACCGGCGGGTAGGCCTGGGTGCGCAGGCGCTCGTTGGTGCCGTGCAGGCTTTCGATGGCCGCCTGGTCCAGGAGCACGGGCATGAAGCGGTAGGTGGCCTGCGGGCAGAGGCTGGCGTAGGCGCGGGCATCGGTGGCCCCCACCACCACGTAGGGTGCCACCAGCGCCTGCGGAAACACGCTT
>CAXTFI010000267.1:0-6101 GCA_964243255.1 uncultured Hymenobacter sp.
CGGCAAACTTGAAGGAGTGGGCCGGCACCACGCGGTCGTCGTGGTCGGCGGTGGTTATCAGGGTGGCCGGGTAGGCCGTGCCGGGCTTCAGGTTGTGCAACGGCGAGTAGCTGAGCAGGTTACGAAACTGCGCCTCGTCGTCGGAGGTGCCATACTCGGGGGCCCAGTTCCAGCCGATGGTGAATTTCTGGTACTTGAGCATGTCCATTACCCCCACGGCGGGCAGGGCTACGCGGCACAGGTCGGGCCGCTGCGTCATAATAGCACCCACCAGCAGGCCGCCGTTCGAGCCGCCCGCGATGGCCAGCTTGGCGGCGCTGGTATAGCCTTGATTGACAAGCGTTTCGGCAGCGGCAATAAAGTCATCGAACACGTTTTGCTTATGCGGCGTCATGCCAGCCTGGTGCCAGGCCTCGCCGTATTCGCCGCCGCCGCGCAGGTTAGGAATGGCCAGCACGCCGCCCTGCTCCAGCCACAGCAGCCGCGCCACCGAGAAGCCCGGCGTGAGCGACACGTTGAAACCGCCGTAGGCGTAGAGGTAAGTGGGGTTTTGGCCATCGAGCGCCAGCCCTTTTTTGTGGGTGATGAACATGGGCACCTGCGTGCCGTCCTTGCTGGCGTAGAACACCTGCGTGGTCACGTAGTCAGCCGGTTGCACGTCCACGGTGGGCGCCTTAAACACCGTGCTCACGTTGGCCACCGGGTCGTAGTGGTAGATGGTGGTCGGGTACGTGAACGACGTGAAGGCGTAGTACAACTCCTGGTCGGTGCGCCGCCCGCCAAAGCCGCCCGCCGTGCCAATAGCCGGCAGCGCCACATCGTGCTGGTGCTCACCCTGTTCTGAATACACCCGCACCCGCGAGCTGGCATCGTGCAGGTAGGTGGCCAGCAGGCAGCCCGCCGCCTGGCTGATGCCTTCGAGCTTCTCACTGGTTTCGGCAATAACGTCTTGCCAGTCAGTTGGTTGGTCGGGCTGCACGCGCACCACGCGGTAGTTGGGCGCGTGGTCGTTGGTGTACAGCAGCAGCTCGTCGCCCAGGTTGCCGATTACGCTGGTATCAAACTCGTAGCTGGGCTGGATGGTAATCCAGGTGGCGGCCTGCGCGGGGTTTTGCAGGTCGCGCACCAGCAGCTGGTTGCCATCGCTTTTGCCATCGGTGAGGCTCAGGCACAGCCAGCGCTCGTCCTCCGTCACGCCGGCAAGGCGGAAGCCCAGGGCCAGGGCCGGGTTTTCGTACACCAGCTCATCGGCGGTTTGGGGCGTGCCCAGGTGGTGGTAGTACACCTTGTGAAACTCGTTTTTGCCGGCCAGCGCGGCCTCGCCGGGCCGGGGCGCATTGTAGGCGCTGTAATAAAAACCCTCCTGGGCCCAGGCCACGCCCGATACCTTCACCCAGTCCAGGGCATCAACCAGCGGCTGGCGGCTGGCCATGTCGAGCAGCCGGATTTGCTGCCAGTCCGAGCCGCCGCCGCTGGTGGTGTAGGCCAGGTGGCGGTGGTCGTGGCTGAAGTGCAGGCCCGTGAGCGCCGTGGTGCCATCGGCCGAAAACTGGTTGGGGTCGAGCAGCACCTGGGCCGTGTCCAGGGGTTGGCCCACCGGCACGGCGTACACCACGGCCTGGTTTTGCAGGCCATCATTCTTACTGAAAATCAATAAATTACCTTCTTGGCTCGGCACGCCGTAGCGTTCGTAGTTCCAGAGCTGGGTGAGGCGCTCGCGCAGCTGGTCGCGAAACGGAATCTGGGCCAGGTAGGCAAAGGTTACCTCGTTTTCGGCCTGCACCCAGGCGGTGGTTTCAGGGGCGTCGGCGTCTTCGAGCCAGCGGTAGGGGTCGGGCACCGGGGTGCCAAAGTAAGTGTCGGGCTGCGGGTCGCGGCGGGCGGCGGGATACGTCAAAACAGAAAGCAAATAAGAAGCTACGGGCCGGGCGCCGGCCGGGGCGCGGGGCGCTCCAGCGTGGGCGACTCGGTGAAAATACGCTTGTTGGATACGGCATTGGCGCGCACGGCTTCCTTGCGCTCGGCCCCGTGCGGGGCGGCAATGCGGCAGCCGGCCGCCAGCAGCAGCCCCGCCAGCAAGCTCAGGCGAAGGATAGAAGTACGCAGCATACGCAGTAAGAATAAGCAGTGGCGGCGGATGTTTAGAACGGGGCCCGCGGGCTCAGCTGCCGGGGTTGGCTTCGCGCAGGGCCTCGGCCACGCGGGCGGCTACCAGCGCCTCCACCTGCTGGCGCTGGGCGGCCGTGAGCTCGGGGCTGGCGGCCTGGGCCGCCCGGCGCAGCTGCCGCAGCTCGCGGCCCAGGCTCAGGCGCAGCATGGCGTACAGCACCAGGCTTAAGATACTGAAGATAAGCGCTAACGGCGCAAAAATCCGGTTGAGCAGCGGCTCGGCCGCCGGGGCAGTACTCGTTCCGGCCCCGGTGGCTGGGGCCGTTGGAGCGGCCGTAGCCTCGGCGGCTTCGGCGGGGCCCGCGCCGGTGCCGGGGTCGGCGTCGGCCTGGGGGGCGGGGGTGGGGTCGGTGGGCGGCAGGCCGGTTTGCACGTAGTCGGTCAGCTTTTTTTCCAGGGCTTGCAGGCCGGCCAGGCGGGCGGGGTCGCGCTGCCGGGCGGGCGAGGCCTTGAGGCGGCTGATAATGGCTTTGGCCAGCGCCGCCAGTCGGGCCGGGTTGTCCTTTAAGCCCTTGTATATCTTGCCCTTACCCTCAATGGGCAAGTACAGCACCGAGTAGATGCGCAGGCTGTCGGGCCGCAGGCTGGCGGCTAGGCCGGCCAGGTTGCCGCCCTCGCAGCGCAGCGTGCGCTGCAGCTGCGGCCGGCCGGCGTCGGCATACACGTAGCGGGCGGTGGCGCACCAGATTTGCACCTTGGCCTCATCAAGCGAGGGCTGGCCGAGGGGCGTTTGGGCCTGGGCGGCGGCGGGGGCCAGTAGCCAGGCCGCCAGCAGCACCCGCCGCCAGGGGCCGGCAAGTTGGTTTTTCATACAAGGAAGAGCAGGAAGCAGATGGAGGCCGGAAAGTACGACGCGCCCCGCGCCCGGCCCCGCCCGCGCCGGGAGGCGGTTATCTTTGGGGGCTTTTATCGTTTTTAGCAATGCATATCGAAGTTCTCAAGTCCAAGATTCACCGGGCCAAGGTTACCCAGGCCGAGCTGCACTACGTGGGTAGCATCACCATCGACGAAGACCTGCTCGACGCTGCCAACATGGTGGAGAATGAGAAGGTCACCGTGGTGAACGTCAACAACGGCGAGCGCCTCGAAACCTACACCATTAAAGGGGCGCGCGGCACGGGCATGATTTGCCTCAACGGTCCTGCCGCCCGCAAGGCCGCCGTGGGCGACATCGTCATCATCATTTCCTACGGCCTGGTCGATTTTAAGGAGGCCCGCGCCCACCAGCCCACCATCATTTTCCCCGACCAGCACAACCGCCTAAGTCAGTAAGTGAGTAGCTGAGTAAGTGAGTAAAGTCTTTTCTCAGAAGGCTCGCTCCTTGCTCATTTACTCATCTACTCACTTACTCACTTACTACATGAAGCACTTAGTTACCATCCTCAAGTATGCGCTGCTGCTGGGGATTTCGGGCGCGCTGATGTGGTTTGCGGTGCGCGGGCAGGATTTGTCGCGCATTGGGCACTACATCCGCACGGCCAACTATTTCTGGCTCTCGCTCACGCTCGTGCTCTCGGTGCTGGGCTACTTCAGCCGCGCCTACCGCTGGCAAATGCAGCTCACCGCCTCGCGCACCCCGGCCCCGTACTGGACCGTGTACCACGCCATGATGGTGGGCTACCTGGCCAACCTGGTGCTGCCGCGGGCCGGCGAGGTTATTCGCTGCTCGGTGCTGCGGCGCACGGGTGGTGTGCCGGTGCAGGTGGCGCTGGGCACCGTGGTTACCGAGCGCGTTATCGACGTGCTGGTGCTGCTTAGCTTGCTGGGGGCCACGCTGTTACTCGATTTCAATACCTTCTGGACCTTCGCCACCGATAAGCTTTTTGGGGGCCAATACGATGCCCTGGCCCGCAACCGCACGCCCCTGCTGCTGGCCGCGCTGGGTGGCCTGGTGCTGCTGGCCGTGGCTACTTACACGCTGGTACGCAACCTGGAGCGCCTGCGCCAAAACGCCCTCTTCAACAAAGCCACACTGTTTGTGAAGGGCCTGCTGGCCGGCGTGTTCAGCGTGCTCAAGCTGGAGCATAAAGGGTTGTTTTTGTTCCACACGCTCTTTACCTGGGGCGTGTATTTTCTGCTGGATTACCTGGCCTTCTTCTGCTTTCCCGAAACCTACGGGCTGGGCCTGAAGGCTGGCCTGGCGGTGCTCACCTTCGGGGCGTTTGGCATGGCCGCGCCGGTGGCGGGCGGCATCGGGCCGTTTCACGTGCTGGTGCAGGGCATTTTGCTGGCTTATGGCATCAACAAAGAAGCCGGCATCGCCTACGCCCTGGTGGTGCACGGCGCCCAAACCCTGCTGGTAGTGATAATGGGCGGCATCAGCTTCGTAGCCGTGGCCGCCGCCGACAAAGGCAGCGTAGTAGCCGAGGCCGAAGCCCTTGCCGACGAGCCGCTCACCACGGAGTAAGAGGTAATGATTAATGATTAATGGTTAATGGTTAATGGTTAATGCCGGATAGACTTTTAGCGCCCCTGACCATCGGCTATTAACCATTAATCATTAACCATTAACCATTAACCATATGACCGCTGATAAAATCCTCACGCCCGCGCAGCTGCCCGCCACCCTGGCCGCCTGGCGCGCCGCCGGCGAGCGCATCGTGTTCACCAACGGCTGCTTCGATTTGCTGCACCTGGGCCACGTCGACTACCTCGAAAAGGCCCGCGCCCTGGGCACCCGCTTGGTGGTGGGCCTCAACACCGACGCCTCGGTGAGCGCGCTCAAGCCCGGCCGGCCTTTGCAGGACGAAACCGCCCGCGCCCGCATCCTGGCCGCGCTGGCTTTTGTCGATGCCGTGGTGCTCTTCGGCGAACCCACGCCGCTGCAGCTTATTGAGGCCGTGCAGCCCGATATTCTGGTGAAGGGCGACGATTATGCCGTGGCCGGAATTGTGGGCCACGAGCTGGTGTTGAGCCGGGGCGGGCAGGTGCGCACCGTGCCACTCGTGGCGGGGTACAGCACCTCCGGCATTATTAAAAAAATAACCGACAACCTGGCAACTTAGTCGGCAGGCCGACTAGTTACTCAACTACTTATATTACACTGCCGTATTTTTGTAGCAATACGCTCATCCCTTCCCCACCCCCTCCCCACCCCTTAGTATTTTGGAAATGACTACCTCCACGGCCACGGCCTCCCCCTTCCAGCTCACCGAAGAGCAATTGGCCGTGCAGGCCGCCGCCCGCGACTTTGCCCAGAGCGAGCTGTGGGAAGGCGTGATTGAGCGCGATGAGCTGCAAAAATTTCCGGCCGCCCAGGTCAAGCGCATGGGCGAGCTCGGCTTTATGGGCATGATGGTGAGCCCCGAGTACGGCGGCTCGGGCCTCGACACCATCAGCTACGTGCTGGCCATGGAGGAAATCTCCAAAGTCGATGCCTCGTGCTCGGTTATCATGTCGGTTAATAACTCGCTGGTTTGCTGGGGCTTAGAGCAGTACGGCACCGAGGAGCAGAAGCAGAAGTACCTGCCCCGCCTGTGCTCGGGCGAAATCATCGGCGCCTTCGCCCTCAGCGAGCCCGAAGCCGGCTCCGACGCCACCAGCCAGCGCACCACCGCCGAAGACAAGGGCGACCACTACCTGCTCAACGGCACCAAAAACTGGATTACCAACGGCACCACGGCCTCGGTGTACCTGGTTATTGCCCAAACCAACCCCGAGCTGAAGTCGCGCGGCATCAACGTGCTGATTGTGGACAAGGACATGCCCGGCTTCATCCAAGGTCCCAAGGAAAACAAGCTGGGTATTCGGGGCTCCGACACCTGCTCGCTCATGTTTACCGACGTGCGGGTGCCCAAAGAAAACCGTATCGGGGCCGATGGCTTCGGCTTTAAGTTTGCCATGCAGGTGCTGGCGGGCGGCCGCATTGGCATTGCGTCGCAGGCGCTGGGCATCGCCTCGGGCTCGCTGGAGCTGAGCATCAAGTACGCCAA
>CAXTFI010000268.1:0-6028 GCA_964243255.1 uncultured Hymenobacter sp.
CGTGCTCGCCAGCAGCGCCACGCCCCAGTCGGGCCGCGCCACCGGGTGCGGGTGCAGCAAACCCAGCGAAGCGCTGTAGAGGATAAAAACGCCCGCAATAAAAATCAGCGCCCCCTCAAAGCCGATGGACAGATACTCGACCTTGCCGTGGCCATACGGGTGGTTTTCATCCTTGGGCAAGTCGGCCAGGTAGAGGCTATACAGGGCAAAGCCGCTGGTAAACACGTTGATGATACTCTCCAGCGCGTCGGTGAGCACCACCTGCGAGTGGGTAAGGCGGTAGGCGTAGAACTTGGTGAGTACCAGCGTGATGCTCACCGCAAGCGAGAGCAGGCCCAGGCGGCGCTTGAGGCCAGGTGAAGCGGACATAGAAGGCAGTAAGGGCCCACAAAGGTCGGCACCGCCGGGCGGAGTAGCAGCCTGTGCGGTAAGCTTTAGCTTGCCGGGCGCCAGGGGGTGCAGCAAAGGGAGTGCGGTAAGCTTTAGCTTGCCGGGTTAACTACTTGACTGCGTTAATACGGCAAGCTAAAGCTTACCGCACACCCAGACGCCCGGCAAGCTAAAGCTTACTGCACGAGCCCGAAAACCTTTTCGGCCGAAAACCAGTATTTAGATTAGCTTAAAAATATTTTTAGGTCACCCTAAAAATTATCCGTATCTTTGTTTTAGTTCCTGACTCACTACGCTTTGCTACCAACTGCTATCCCCACTATTGCGCCTGTTACTGCCCCTGCCGCCCCTGAGCCGGGCTGGCGCCACGCCCGCCGCGGCACCTCCCTCAGCGAAGTGCACGCCAGCATTGCGGTGCCGGCCGAGGGTGCCTCATTCTGGCGCAAGTTTCGGGCCTACTGGGGGCCGGGGCTGCTGGTGGCCGTGGGCTACATGGACCCCGGCAACTGGGCCACCGACCTGGCCGGCGGCGCCCGCTTCGGCTACACGCTGCTGAGCGTGGTGCTGGTGTCCAACTTGTTTGCCATGCTCTTGCAGCACCTGGCGGCCAAGCTGGGTATCGTAACGGGGCGCGACCTGGCCCAGGCCTGCCGCGACCATTACTCCCGGCCCGTGGCCATCGGCCTCTGGGTGCTCTGCGAAATCGCCATTGCCGCCTGCGATTTGGCCGAAGTCATTGGCTCGGCCATTGCCCTCAACCTGCTTTTTGGCCTGCCGCTGCCCTGGGGCGTGGCCATTACCACCCTCGACGTGCTGCTGGTGCTGCTGCTTCAAAACAAAGGCTTCAAGATGATTGAAAGCCTGGTGGCGGGCCTCATCTTCTTGATTTTTATCTGCTTTGCCTATGAGATAATTGCCTCGCACCCCGACTGGCTGGGCCTGGCCCAGGGCCTGGTGCCGCAGCTGCAGGTGGTTACCAACCCGGCCATGCTCTACGTAGCCATCGGCATTTTGGGGGCCACCGTGATGCCCCACAACCTCTACCTGCACTCGGCCATTGTGCAGGTGCGGCAGATAGCGCCCACGGAGGCCGGCAAGCGCTCGGCCATCAAGTTTGCCACTATCGACTCTACGGTGGCGCTGTTTCTGGCGTTTTTCGTCAATGCCGCCATCCTGGTTACGGCTGCCGCGGCCTTCCACGGCCGGGGCCACGAAGACGTGGCCGACATTGCCGATGCCCACAAGCTGCTCACGCCCGTGCTGGGCGCGGGGGCGGCCAGCGTGGTGTTTGCCATTGCCCTGCTGGCCTCGGGCCAAAGCTCGACGCTCACTGGCACCCTGGCCGGCCAGATTGTGATGGAAGGCTTCCTGAATCTGCGGCTTAAGCCCTGGCTGCGGCGGCTCATTACGCGGCTGGTGGCCGTGGTGCCGGCGCTGGTGGTGGCTATTATTTACGGCGAAAAGGGCACGGGCCAGCTGCTGATATTCAGCCAAGTGGTGCTCTCGCTGCAGCTCTCGTTTGCGGTGGTGCCGCTGGTGCTTTTCACGGGCGACAAGCGCAAGATGGGCGTGTTTGTCAACAAGCCCTGGCTGCGGGTGCTCACCTGGGCCGTGGCCGGGCTCATTATGGCCCTCAACGTGTTCCTGCTCTGGCAAACGGTGGCGGGCAATGAGTAGCCCACCGGCACCTCACCCCCTAGCCCCCTCTCCAAAAAAGAGGGGGAACTAGCTCTAGTTCTAAAGTCTAGTTTAAAGCTAGAAACTAGTTCCCCCTCTTTTTTGGAGAGGGGGCTAGGGGGTGAGGTGCCTCTGGAACGATACAAAGTAGTATTCTACAAAGCGGTTTCTGTACTTTTCAAGTAGCTGAAAAGCTTACTATTGGCCGCGCTTTGCCCCCTGGTGAAGTGCTCATTACCAGACTATTATGAAGCACTTGCTCCTCTGCCTACTCCTCACCCCAATGCTAGCCCGCGCCCAAAGCCTGCGCGGCCAGGTGCAGGACCAGGCCGGCCGCCCGGTGCCGTTTGCCAGCGTGGCGGTGCCGGCCCTCGCGCAGGGCACCACGGCCGACGAAAGTGGTCGCTTTGAGCTGGCCGGCTTGCCGGCCGGGGCGCAGCGACTGCAAATCAGCGCCGTGGGCTACGCCACGGTCAGCCAGGCTATTAAGCTGCCAACCAGCAAAGCATTAATTATCAAACTATTATCCGAAGGAAAGGCTCTGGGCGAAGTGGTGGTGACGGGCGTGGGCCGGGCCACCGAAATCCGCCGCTCGCCGGTGCCCATTGCGGCCCTGACGGGCCGTGAGATGCGCCTCAGCGCCAATGCCAACGCCATCGACGCGGCGGTGCGCGGCATTCCGGGCCTCAGCGCCGTCACCACGGGGCCCAATATCAGCAAGCCCTTCATTCGGGGGCTGGGCTACAACCGGGTGCTTACCCTGTTCAACGGCCTGCGCCAGGAGGGCCAGCAGTGGGGCGATGAGCACGGCATCGAGGTCGATGGCTACGGCGTGGATAGGGTGGAGGTGGTGAAGGGCCCCGCCAGCCTGCTCTACGGCTCCGACGCCGTGGCCGGCGTGGTCAACCTGCTGCCCGCCCTGCCTAGTGGCCCCGCCGGCCAGCTGCACGGCGAGGTGCTGAGCGAGTATCAGTCCGTTAACGGGTTGATTGGTAACTCGTTGGGCTTGAGCTACCAGAAGAATGGCTTCCAAACCAGTTTCCGCGCCAGTCACCGCCTGGCCCATGACTACCGCAATCCCGTGGATGGCCTGGTGTACAACACCGGCTTCCGCGAGCTGCACCTGACCGGCCTGGTGGGCGTGCAAAAAAGCTGGGGCGGCGCGCACGGCTGGCTCACCGCCTACGACGACCACCAGGAAATACCCGACGGTAGCCGCGACTCGCTGAGCCGGGCCTTCACCCGCCAGGTGCAGGAGGGCGCCGGGGATGCTATTCGCCACCGGCCTTTGGTAAGTAGCAAGGAGTTAACTAGTTATGAAGTAAGCGACTTGCGCCAGCACATTCGGCACTACCGCGCCTTTGGCACTGCCGAAGTCAAGCTGGGCCCCGGCGAGCTGCGCCTGCTGCTGGGCGTGCAGCAAAACCACCGCCAGGAGTTCAACCATCCCACCGCGCCCGCCCAGCCGGGCCTCGACCTGCGCCTGACCACCGCCAACTACCAGGCCCAGTATCTTTTCACGGCCTGGCGCGGCTATGAGCTAACCACGGGGGGCAACGGCATGAGCCAGGCCAACCGCCACTTAGCTGCCACCGACTTCCCCATTCCAGCCTACGCGCTTGCTGACCTCGGCGGCTTTGGGCTACTCAAAAAAACGCTCGGCGCGCTGGAGCTCACCGGCGGCCTGCGCTACGACACCCGCCGCGTAAGCTGGGCCGATTTCTACGTAGCTCCCGACCCCACCACGGGCTTCGATGGCGCGGGCCAGGCCGGCACGCCGGGCGCGACGCGGCAGTTTGCGGCGTTTACCAGGCGCTACCAGGGCCTTTCGGCCAGCCTGGGCGGCAGCTATGCCGTGGGCGAAAACCTGGTGCTGCGGGCCAACGTGTCGCGCGGCTACCGCGCCCCCAACATCCCCGAAATCGGCTCCAATGGCCTCGACCCCGGCGCGCACATCGTGTACCTGGGCAACCGCACCTTCGAGCCCGAGTTCTCGCTGCAAGAGGATGTGGGCGCGCTCTGGAAATCAGCGGACTGGGAAGCCAGCGCGGAAGTATTTCATAACCAAGTCGATAACTTCATCTACCAGGCTAAGCAGTACGATGCGCAAGGCCAGCCGCTGGAGCTGGTGCCCGGCAACGCCACCTACCAGTTTGAGCAGGCCGCCGCCCGCCTCTACGGCGGCGAGCTGGCCCTCAACCTGCACCCCGCCGCCCTGCCCTGGCTGAGCTGGCGCAGCGGCGCGGCCCTGGTCATCGGCCGCAACGACAACGCCGCCCTGCGCGAGCGGGTGGGGGAGGCCGGCCGCTACCTGCCGCTCATTCCGGCTCCCCAGGCCCGCACCGAGCTGCGCCTCACTGCCCCCGAGCGCGCCGCTAGCTGCCTCACCAGCAGCTACCTGCGCTTCACGGTGGAGGGTGCCGCCCGCCAAAACCGCTTCTACGCCGTAGACGGAGCCGAAACCGCTACGCCCGGCTACGTGCTTTGCGGTGCGGGCGCGGGCACCACGCTGCGCACCCGCGCCGGCCGCGAGGCCGTGCAGCTCGTGGTGCAGGCCGACAACCTGTTCAACGTGGCCTACCAGGCGCACCTCAACCGCCTCAAGTACTTCGAGTACTACGCGGCCTCGCCCAGCGGCCGGCTGGGTATTTATAGCCCCGGCCGCAACCTGAGCGTGAAGGTGGTAGTGCCGTTTTAAGGGTGGTTCTGAGGGTGGGGTCTGCCGCGGAGGGCGAGTGTATACCAACCCAAGCCTCCTAATCAGGGCCGCACCACCGTCAGATTACCATACTCGCTCATTTTCTGGAGCGTAGCGCGCGGCATGGACACCACCGCTGGGTCGAGGTGCTTCAGTACCGAATCTTGCTGCGTGGCAACGTTGGCCGGCACGCCGGGTTGGTACGAGCTGGATTGAAAATAGAGCGAGTCGGGCACCACGCGCAGCACGCGCATCGTGTTGAATTTGCCGTCTGCGTAGCGCACCACGTACATATCGTTTACCCGCGGGGCGGCCAGCAGGGGCGCATTGGCTTGGGCAGTGGGCTCCTCGCTGCGTTGCCCGGTCTGGGTGGCCGCCGCGCTGGTAGCAGGCTTCGAAGAGCTGCTGAAGGCCCCTACCACCATCAGCACCCCAAATGCGATGGCTATTAGCGTCAGCACCAGGTAGTTAGATACCGGTAGCTTGGCCTGCTGCGTTAGCGCGGCGGCTTGCTGGCGGTAGGCGGCGGGCATCTGGTTTTCCTTGAGCACCTGCTGGCAGTGGGCGCACTGGCTCACGCTAGCCTTGCCAATGGGAATAACCGGAATCCAGAAAAAATGCAGGTAGCGCGAGTAAATGCTCAGCCGCAGTGAGTTGAGCGTGCCGCAGTAGCCGCACGCGATGCCCGCCAGCGGGTAAGTGCCGATGATGGTGGTGCCAATGCCAAAGAGGAAAAACATGAAGAGGAAGTAAAGCTGAAAACAAATAAACAACTAATTCGCGAAGGCTAGTCTGCCAATTGGCGGGCCGGCCCGAACCTCGGGCCGCCCGCGTAGGTTTGTATCCCCGTGCCTACCTCGCCCCGCCTCCTGCTCCTCACGCCGCCGCTCACGCAGCTCAACACGCCCTACCCGGCCACCGCCTACATCAAGGGCTTTCTGGTGGGGCGCGGCTACGAAGTGCGGCAGGCCGACCTCAGCATCGGCCTGGTACTGAGGCTGTTCTCGAAGGAAGGCCTGACGCGGGTGTTCGATGAAATCGAGGCCGGCCGCTACGACCTCAGCGACAATGCCCGGCGGATGCTGCGCCTGCGCCGCCGCTACGAGGCTACTGTGGACCCCACTATCCGGTTTTTGCAAAACAAAGACCTCACGCTGGCCCCGCGCATCTGCCACGGGCGCTTCTTGCCCGAAGCCAGCCGCTTCGATAACGTGGCCGACCTCGAAACGGCCTTCGGCACGATGGGCCTCACCGACCAGGCGC
>CAXTFI010000269.1:0-3640 GCA_964243255.1 uncultured Hymenobacter sp.
GGTTCGGTTTTCGACACGTGCCCTTGTTTTTCCGGCCGCTCCACTCCCTTGGCCTGCCGTTGCATCAGGGCCAGCCCCGGAGTCAAGATATTCTGGGCTAGCGAAGGAAAGTCAGACCTGTTCAGGTGGTGAATTTGATAAGTTGAGGATTTGCGTAATGCAGGAGGTACCCACCTATTTGCTTGGGCGTAAGCCAGGGAAGGTGCCGGTGCGCAGCGGCCGATAGGCGTTTCAGTGTTTCCACCGCCGCTTTCTTTCCTGCCAACCGCGGGCAGCCCTGCGCCGGTTGTTACCTTCCGGGCGCTGACTTTTGCTCCTTACGACCTACCTGCCCTTGCTTATGCACGCGCTTCTGCAGCACATTGCGCAGTTTACCACCCTTTCGTCCCCGCTGGCCGACGAACTGCGCGAGCGCGCGCAATACCACTGCTTCGAGAAGGGCGAACTGCTCCATGCCGCCGATACCGTGTGCCGGCGCACCTACTGGATTCAGCGGGGCCTGGTGCGCATCTACTTCAATAAGGACGGCAAAATCGTGACCGATGGCTTTGCGGCCGAAAACGAGTGGATGACCTCGGCCTACAGCTTCATGCGGGGCGTGGCAGACCCCTACGCCATTGCCGCTATCGAGCCCACGCAAGCCTATTCGTTGTCTTTAGAGGACCTGCTACAGCTGTTCGACCGATTTCACGAAATGGAGCGTTTCGGGCGCGTGCTGATGAGCGCGCAGTTTATCGCGCAGTCGGAACGCCTGAATTCGTTGCGCTTCACCTCCCCGGCCGAGAAGTACCAGCACTTCTGCACCCACTACCGGCCGATTCTGGCCCGCCTGCCATTGGGCATGGTTGCTTCCTACCTGGGCATTACCCCCGAAACGCTGAGCCGGGTCCGCGCTAAAGGGTAACGAGCCGCGGCGGAGAACCGGCGGACCGGCCAGGCTATGACTGGCTCCCCGCTCGGTATTTTTTGATTGTAATCAAGTAGTCGTAGCGGGCAAGGCCGGCACCTTTGCCCGATGATTCCTCTTCGTTTCGCCTGGACCCGCAGGTCAGTTGGGTTCCTCGTTTTAGTGCCGCTCTTTGCCCTGGAATACTTCGTGGGTGAGTCCTTGGGTTGGTGGGAGGTGATTGCCTGGGTAACGCCGCTGCTATGGCTCGTGTTTTTTCAGCACGAGCGCACCCTGGTGGCCTACGCGGTAGGGGTGCTGGGTCTCACGCTCGTGTATAGCACCCAACACACGGTCAATACGTTGACGGGGCTGGCGTTCCACCTGACCAACCTGGTCTTTTCCATCACTTACCTGCTGCCTTTTTTGCTGCGCCGGGTTTTGGCCACCCGCGTACACCCGGCGGGCCGCTGGCTGCTGTTACCCTTGGCGGCGGTCAGCGTCGAGTATGGCCTGGCACTCGGCCCCAACGGCACCTGGGGCTCGGTGGGCTACTCGCAGGGCAGCGTATACCTGTTGCAACTAACGGCCTGGACAGGCATTTACGGCATCACGTTCCTGCTGTACGCCACCGCCAGCCTGCTGTTCGAAGCCCGGCAGCAACGACGGGTGGGCCAGCGCGGCGTCTGGCCGGTGGGGCTAGCGCTAGGGCTACTCCTGGTCTGCTTCGTTTCGGGATGGCTGCGGGTGCGGCAGCAGGGGCCAACACGGGAAGGGGTCCGCGTGCTGGGCCTCACGTTTCAGGACGTGCGGTCGTGGCCTTGGTTTCGGGAAGTGGTGGGGGACCGGCACCTGACGCTGGGCCGTGATAGCGCACTCCTCCAACAAAAAGCCGCGGCTGCGCACCGCTACTACTTGGCGCAGACGCAGCAGTACGCGCAGCGGTACCGGCCCCAGTGGGTCATCTGGAACGAGGCAGCCCTGCTCGTCTACCGGCCCGACTCCGCCTCCTTCGCCGCTCGCAATGCCCGCTTCGCGGTGGCGAATGGGCTGTACTTGGGGGCAACTTACTACGTAGTAGGTCGGAATTTTCCCGCCCGGCCCGGCCGGAACCACCTGACCATCTACTCTCCCCAAGGCACGGTGGCCTACGATTACGTGAAGAATAAGCCGGTTGCCGGCCTGGAACCGGCCGTGGCCGCACAGCAGCCACCGACCGTGTTTCGGGTGGGGTCCGTGGCCTACGCGGGTGCCATCTGCGCGGATTTCGATTACCCGAGCCTTATCCGGCAGGCCGGAACGGCTGACATCGTGTTTGCCCCGGCGGCAGACTGGCCCGGCATTCGGGACCTACACGCCCGGATGGCGGCGACGAGAGCCGTAGAAAACGGCTTTGCGCTGTTTCGCATCGCGGGCCAGGGGAAAAGCGGCCTGACGACGGCCTATGGGGAGGTGGTGCGCAGCCAATACCATCTCGCGCCGGAGGTAAAGGCATTTATTGCGACCGTACCGGTGCAACCGGTATGGACCTTTTACCAAGCGTGTGGGGACGTATTCGCCTGGCTTTGCCTAGGCAGCCTGCTCGCATTAGCCGTAGGGCGGCGTTGGCTCCGCTAAGCTCCTTTCGGCGGCCCTTTCTTCTTTGAAGGTTGGGAACAACCTACTGCCAGCGCTCGGCTCCGTACCGGGCTGCTTACCCGGAGGCCGCAGCCCCCGTGCTCTTTCCCGGCCTTTATCCGGCGCTGCGGGAGCGGGAGTTGCGGGCGGCGTTGGGCGTGGCTGATTGAGGCCGGAATACTGCCTTTGACATACCGTGGGGAGAGGTGGGTGAACTACCGTTTTTTACACCGTGAAAAGCGCTCAATGCAGTTGGTGGAAGGCCGGTACTGGATAGCGCCACAAACGCGGTTCTTGCTAGCGCGCATAGCGTAATCACATCCCATAAACAGCGCGTAAAAGTGAGGGGTCCGTTCGACTGCCGCGTCGCGGTAGAAAACCGCTGCTAACGGTGGTAATTCATCCCCTCGTTTCAGTGAACGCTCAACCCCTAGAGTGCTAGTGATTGTAATAGGAATTCTTGTTAAAACGTAGCGAGAAATGGCAGCAAAAAGTGTCTCGCTATCTTCCTGGGGTGTTCTGATTTGAACCATTGGTTCGCGAAATGACGATAGAAGGCACGAGTTTGAATAGCTAGGTCTGGTTACTGTTTGCCTAATGAAACGGACGTATTCTGAGATGTGCTACTCCGCAGAAATCCGATAGCTGGCATGATATCCAGCATGGTTGGATTAATGCCATCCACGAGTGAATGGCGTCCCGCAACAAGCCGTCGAGCACATGCCCAAAGAAACCTGCCGCATATTCGTCTATCTTCCCGGCCCGTTTCCTTAGCCGGTTCTACTTTGACTTATCTCGACTTCGCGGCCCGCTGGCAAAAATCCGGCGGGGCTGAGCGCGCCAACTACGGCCTCTTCCTCCAGGACCTCTGCGACCTGCTGGACGTATCCCGACCCGACCCTACCACCGACCAACCCGCCCAGGACCAGTACGTCCTGGAGCGCGCCGTTACCTTCCAGGATGGCCCCAAGAAAAGCACCGGCCGCATCGACCTCTACAAGCGCGGCTGCTTTGTGTTGGAAACAAAGCAGGGGGTAAGTGAATTGATTGAAGTTTTAGACACTGATATTAAAAAACGCACGACGCACGACGCACGACGCACGACGCACGACGCACGACGCACGACGCACGACGCAC
>CAXTFI010000269.1:3740-5969 GCA_964243255.1 uncultured Hymenobacter sp.
GACCGGCGTGAACTGGGTTTAGCGCCCGAAAAACGACGCAAAGGCCACGCGTTACGAGGCACGGTACAGTGGGAGCAGATGATGCAGGCCGCCCGCCAGCAGGCCCTGGGCTACGTGCGGGCCCTGCCCGCCGACGAGCCCCGGCCCCTGTTCGTGCTGGTGGTGGACGTGGGCTACTGCCTCGACGTGTACGCGAACTTCGCGGGGGTCGGCGACTCCTTCGTGCCCTTTCCCGACCAGGCCCGGTTCCGGCTGCCGCTGGCGGCGCTGGCCGACGAAGCCAGCCGGCAGCTGCTACGCCAGGTGTGGGAGGCGCCCCGCGAACTGGACCCCAGCCGCCGCGCGGCCCGCGTCACGCGGGAGCTGGCCGGCTACCTGGCCGGCGTGTCGGCCCAGCTGGAGCGCAGCGGGCACGCGCCCGAGGTGGTGGCCCAGTTCCTGATGCGCTGCCTGTTCACGATGTTCTCCGAGGACGTGGGCCTGATTCCCAAGGCCAGCTTCACGGGCATGCTGCGCACCTACTCCACGCCCGAGCTGCGCGAGTTCTTGCCCGATGCCCTGCGCGGCCTGTGGGCCACCATGGACACCGGCGGCTTTTCGCCCGACCTGAAGGCCCGCCTGCGCCGCTTCAACGGCAAGCTCTTCCACGACGCCACCGCCCTGCCCCTTACCGCCGACCAGATGGCCCTGCTGCTCAAAGCCGCCGAAGCCGACTGGACGGAGGTGGAGCCCGCCATCTTCGGCACCCTGCTCGAACGCGCCCTCGACCCCAAGGAGCGCCACAGCCTGGGCGCCCACTACACCCCGCGCCGCTACGTGGAGCGCCTGGTGCTGCCCACCGTGCTCGAACCCCTGCGCCGGGAGTGGACGGCCGCCCAGGCCGCCAGCGCCCGCCGCCTCGACGAAGGCCAGCCCAAGGAGGCCCGCCAGGAGCTGGTGCGCTTCCTCAGCCGCCTCACCTCGCTGCGCATCCTGGACCCGGCCTGCGGCTCCGGCAACTTCCTCTACGTCACGCTGGAGCACCTCAAGCGGCTGGAAGGGGAGGTGCTGGCCGCCATCAATGCGTTCGGGCACACCGGCCTGCTCGATTTGGGCGGGGGCACCACCGTGAGTCCCCGGCAGTTACTGGGCCTGGAGCTGAACCCGCGCGCCGCGGCCATTGCCGACGTGGTGCTGCGCATCGGCTACCTGCAGTGGCACCTGCGCACCCACGGCATCACCCAGCTGGCCGAGCCCCTGCTCGACGAGTACCAGAACATCCGCCAGCAGGACGCCGCCCTGCGTCACGACGTGCCCACGCCCCGCCTCGACGCCCACGGCCAGCCCGTGACCCGCTGGGACGGCACCACCCGCCTTCATCCGGCCACCGGCCAGCCCGTGCCCGACGAAACCGCCCGCACGCCCGTGCTGGATTACCCCAACCCCCAGCCCGCTGAGTGGCCCGAAGCCGATTTCATCGTGGGCAACCCGCCGTTTATTGGTGATAAAGCAATGCGTGCTGCGTTGGGAGACGGGTATGTAGAAGCTCTTCGTAAAGCCTACAAGGGTAAAGTGCCGGAGTCTGCTGACTTCGTCATGTATTGGTGGTATAATGCTGCTTGTGCTGTTCAAAACAGCAGGTCTGAACGTCTAGGCTTTATCACAACCAACAGCATTAAGCAGCCCTTTAATCGGCGCGTCATGCAGCCTTTCTTGGAAGGTGACACGCCACAACTGACGCTGAGCTTTGCCATTCCTGACCATCCGTGGGTAGACAGCGCTGAAGGGGCGGCTGTACAAATTGCTATGACTGTTGCTGAACGCAGCACTAGCGCCTCTGCAATCGGTCAGCTACTCACAGTAGCTAGCGAAAGTGCGGTAGCGGGTGACGATGCTGTTTCTGTGACATTCACGGAACAACAAGGCCGTATTTTTCCAGACCTCACGATAGGAGCTGACTTGGATTCGGCAGTGCCACTAGAAGCAAACGAAGGTCTCTGTAATCTAGGCGTAAGCCTCTATGGTTCCGGCTTCATGGTTACTCCCGAAGAGGCTGCTTCATTAGGCTTAGGAAGGCTAAACGGCCTAGACAAATATATTAGACCCTATCAGAATGGGCGAGATTTAGCCCAAACCAGCCGGGGCTTTTGGGTAATTGATTTACTCGGATTGGAGCCAAATGAGGTAATAACTAACGGTGGTGGTCTATTGAAGAGTGACGTCGTAAATTAGGGCATGGTTTATACGCAA
>CAXTFI010000270.1:0-5960 GCA_964243255.1 uncultured Hymenobacter sp.
CGGCCTTGCCGCTCTTGGTGATGACGTTGGCGCGCAGGGCCCGGTCCATGCCCGCAATGCCGATGGCCGAGAGCAGCCCGCCGATGGTGGTCGGAATCAAACACACAAACAGGGCAATGAACGAGGCCACCGCAATGGGCGTGTGCGAGTAGGCCGCAAAGGGCTGCAAACTCACGCACACAATCACGAACACCAGCGTAAAGCCGGCCAGCAGAATGGTGAGGGCAATTTCGTTGGGCGTTTTCTGGCGCGACGCGCCTTCCACGAGCGCAATCATCTTATCCAGAAACGACTCGCCGGGCGCGGTGGTCACCAGCACCACAATGCGGTCGGAGAGCACCTTGGTGCCGCCCGTAACGCTCGACTTATCGCCGCCCGCCTCGCGGATAACCGGGGCCGACTCGCCCGTGATGGCCGACTCGTCGATGGTGGCCAGGCCCTCGGTAATCTCGCCGTCGGTGGGGATGATTTCGCCGGCCTCCACGATAAATACCTGGCCCTTTTGCAGCTGCGCCGAACTCACGCTCGTGAAGCTGCCGTCGGGCTGCCGCACCTTGGCGGGCGTGTCCTGGCGGGTTTTGCGCAGCGAGTCGGCCTGGGCCTTGCCCCTCGCCTCGGCAATGGCCTCGGCGAAGTTGGCGAATAAGAGGGTGAGAAACAGCACGATAAACACCGTGAGGTTGTAGCCGAAGCTGCCCTGGCTGGCGTCGGGCTTGATGAGCAGGCCGATAGTAACCAGCAGCATCACCACGGTGCCGATTTCCACGGTGAACATCACCGGGTTGCGGAACATCACGCGCGGGTCGAGCTTCACGAAGGCCTGCTTGGTAGCTTCGGCCACGAGCGCGGGCTGGAAGAGGGATTGGGATTGAGTGGCCATGAGGGAAAACCTCACCCCCCGGCCCCCTCTCCAAAAAAGAGGGGGAGCCACGACGGCGCAGGTAGTAAGAGGCGTTAAGTGCAAAGAATTAAGTCGCCTGGCTACCCCTCTTTTTTGGAGAGGGGGCCGGGGGGTGAGGTTAGCGCGGAGGCCGCCTAATACAGCGTGAAATGCTCGGCCAGCGGGCCCAGCGCCAGGGCCGGGAAGAAGGCCAGCGCGGCGATAATCCAAATCACGAAAAACACCATCACCCCGAAGGTGCCCGTGTCGGTGCGCAGGGTGCCGGCGCTTTCGGGGATGAATTTTTTGCGGGCCAGCAGGCCGGCAATGGCCACCGGGCCGATGATGGGCAGGTAGCGCGCCAGCAGCAGCACCACGCCGGTGCTGATGTTCCACCAGGGTGTGTTGTCGCCCAGCCCCTCAAAGCCCGAGCCGTTGTTGGCGGCCGAAGAAGTGTACTCATACAGCATTTCGGAGAAGCCGTGGTAGCCGGGGTTGGCCAGCCAGCCGGCGTAGGCGGTGGGGTTGCCGGTGTAGAGGTGGGCCGCCAGGGCCGTGCCCGCCAAGATGAGCAGCGGGTGCAAGAGCGCAATAAGGATGGCGATTTTCATCTCGCGGGCCTCAATCTTCTTGCCCAAAAACTCGGGCGTGCGCCCCACCATCAACCCCGAAATAAATACAGCTACTATAATGAACACGAAGAAGTTAAGAAAGCCCACCCCTACCCCCCCGTAGAAGGCGTTGGTCATCATGCCCAGCAGCGCGTTCATGCCCGAAAGGGGCGTGAGCGAGTCGTGCATGGCATTGACCGAGCCGTTGCTGGTGACGGTGGTGGTGATGGCCCACAGCGCCGAGGCGGCCGCACCCAGGCGCATTTCCTTGCCTTCGAGCGAGCCAAGCTGCTGATTGACCCCCAGATGGGTGATGGCCGGGTTGCCGTGCAGCTCCAGGTACACGGTGGGTAGCTGCAGCAGCAGGTAGCCGGCCGTCATCACCCCAAACACCATCCAGCCCAGGCGGGGCCGGCGCAGGTAGTAGCCAAATGCCAGGGCCATGGCAATGGGAATGAGGATGATAGCGCCGTTCTCCACGGCGTTGGTGAGGTAGGTGGGGTTTTCGAGCGGGTGGGCCGAGTTGGCCCCAAAGAAGCCCCCGCCGTTGGTGCCGATTTGCTTGATGCCAATCATGGCGGCAGCCGGGCCGCGGCTCACAAACGTGCTGTCGCCCTGCATGGTCACCACCGGGGCCTTGGCCTGCCACGTCATGGGCGTGCCCTGAAACACCGTAATCAGCGCCACCAGCAGCGAGAGCGGCAGCAGCACCCGCGTAATGCTGCGCACGAAGTACACGTAGAAGTTGCCGAGCTTATCGGCCGCGCCTTCGCGCAAGGCATTGAATACCACCACGCAAGCGGCCATGCCGGTGGCGGCCGTCACAAACTGCAAGAACATCAGGCAGAATACCTGCGAGAAGTACGTGGCCCCCGACTCGCCCGAGTAGTGCTGCAGGTTGCAGTTGACCAGGAAGGAAATGGCCGTGTTAAAGGCCTGGTCGGGCGTCATGCTGGGGTTGTGGTCGGGGTTGAGGGGCAGGCTGCCCTGGGTGCAGAGCACGAACATGGCCCAGCCAAACCACACCACGTTGATGGTCAACAGCGCCAGCAGGTGCTGCTGCCAGCTCATTTCGCGCTCGGCCCGCACGCCGCCCAGGCGGTAGAGCAGCCGCTCGAAGGGCAGCAGGAAATCGGACCAGCTTGTATCGCCCCGGTAAATGGTGGCCAGGTAGCGCCCCAGCGGCACGGCCAGCAGCACCGTGGCCAGGAAAATGACGCTGATGCCGAGTAGTTCTTTATTCATGATGGGAAGGGTTGCGCGCCGGGCAAGGCCAGGTGCGCATAATTAAAATTTCTCGGGCTTCAGCAGCACGTAGCTGAGGTAGCCAAACGTGGCAATGGCGAGCAGCAGCAAGGCAAGCATCATGGCAGAGGGCAGTGGTTAGATGTGGTCGAAAAAATCAATGGCCCGGCGAAAAAGCCAGAAGCCAGCCAGGCCGGCCGCGCTGAGCAGCGGTATCATGAGGGCAGCAGACATAGGAATAAAAGATGACCGGGCCGCCGGCAGTAGCGGTGGTGGCCCCAGTGGCAAGGACTGGCCCCAAGTGGCAGCAAGACAGCCTATCAAAAGCCAAGTTGTTGCCTTACAATACGTTGCGTTTTAACCCATCCTTCATGTGCAGCGAGCCGGGCCGGCCGGCCACTAGCGTTTTGCTAGGGTGCGTTGCAAAACGCTAGCCTGCCGGCCGGCCCGGCACATTTAGGGCAGCATGTTGGTGTGGGGGTGGCAGTAGGCCTGGTATAAGTGCGCTGGCATAAGCTGGCGCGCCAAGTGAGCATCGGCGGTGCTGCCGTCGAGGTGCAGGCCGTGCAGGTACACGTTGTTGATGGCGTTGGTGAGGTAGCGGTCGGCGCGGCGCAGCAGGTTGCCGGCCACGGCAAAGCAGTGGCGCAGCACTTCGAGCCGCCCATCGGAGAGGGCGCGGCGGGTGAAGGCGGCAAAGCAATCGAGCTGGCGGTACACGCTGCCCAGCATGTGGGAGGCGTGCAGGTCGGGGGCCAGCTCGGGAAACTCGGCCGTGAGCAGGTCGGCCGTTTCAAGGGAAGTTATGGGTAGTAGAAAAGAACGGGCCCAGTAGCGGGCCTGCTCCCACCGGCTGCAAGGCTGAGGCCAGGCGGGGCACTGACTTCCGGTATCTTACGCAGCTATTTATTAATCAATTAATTATGTATTAAGCAAGCGCCTCCTTACCGGGTGAGCGGGCCGGATGAACTAGCGTTTTGCTAGGGCCTTGTGCAAAGTGCTACGCGCCTGGGCGCGGCAAAAGCGCCCGGCGAGCCCGCCAGCGGCTTTTTGCGGTGGTTGGCCCCGCATTTGGGGGCTTAGGTGCGCGCCCGTCCCTAACCGGGGCAACTGCCTTATGCCTGACCTGCTCGCCGAAATAACCCACGCCGCCAGGGCCTACTATGCCCAAACCAGCAACTTTCCCCTCACGGCTACCGACTTCTACGACTGGCTGGCCTCGTTGCCCACCGCCCGCCGGGCGGCCGTGGCAGCCCACGGCTTCAGTACCAGCCAGGCCGAGCCCGATTTTCTGCGCTACTGCCTCGAATGCCGGGGCTACGCCATGCGCCCCTTCATGGCCGAGCTACTGTCGGTAGCGGCCTACGCCCTGTGGGCCGCCCACGGCGAGTTCAACGGCGACCTGCCAGCGCATGCCGTGCAGCGCTAGTGCGGTTTCGGGGCTGTAGCAGCGCGGACTTTGTAGTACGCGCTTTGTATCGCCCGGTAAGCGCGGACTACAAAGTCCGCGCTACAAGCCTAAAGCCCGTACTCCTGAATTTTGCGGTAGAGCGTGGTGTGGGCAATGCCCAGCACCCGCGCCGCTTCGGCCTTATTGCCGTTGGCTTCCAGCAAGATGCGCCGGATGTGCTGCATCTCGGCGTTGCGCAGGCTGCGCTCGTCTTCGAGGGCCAGGCTGGCGCTGGGGCCGGGCGCGGCGGCCAGCTGCACCTCCAGCGGCAGGCCGGCCACGTCGAGCGGCTGGCCGGCCGGCGTGAGGATGGCGGCGCGCTCCAGCACGTTGCGCAGCTCGCGCACGTTGCCGGGCCAGGGGTAGGCTTGCAGCAGCTGCAGGGCGGCCTCGGTGGGCACCAGCACGGGGCGGCGCAGCTTGCCAGCAAAGTAGCGCAAGAAGCTGGCCGTGAGCGCGGGCACGTCGGCGCGGCGGGCGCTGAGCGGCGGCACCGGCACCACAAACACCGAGAGGCGGTAGTACAAGTCGGGCCGAAAGTGCCCCTGCTCGGCCTCCTGCCGCAGGCTGCGGTTGGTAGCGGCCACCACGCGCACGTGGGCGCGGGTGGGCCGGGTATCACCCACCTTAATAAACTCCTGGCTTTCCAGCACTCGCAGCAGCTTGGCTTGCAGGCTCAGCTCCAGCTCCCCGATTTCGTCCAGAAAAAGCGTGCCGCCGCTGGCTTCCTCAATCAGGCCCTTTTTGTCGGCCCCGGCCCCGGTGAAGGCGCCTTTCTTGTAGCCAAATAGCTCCGATTCCAGCAAGTCCTTGGAAAAGGCGCTGCAATTGACGGCCACAAAGGGCTTGGCGCGCCGCTCGCTGGCCTGGTGAATGGCCTGGGCAAACAGCTCCTTGCCCGAGCCGGTGGGGCCTTCGAGCAGCACGGTGGCCTCGGTGGGCGCCACCTGGCGGGCCAGGTGCTTGGCCGCCTCCAGGGCCGGCGCGTGGCCGATAATCGTCTCAAACGTAGCGCGTTGGCCCACCTGCTTTTCCAGCTCGGCCACCCGGCACTGCAGGCGCGCCTTGGCCACGGCGCGGTCTACCACCACCACCAGCTGGTCGTCAGAATCACCCTTGGTGAGGTAGTCGAAGGCCCCGGCTTTCATGGCGCGCACGCTGTCGGGCACGGTGCCGTAGGCGGTCAGCAGCACCACTTCGGCCAGCGGGGCCAGCTTTTTGAAGCGCGGCAGCAGCTCCACGCCGTGGGCATCGGGCAGCTTCACATCGCAGAGAATGAGGATGATAGCCTCGGCGTGCTCGGCCAGCAGGGCCAGGCCCCGGTAGGCGTCGGGGGCCTGCAGCACGGCGTAGCCCTCCAGCTCCAGTAGGCGCGCCGTGATGCCGCGCAGCTGGTTTTCGTCGTCGATGAGCAGGATGGTTTCGGGGCTGGTAGCGGTAGGCATGGGGCAAAGGTCGGGCAGTAGCGCGAAGCTTCCGCTTCGCGCGCGAGCGCTAGCGAGCAGGCACAACCGCGCCACCCGGCCCAAACGCCAGCTGCGCGCGGTGCGCGCGCACGAAGGCGGAAGCTTCGCGCTACTGCCCAACCGGCCGTACCTTTGCGCGGCCATTTGTGCGCGGGCCAGCGGCTGATTTTCGCCCTACCCCCGCTCATCGTCTCACTTGCTTTCAGTGGCCGCAGCCGGCCCCGCCATGATTTCCATCTCCGACCTCGACTTCCACTTTGGCTCGCGCACCCTCTACGACGGGGCCAGCCTGCACATCAAACCCAAGG
>CAXTFI010000271.1:0-5959 GCA_964243255.1 uncultured Hymenobacter sp.
GCTTGCCCCGGCGCAGGTACTCGCGGTTCACGTCCGTGATTTCGTACTCGCCGCGGGGGCTGGGCGCCAGGTTTTTGGCAATTTCAACTACTTCATTATCATAGAAGTACAGGCCCGGCACGGCGTAGTTGCTCTTGGGCTTAGCCGGCTTCTCTTCGATACTGAGAGCCACTTTGTTTTCGTCGAACTCGACTACGCCGTAGCGCTCGGGGTCGTGCACGTGGTAGGCGTAGACCACGCCGCCGTCGGGGTCGCTGTTGGCTTTCAGCAGCTCTTCCATGCCTTCGCCGTGGAAGATGTTGTCGCCCAGCACCAGGGCCACTTTATCGTCGCCGATGAAGTCGGCCCCTAGTACAAAGGCCTGGGCTAGGCCATTGGGCACGGCCTGCACCACGTACTGGAAGTTGCAGCCCAGGTTTTGGCCGTCGCCGAGTAGTTTCTGAAACTGGGCCTGGTCGTGGGGCGTGGTGATAATGAGGATTTCGCGGATGCCCGCCATCATCAGAATCGACAGCGGATAGTATATCATCGGCTTGTCGTAGACGGGCATGAGCTGCTTCGAGACGGCTAGCGTGAGGGGGTGCAGCCGGGTGCCGGAGCCGCCGGCGAGAATAATACCTTTCATGGGTGGTAGGGGCGCGTCGCACGCGCCCGGTTGTTAGGTGTAGGGCACGTCGCACGCGCCCGAATTCAGTGCCTGAAATGACCAGCGGTTGTTCGTTCAACGACCGGGCGCGTGCGACGCGCCCCTACGCCCGCTCTTTGATAAAGTCCTGGTTGGCTTTAAACCAGCTCAGCGTTTGCTGCAAGCCTTCGCGGATGCGCACCTGCGGGGCGTAGCCGAGCCGGGTTTCGGCCTTGGTGATATCGGCCAGCGAGTCGCGGATGTCGCCAGCGCGGTTGGGGCCAAACTTGGGCGCCAGGGTCGAGTGGGCTTCTTCGCGCAGGATGTCATACATCTGGACCAGCGAGGTGCGGTCGCCCACGGCAATGTTGTAGACCTGGCCCAGCGCTTCGGGGTTGGTGGTGAGCGCGGCCCGGATGTTGGCCTGCACGCAGTTGGCCACGAAGGTGAAGTCGCGGGTCTGGCCGCCGTCGCCGTTGAGCGTGGGCGCGTTTTCTTCCAGAATGGCGTCGATAAAGAGCGGAATAACCGCCGCATACGCCCCGCCGGGGTCCTGGCGCGGACCGAAGATGTTGAAGTAGCGCAGGCCAATAATCTCCATGCCGTAGGTGCGGGCAAACACGTCGGCATACAGCTCGTTGGCGTATTTGGTAACGGCGTAGGGCGAGAGCGGCTTACCGATGCGGTCCTCTACCTTGGGCAGGCCGGGATGGTCGCCGTAGGTCGAAGACGAGGCCGCGTACACAAAGCGCTTCACGCCCGCCTCCTTGGCCGCAAACAGGACCTTGACGAAGCCGCCCACGTTGACCTCATCGGTCGTGACGGGGTCGTTGATGGAGCGCGGCACCGAGCCCAGCGCCGCCTGGTGCAGCACCACGTCGATGCCCTGGCAGGCACGGGCGCACGCCTCGCGGTCGCGGATGTCGCCTTCCTGCACTTCCAGCGCCGCGTGGCTCTCAAACAGGCGCAGATTTTTGCGAAAGCCGTTGGAGAAATTGTCCAGCACTCGCACTTTTTTGGCGCCGTGCTTTAATAGGTATTCGACCAGGTTGGAGCCGATAAAGCCAGCCCCGCCGGTTACGAGAAAACTCAACTCGTTGAGCGGCTGGTCGGTAAAGGGGGTTTCGTACATAAGTAGGGGCGCGTCGCACGCGCCCGAATCGTTGAATCGTTAAATCTTTGAGGCGCATATTGTTTACGCGGCCCGCCCGGCGCGAACGGCCGGGCGCGTGCGACGCGCCCCTACCGGCCGGCGTACTGCTTAGTGTTGTAGTCCTGATACGCACCGGTGGTCACGTTATCGAGCCACTCCTGGTTGGCGAGGTACCAGTCCACGGTTTGGCTGAGGCCCTGCTCGAAGGTGACGCTTGGCTTCCAGCCCAGCTCGCGCATGATTTTACCGGAGTCGATGGCGTAGCGCATGTCGTGGCCGGCGCGGTCGGTCACAAACGTGATGAGCTTGCGCGAGGTACCGGCGGGCTGGCCGGTTTTTTGGTCCACCACATCGCAAAGCAGCTCAATGAGTTTGAGGTTCTGCCACTCGTTTACGCCGCCAATGTTGTAGGTATGGCCCAGCTTGCCCTGGTGAAACACCGCGTCGATGGCCGTGGCGTGGTCCTTCACAAAAAGCCAGTCGCGCACGTTCTCGCCTTTGCCGTACACGGGCACCTTCTGGCCGGTGCGCAGGCGGTGAATAGCCAGCGGAATCAGCTTCTCGGGAAAGTGGTTGGGGCCGTAGTTATTGGAGCAATTACTGAGCTTGATGGGCAGGCCGTAGGTGTGGTGCCAGGCCCGCACAAAGTGGTCGGAGCTGGCCTTGGAAGCCGAATAGGGTGAGCGCGGGTCGTACGACGTTTCCTCCGTAAACAGCGCGGGACCGAAGTCCAGTGAGCCGTATACCTCGTCGGTGCTCACGTGGTAAAACGTGTGGCCTTCAAAGCCATCGGGCTTCCACAGGTTCTTGGCTGCGTTGAGCAGGTTTACCGTGCCGATGACGTTGGTTTTCACAAACGCCATGGGGTCGGTAATGCTGCGGTCGACGTGGCTTTCGGCGGCCAGGTGAATCACGGCGTCGGGCTCCTCGTGGGCAAACAGCTGGTCGATAAACGACTGGTCGGCAATGTCGCCCTTGATAAACTGGTAGTTGGGCGCGTTCTCGATGTCGCGCAGGTTCTCCAGGTTGCCCGCGTAGGTGAGGGCATCCAGGTTGAGAATCTGGTACGCGGGGTACTTGTTGACGAACAAGCGAACGACGTGCGAGCCGATAAAGCCGGCCCCACCGGTGATGAGGATTTTCATGGAAGTGCGGTAAGCTTTAGCTTGCCGTTTTTAGGTTATGAACAAGTTACTAACCTGGTAATCAATCATATGTCTTTACGGCAAGCTAAAGCTTACCGCACAAGCGCCTCCTGCCATTTCCAGGCGCTGGCCAGCGAGTCGAACAGGGAAGTAGTGGTTTTAAAGCCCAGCACCTCGGCCGCTTTGGTGGCATCGGCGTAGATGGCGGGCACGTCGCCGGGGCGGCGCGGGCCGATGGCGTAGTTGAGCTTCTGGCCGCTGGCCTGCTCAAAGGTTTTCACCACTTCGAGCACCGAGTTGCCGTGGCCGGTGCCCACATTAAAGGTTTCGACGGTGTCGCTGGCTTTGCGGTCGAGTAGGCGCTGCACGGCCGTGATATGCGCCTGGGCCAGGTCTACCACGTGGATGTAGTCGCGTACATTGGTGCCGTCTACCGTGTCGTAGTCGTTGCCGTTGATGGTGAGCTTCTCGCGGATGCCGGCGGCCGTTTGGGTGATGAAGGGCACCAGGTTGTTGGGCGTGCCCAGCGGCAGCTCGCCGATTTTGGCCGACGCGTGCGCGCCAATGGGGTTGAAGTAGCGCAACAGGATGGTATGCAGCTTGTTGCCGGGCGCGGCGGCGAGGTCGTGCACGATGTCCTCGCACATTTGCTTGGTGCGGCCGTAGGGCGACGACGCGGGCTTGGTGGGCGTGGCCTCCGTTACGGGCAGCGCGTCGGGCACGCCATACACCGTGCACGACGACGAGAACACGAGGCTCTCGACCCCAAACTCGGGCAGCACTTCAAGCAAAGTGAGCAGCGAGCCCACGTTGTTCTGGAAATACTTCAGCGGCTCGGCCACCGACTCGCCCACCGCTTTGAAAGCAGCGAAGTGGATGACACCCTGCACGTTGCCTTCCTGCTTTAGCACGCCGCGCAGGGCTTCGGCATCGCCGCAGTCGATGTGGTGGCACGGCACGTCGCGGCCCAAAATGGCGCGCAGCCCCGCCAACACCGACTCCTTCGAGTTGCTAAAATCGTCGATAATGACTGGCTCATAGCCCGCCTGCGCCAGCTCGACCACGGTGTGGGAGCCAATGTAACCGGCTCCGCCGGTGACCAAAATCTTACTCATAATGATTAATGATTAGTGATTAATGATTAACAGCCAATGAGTTACGAAAGATTAATCATTAACCACTAATCATTACTCATTAAGTTACAGGCTCCAGTAGTGCAGCTCCTGCATGGGCTTGGTGCGGTACAGGCCTTTGATATCGACCAGCACGGCGTTGTCGGCCGTGATGGACTGAAAGTAGGCCTCATCCTTACCAAGGTAGGGCAGGTGGCTCACGGCCACAATGACGGCGTCGTAGTCGGCGCGGATTTTATCGGCCGGCGTGAGGCGAAAGCCGTACTCGTGGTGCAGCTCGTCGGAGCTGGCGTGGGGGTCCACGATGTCCACGTTCACCGAGAAGTTGCGCAGCTCCTGAATCACGTCGGCCACCTTGGAGTTGCGGATATCCTCCACGTTTTCCTTGAAGGTGGCGCCCATCACCAGCACGCGGCTTTTGGCCACGTCTTTGCCGCGCTTAATCATCATCTGCACCGTTTTGCGGGCGATGTAGGCGCCCATATTGTCGTTGGTGGTGCGGCCGCTCAGGATAACCTTGGCGTCGTAGCCCAGCTCCTTTGCCTTGTACGTCAGGTAGTACGGGTCGACGCCGATGCAGTGGCCGCCCACCAGGCCGGGGCTGAACTTGAGGAAGTTCCACTTGGTGCCGGCGGCTTCGAGCACCTCGTAGGTATTGATGTTCATGCGGTCGAAAATCATCGATAGCTCGTTCATCAGGGCGATGTTGACGTCGCGCTGGGTGTTTTCGATAATTTTGGCGGCTTCGGCCACCTGGATGCTGCTGGCGCGGTGCACGCCGGCTTTCACCACCAGCTCGTACACTTTGGCCACCACGTCGAGGCTTTCGGCGTCGCAGCCGGCTACCACTTTCACGATGCTGGTGAGGGTGTGCTCCTTGTCGCCGGGGTTGATGCGCTCGGGCGAGTAGCCCACTTTGAAGTCCTGGTGGTATTTCAGGCCCGACAGCTTTTCCATCACCGGAATACAGTCTTCCTCGGTGCAGCCGGGGTACACGGTACTCTCAAACACCACGTAGTCCCCCTTTTTTAGCACTTTACCCACCGAGCCCGAGGCGCCGAGCAGCGGCCGCAGGTCGGGCTGGGCGTGCTCGTCGATGGGCGTGGGCACGGCCACGATAAAGAACCGCGCCTCACGCAACACCTCCAGCGAGTCGGTAAAGGTGATGTCGCAGCCGGCAAACGCCGCGCTGTCGAGCTCGCCGCTGGGGTCCTGGTGGTTGCGCATCATCTCAACGCGGCCCGCGTTGATATCGAAGCCGATAACCGATAGTTGCTTGGCAAATTCGAGGGCGATGGGCAGGCCCACGTAGCCGAGGCCAATCACGGCCAGCTTGGCTTCTTTGCGGAGGAGTTCTTCGTACACTTCTGAGTAATTATGAATTATAAATTAGGAGTTATGAATTGCTTGGTCGATATAAACCGCCCATTATCAATTCATTGCTTGCACCAGCTTTTTATCGGGGCTTAGCTGGTAGTGCTCGCCGCCTTCGGGGCAGGTGGCGCGGCCGTGCGCGTCGAAGGCGAGGCGGTGGCCGGCGGCGCTCAGCCAGCCCTGCGGGCGGGCGGGCGTGCCATATACCAGGGCATAGGCCGGCACGTTGCGCGTGACTACGCTGCCCGCGCCCACAAAGGCGTAGCGCCCCAGCCGGATGCCGCACACCAGCGTGGCATTGGCCCCGATGCTGACGCCCTGCTCGAGGTAGGTGGTTTGGTAGTGGCCCGCGCCCCGGCGGGGCACGGCGCTGCGCGGGTTTTTAACGTTGGTAAACACCACGGAGGGGCCCAGAAACACGTCGTCTTCGCACACCACGCCGCCGTAGAGGCTCACGTTGTTTTGCACTTTCACGTTGCGGCCCAGCGTCACGCCGTCGGCCACAAACACGTTTTGGCCCAGCGAGCAG
>CAXTFI010000272.1:0-5930 GCA_964243255.1 uncultured Hymenobacter sp.
TCCGACGCCCGCTACTGCGCCGGCATGGGGGCCCAGGGCCTCATTTTCACGCTCGATGCCCACCTGCCCGGCGCCGTGGATGCGGCCACGGCCCGCGAGTTGGCCGGCTGGGTGGCCGGCGTCGATATCATCGGCGAGTTTGGCCACGTGGCCGGGGCCGCAATCAACCGCCTGGTAGAGGAATGCGGCCTCACGGGCGTGCTGCTGCGCCTCGACCGCGCCCGCCAGGCCTGGCCCGAGGGGCTGGCCGTGCCCGCCATCATTGAGGTGCCGATGGCCATCGTGCTCAAGCAGCCCCTGTTCACGGCCACCATTGCCGACCTCACGGCCGCCCTGCCGCAGGGGTTTGCCCTGTTTACCACCCCGCCCCACCCCTACCCGGCCGACTACGCCTACTGGCACGGCCTGGCCCGGCAAACGCCCCTGTGGCTGGCCGGCCCCACCAACCCCACCGAAGCCGCCGACCTGGCCCAGCGGGTGCACCCGGCGGGCCTCATCCTGGCCGGGGGCGACGAAATCAAGCCCGGCCTGCGCGACTTCACGGAGCTGGAGGCCGTATTTGAGGCGCTGGAAGAAGCCTAGGCTCCTGGGTTGCTTACAGCGGTTCTCGGGTCAGGGTCATCGCCCTCCGCGGCGGACCCTAACCCGAGAACTACGCTGGTTACCAGCTAGCATATTATTTGCAAATAATTGATTAGCAGGCATTTGTTAAACGTAACTCGTTTTTGACAGGCTACCTCTCAAGCCTTTGGGCCAAGCGTCCCCCAGTAGTTGCCGAAGAAACCCTCCGGCAACTACTGGGGGACGCTTGGCATGGGTAGCCAGCGCCCGCGTGTTTCGAATGGTAATTTCCTAATTTCAAACAGGATAAAGGGGCGTTGAACGGGTAGCCTCCCCTTTCGGGGCGGGCGCAGAAACCACCGCCCGGATGCCCGCCGTAAGTGCGTTGCCGCTTCGCCTGGGGTACTTTCCGACGGGCCATCCGCTTCTGCTCATGTCTTATTTCCCGACCCTGCTCCTCGCCCTCGGCGCTACCCTTACCCTGGCCGCGCAAGCGCAAACTACCAAGCCCAATCCGCTCACTACGCTAGTGGCCATGCAGCTACCCACTGCCCCCGCCAATAGCCCTACCTACCACCTCACGGGCCGCGTATTCAGCCCCCTGGGCCGCCCGCTGCCGGGGGCTACGCTCTCCGTGCAGGGCACGGCCCAGGTCATCAGCACCGACGCCAGCGGCCGCTTCACCCTGGATTTGCCCGCCGGCACCAGCAGTACCCTGGTGGCGGGCTACGCCGGCTACGAGGACCAGGCCCTCAAAGTAGCTCCCGGCGGCACTACCCCGCTTACCGTGAATCTGCGGCCCACTACTACCGCCGCCCGCAACAGCCCCGCCCGCGCCCTGCGCACCGGCGACCTGGCCCCCGATTTTGAGCTGCCCACTACCACGGGCACCGTTTTCAAGCTCAGTGCGCACCGGGGCCACCCCGTGGTGCTCTATTTTTACCCCAAGGATGGCTCGTCGGGCTGCACCAAGGAAGCCTGCTCGTTTCGCGACCAGTACCAGGACTTTACGGACCTGGGCGCGGAGGTTATCGGCATCAGCTCCGACACGGAGCTGTCGCACCAGCAGTTCACCCAAAAGTACCAGCTGCCCTTTCCCCTGCTCAGCGATGCGGACGGGCAGCTGCGCAAAAAATACGCCGTGCCGCGCGCCGCGCTGGGCTTGCTGCCCGGCCGCGTCACCTACGTGCTCGACGGCGAGGGCCGCGTGCGCTACGTGTTCAACTCGCTCACCGAAGCCACCAGCCACGTGCTGAATGCCAAGGAGATACTGCGCGACATTCAGTAGCCCACCCGCCCGCGGCCTAGCCCGCCGTACCTACCCGAAACCGCACGTACTTAATGGGCACCCCCAGGGCGCGGTACTTGCCCTCAAAGTGCGTCTGGATGGCCTGCGCTGCCGCAAAGGCGGGGTCAGTTTCGGCGTAGAGGTCGCGGGTGGCTACCTCAATCTTGGCCCCCGGCCGGGCAGCCAGCACCTCCAGCGTGTAGTCGTACAGGTCTGCGCTGTCGGTTTTGAGCTGGGCCACGCCGCCGGGGGCCAGCAGCGCCTGGTACATGTTGAGAAAGCGCGGCGAAGTGAGGCGGCGCTTAATGTCGCGGTCGCGGGGGCGCGGGTCGGGAAACGTTATCCAGATTTCGCTGAGTTCGCCGGGGCCAAAATGCGCGGTCAGCTGGTGGGCCATGAGGCGCAGGAAGCCCACGTTGGTGAGGCCCAGCGCCGCGGCGCGGGTGCTGCCCCGCCAAATGCGCTCGCCCTTAATGTCGAGGCCCAGAAAGTTGTGGTCGGGCTGCTGCTGGGCCAGGCCCACGGTGTACTCGCCCTTGCCGCAGCCTACTTCGAGCACCAGCGGGTGGGGATTCTGAAAAAAATCGGCGGCCCAGCGGCCAGCCAGCTGGCCAAAGCTGGCTTTGCCCGGCTCTACGATGTCGGGGCGGGTGGCATTGTCGGCGAAGCGCTGAAGCTTGATGCGGGGCACGGTATCTCTAATGAGCAGTGAACAGGTAGCAAGGCAAGCACGCGGCGCTTGCAAGCTTTATTCTTTCGCCGTGGCGAAAAGGGCCGCAAAACTACGGCCGGCCTGGCATATCGGCTAGCTAACCCAAGTTGGCACGTATTACGCGCCGGTGCTTGGGTCGCGCTGTTCGCTGTTCTACCGACAACCGGCCGGCCGGCTCGCGCCGGCGGACCGGGGAAGGACCAACTTGGAAATTTTGTAGGGCGGCGCGATACGCCGCAACTTGGGGTAGCTAGCGCAGTCGCTCCTACCCTTGCGCCGGCTCGTACAGCTCGGCTACCTCGGCCACCACGAAAGTGCTGCCCCCGATGAATACTACGTCCTCCGGCCCCGCTGCGGCGCGGGCCGCCGCCACGGCCGCCGCTACCGGCCCGTAGGCGCGGCCCGTGAGGCCGGCCGCCGCCGCCTGGGCCGCCAGCTCAGCCGCCGGCAACGCCCGCGGAATGTCGGCCTGGCAGAAATAATACGTGGCCGCGCGCGGCAACAGCTCCAGTATCTTACTGATATCCTTGTCATTAACTACCCCCACAACCAGATGCAGCTGCTGGTGTGGCACTTGCGCCAGCTGGGCTAGCACCAGCCGCAGGCCGGCCTCGTTGTGGGCAGTATCGGCAATTACCAGCGGGTGCTGGCCCAGGATGCTCCAGCGCCCGCGCAGGCCGGTGAGGCGCGTTACCTCGCGCAGCCCCGCGCGCAGGGCGCTTTCGGGGATAACGAAGCCCTGGGCGCGCAGCTCGTCGAGGGTGGCCAGTACGCCGGGCAGGTTCAGGCGCTGGTAATCGCCGAGCAAACCCATTTCTACGCCTAGCAGCCACGGCTGACCGTCGCGCTGCACGTCGAGTTGCTGTACGGCGGCCGCACTACGAGGCGCGGCAGGGCCGGCCACCCGCGCCTCGTAGCGCGTGTCGGCAAACAGCAGCGGGCTTCCCTCTTGCCGGGCTTTGGCTGCGAAAACCGCGGCTACTTCAGGCTGCGTCTGGCTCACCACCACCGGCCGGCCGGGCTTGATGATACCGGCCTTTTCGCCCGCTATCTCGGGCAGCGTGTTGCCCAGCATGGCCTGGTGGTCGTAGCTGATATTGGTGATGAGCGCAACGAGCGGCGTAATAATATTGGTCGAGTCGAGCCGGCCGCCCAGGCCCACTTCCACCACGGCAATATCGACCTGCTCGGCGGCGAAGTAGTCGAAGGCCAGCGCCACGCACATCTCAAAAAAGGAGGGCTCGATTTCGGCAAACAAGCCGCGGTGCTGCTCGACCCACGCCACCAGGTAAGCCGGGGCCAGCTCCTGCCCATTCACCCGGATGCGCTCGGTAAACTCGCGCAGGTGCGGCGAGGTGTAGAGGCCCACTTTGTAGCCCGCGCTTTGCAGCACCGCCGCCAGCAGGTGCGAGCTGGAGCCCTTGCCATTGGTGCCTGCCACGTGCACGCTTCTAAACCGCGCTTCGGGGTGGCCCAGGGCTTCGGCCAGCGCCTGCGTATTGCCCAAGCCTTTCTTGAAGCCCGCTGCCCCTACCCGCTGGTACATGGGCAGTTGCGCGTAGAGCCAGGCCAGGGTTTCGGGATAAGTCATTTTTCAATTAACAATTAACATTTATCATTCAACAAACCGGCGCCGCTTAGTACGGGGCTGTTAACTGTTAATTGATAACTGTTAAATGATTTATTTCAGCGTGAAGCGGAACGTATAGAAGCCAGTAGCCCCGCCCGCCCCGGCATTGGTTTTGACGAAGTTGGCCTGCTGAAGCTTGTCGCGGCAGAGGCGCTCCTGGGCCGGCGACACGTTGCCGGATACCTTCACCACAGACTCTACCTCGCCGTCATCACTGATTTTTATCTTAAAACGTACCACGCCGGGATTATCGTCCAAGGCTTCGACCACGGGCGGGTTGTCGAAGCGCCAGCCGCTCATTTCGAGGCCGCCTCCCCCGCCGCTGCCGGGGCGCGAGCCGCTGCCGCCGTTACCCGGCTCGCCGTAGAGGGCCTTGGCGTTGAGCGAGCCGCGGGGGTCGCCCTGGTCGCCCACGGTGCCGGGGTGGTCGCCGTTGCTGTTGCCGGTGGGTGCGCTGCTGGTGCCGCTCGTGCCGTTGCCGCCGGCCACGCCCGCGGCGCTGCCCTTGGGCGTGTACAGGGTGCGGGGCTGCTCGCGGGGCTTGGGCGTTTCGCGCACGGCCTCGGCGGGCTTGGGGGCAGCTTTTTCCACGGGCGGGGCGCTGGCCCCGGCATCTTCGGCGTCGCTGGTGATTACTTTTTCCTGGGCCGCGGGCTGGGCCGGGGCGGCGCGCACCACCTGCGGCTGAGCGGGTTGAGGCGTGGGGTTGGGCTGCGCGGCGGGCGGGCGTGAGTCTTCCTTGTTTTGGGACGCATTGGCGGTAGCCAGCGTCTGCGTGTCGCCCGAGCCGGCCGGGTCGAGGCCGTAGTTCAGCTCTACGCCATCGCCGCCGAGCAGGTCGAGCGGCGGGTTGGGGCCGTTGAACTTCAGAAAGAAGCACAGCAGCACCAGCAGCAGCACCACGGCAGCCGTGATGCCCAGGGCTTCGCGCCGGTGCTCTTCGGGATAGTCGAGGGCCATCTTTTCAATTAGCAATTATCAGTGAACAATTATCAATGCTTGCGGCACTCTGCGCGCTGCCTGGGCTTGACCTCCTGGAACGAGTAGCTTGCACTGCCAGCCAGAATAAGTGGGACTACAAAATTGCTACTTGCTGACTGCTAGTTGACCTTAGCGCTGCTGCGACTGCGTGGCCATTACCATCTTCATTTTTAAGCGGTTACCGATTTCGAGTATGTCTACCAGCTTTTGCACGTTCAGGCCGGCATCGACGCGCAGCACTACGGTGGGCTGGGTTTCGGCGGGCTGGCCGGGGGCGATGAGGGCGCGCAGCTCGGGCTCGAGGGTGGTGGCCGTAACGGGCTTTTTATTCACAAAATACTCGCCCGCCGCGTTGATGCTCACCGTGATGGGCTGCTTCATCACCTGCTTGCTGCTTTTGGCATTGGGCAGCAAAAGCTTGATAACGTTGGGGTTAACCATCGTGGACACAATCAGGAAGAACAGCATCAGGAAGAACATGATGTCGTTCATCGAGCTGGTTTCGACGTGGGAAGACAGGCGACGGCGGCGGGAAAGATTCACTTCTTTGAATTATGAATGAGGAAATATGAATTATGAATTGACACCCTGGCTACTCAGTAGCAATTCATAATTTTTAATTCATAATTCCTAATTATCCTGCAGGATGTCCATGAACTCGACGGCCGAGTTTTCCATGCGGAACACCATTCGCTCGACCAGAATGCTGAGCCAGTGGTAGCCGATGTGGGCGATGATGCCCACGATGAGGCCCGCCG
>CAXTFI010000273.1:0-5928 GCA_964243255.1 uncultured Hymenobacter sp.
CTGCTGCTGGTGCCCGAAAACCTGCCCCTGGCCGCCCTGCACCCGCCCCGCCGCCTGCTGCTGGCCGTGGAGGACCGGCCTTTTCAGCTCTCACCCGAGGCGCAGCTGCTGGGGCCGCAGCTGGACATTCTGGGGTGCCAAGCATTCGTATCCACCGTCCTCTCGCCCGACGAGCCCACCGATGGCCAAACCGGACTGCGCGCAGCCCGACAGTGCGGCTTGGCCTCGGCGCTGGCCCAGGCCGCACTGCGCAAGGTGGTGGACGCGCGCCCGGCGTCGGGCATCTGGCTGGCCGCCGATGAGCTGGAAGCCGACCTGGTGGTACTGCTCGACCAGGGCCACGGCTGGGCGCACAAAGTATTCAACGGCAGCGTCATCGCCGATGTGATACGCTACTCGCAGGTGCCCGTGCTGCTGCTCGCCGCGCACATGGGCCCCGAAAAAGACTAACGCTGTCGGTCTTATCCTCATCCGGCCGGCTTCGGCTGCCCGCCTGGCAAGTGCCCGATTCGCTTTCACTTTACCTAATACTGACCTGATGCTACCAGACCCCAACTTGAGTGCCGGCATTTGCGCGCCCCATGCCACGCCCGGCCGCCGCCGGTTTCTAACCCAGGCGGGCAGCGGGCTGTTTGCGGCCACGCTGCTGGGCGGCTGGGCCAGCCCGCGGGCCTTTGCCCAGCGGGCGGGGCGGGGGCCCATCGACAAGGACCTGCATCTGCGCTCTGACCTGCTACCCATCGAGCTGACCAACCTCACCGCCCCCACCGAGCAGCAGGGTGGCCCGCTGCCCGCCCCCCAAAACCCCGATAAGCGCGTGGGCTTTGCCATCGTGGGGCTGGGCACGCTGGCTCTGGGCCAGATTCTGCCCGCCTTTGCCAGCAGTGCCTACGCCCGCCCGGTGGCCCTGGTGAGCAGCAGTCCGGAGAAGGCCCGCAAAGTGGCGCGCCAGTACGGCATCTCGGAGCAGAGCGTGTACAGCTACGACACGTTCGACCAGCTCAAGAATAACCCCGCCGTGGACGTGGTCTACATCGTGCTGCCCAATGCCATGCACGAGGAATTCACGGTGCGCGCGGCCCGGGCGGGCAAGCACGTGCTCTGCGAAAAGCCCATGGCCACCTCCCCGGAGGCCGCCCAGCGCATGATAGCCGCCTGCGCCCAGGCCGGCAAGCACCTCATGATTGCCTACCGCATGCAGTATGACGCCCACACTCAGCTCGCCCAGCAGTGGGCGCGGGCCAAGCGCTTCGGCACCATCAAGCTCATCGATGCCAACATCACCTTTCACTACGGCGAGCCCACCCAGTGGCGGCTCAACAAGCAAATGGCCGGCGGCGGAGCCCTGCCCGACGTGGGCCTCTACTGCCTGAATACCATTCGCTACCTACTGGGCGAAGAGCCCGAGGAAGTGACGGCCATCACCTACAGCACGCCCGGCGACGTGCGCTTTCTGGAGGTGGAAGAAACGATGCTGTTCTGGCTGAAATTTCCGAGCGGCACGCTCGCCAGCTGCTCCACCAGCTACGGCCTGCACAAGGCCCGCCGCTACCGCTGCCACGGCGACCGGGGCGGCTGGTTTGGTATGGACCCGGCCTTCGATTTCAGTCGCCTGCACCTCGAAGCCTCCCACGCGGTGGGCGACCAGGAAATCCGCGAAAACGCGGTGGTGGCCGAGCACAACCAGTTTGCCGCCGAGCTCGACCACATGGCCCGCTGCGTGGTCGAAAACAAGCGCCCCTACACCCCCGGTGAGGAGGGCCTGCAGGACCAGAAAATCATGGCCGCGCTCTACGAGTCAGCCCGCACCCAGCGCCCCGTGAAATTGGACCGCATCACCCAGCTGGATGCCTTTCGGGGCACGCCCCCGGCCGCCCTGAAAATCGTGTGAATTGAGGCAGCGGGGTCGATGGTCCCGCCGGCAAACGCCTTGATAACCCTTTGCTTACTCCTCGCTCTTTTCCCTTGAAATAATGGCCCTTACCCTCGTTGTTTTTGCTGGCTTCTACGCCGCCGCCCGCCACGCCGAGCGCTACGCCGATACGCTGGGCCAGGCCCTAGGGGGCAAACTGGTGCTGCTACATGTCAACCGCGCCGCGCTGTTCGACCCTTACCTGATAGTGGGCGAACGCTTCCGCCAAGCCGAGTTAGCGACCGAAACTGACACCACGGCCGCCCTGCACCGGCAGGCCGCCGAGCTGCGCACGCCCGCCACCGTGGTGGTCACCACCGACCTGCTGCCCGCCATTGCCCGCGACCTGGCGGCCGGCTACCACCCGGCTTTGTTCGTGCTCAGCCAGCCCGACCCCGAGCACCCCGCGGCCGGCGTGGTGGCCGACTGCGCCGAGCTGCTGCGCGCTGGCCAGCACGCGGTGCTGGTGGTACCCGCCCTCGCCCCGGCCGGCCCGGCCCCACGCCGCATCCTGCTGGCCGCCGACCGCGAAGCCTTTGCCCTGGCCCCGGCCGCCCGGCCCCTGCACTCGCTGCTGGCCCTGCCCGGCACTGAACTGGTGGTAGCCCACGTTTCGGGCGGGGTCGAGGACGACGCGGGCTGCGCGGCGGCCCTGCGCGCCGTGCAGGATAGCGGCCTGGTCGATGGGCTGCCGGCCCCTGAAGTAAGGGGCTATCTAGAAGATAATTACGCCGAAGGCGTATTGGCTGCCGTGCGCGACACCCAGGCCGATTTGGTGGTGGTGTTTGCCCGCCAGCGCAGCTACCTGGGCGAGCTGTTTCACCGCAGCGTGACGGCCCGGCTGCTGGCCGACTGCCCCGTGCCGGTGCTGGTGCTGCCCACGGCGGCCGTGCCCGTGGCCGCGCCGGCTGGCTCTGCCACCGCCGCCGAGTACGCCAGCGTCGTGCTCACCGGCCTCAGCCCGGCTTCCTGAGTAGGGTAGGCGATTAGTTTTTTCTCGCTCCTTTTCCTGTCCTGATTTATGAACCGTCGCCACTTTTTGCCGGTAGCCGCTGCGGCGGCCGCGGGCACCGGCCTACTGGGCTACTACGCCTGGGACCAAGCCACCACTGGCACAGCCCAGCGCCAGGCAGAAGAACCCCTGCGCCCGCTCTCGCCGGCCCAGCTGCCCGCCGATGCGCGCCGGATGTTGTACCTGGCTTCGCTGGCCCCCAGCGGCCACAACACCCAGCCCTGGACCGTGCATTTGCTAGGCCCCTACCACTGGATAATCGGCAACGACCCGCGCGGCTGGCTGCCGGTGGTAGACCCCGCCCAGCGCGAAACGATGCTCTCGCTGGGCGCTTTTGCGCAGAGCCTGGAATACGCCGCCGCTCACTTCGGCTACCAGTGCCGCTGGCAAGTATTGGCCACTACCCGGCAGGCTGCCGACGTGCTGGAAGTAACACTCGAACGCCGGCCCGGCCCCGCCTACCCCGACCTCACGGCCCTGCTGGGCCGGCGCACCCTGCGCACGGGTTTTTCGGCCGTGCCCATTCAGCCCGCCGACGTGCAGCGGCTGACCGCCGGCGAGGCCGCGCACGACCATTTCCTACCCCCCGCTTCTGAGCCAAGCGCTTACCTCACCACTGCCACGCTGCTGGCTAACCAGCACCAAACCGCCCACGACCCTGCCCAGCGCGAGCTGGCCCACTGGGTGCGCTGGGATGCCGCCGCCGTGCAGCGCCACCGCGACGGCCTCACGGCCGCCGGCATGGGCATCAACGGCCCCGCCGGCTGGCTGGTGCGGCATTTCTACGACAGCGCCCGCGTGCTCACGCCCGATTTTCGGCGGCGCGGCCTCACGCAAGTGGCCGACCAGCTGGCCACGCACGGCGGCTGGCTCGTGCTCACCAGCCCCGACGAGTCGGTGCCCGCCCTGCTCGATGCTGGCCGGCGGCTGGCGCGCATCTGGCTTAAGGCAAAGGCCTTGAATATCGCCATTCACCCCATGACGCAGGTGCTGGAGGAAGCGCCCGGCCCCGCCGGCCTGGGGCAGCGCCTGGGCCTGGGCGCGCCCGTGCAGTTTGTGCTGCGCCTGGGCTACGTCGAAAGCTACGCCGCGCCCGTGAGTCCGCGCCGCCCCGTCGAGTGGTTTGTGCGTGCCTAGGGTGAGGTAGGGGAGCGGCTTGACAAACGTCATGCTCTCAAAAGATTATCGTCAAGGTAAGGGCCGGGGGCAGCGGTGAATTTTGCTGCTGCTGGTGCTGCCCCGCCTAGTTGCGAGCGGCGCCAGGCTGCTGATTTTTCCCTACCCCTCTACCTAAGTAGTAAGTAGTATGCAAACCCTCGAAACCTTCGAACAGACCATTGAGCACGTGGCCGATGCCGATATCACGGCCGCTATCGAGCTGTTCTTCCTCACTAAAAAAGGAGTAGCCGCGCACCTGATTGACGTGACGACCCACGAGGGCATTGTGCTGCTGACCGGCATTACGGATAACCTGCTTTCGCGGGAGCGGGCCGAAGAAATTGCCCTGAATCTGCGCGGGGTGCGCGGGGTAGTCAACGAAGTGCTCATCAGTACTCCCGACGTACCCGACGAGGAGTTGCAGCACCACGTGGCCAAAGCCCTGGCCGACGACCCCGCCACCACCGACTATTCGGTGCAGGCCGCCGCCGCCGATGGAGTGGTTACCCTCACCGGCACTGTGCAAACGTGGGCCGAGAAAGAGCTGGTATTGCACGTGGTGCGGGGCGTGCGTGGGGTGCGGCGCCTCGTATTCGAAGCCCTGCTTGTCCAATGGGGCGAAATTCAGAATTCGGACGAGGAAATCAGCACCCAAATCCGCGAACTGCTGGCCTGGGACATTCGGGTGAACAGCGCCCTGGTGGAAGTGCAAACCACTGACCGGGTGGTCCACCTGAGCGGCACGGTGGGCACGGCGGCCGAGAAGGCGCACGTGGAAGCCACCGCCTACCAGGCCGGCGCCACCCGCGTCGAGGCCCGCGACCTGCTGGTGGCTTACTGGGCGCTGGGCCACGAGCTGCGGCGCGACAAGCTGGCTACGCGCTCGGATACTGACATTGCCCAGGCCGTGCGCGATGCCTTCCGCTACGACCCGCGCGTGCGCTCGTCCCAGCCGCTGGTGGCGGTGCACAATGGCGTGGTGACGCTGAGCGGAGCCGTGCCCAACCTGCGCGCCAAGCAGGAGGCTGAACGCGACGCCCGCCACATCGTGGGCGTGTGGGACGTGCATAACCTGCTGAAGGTGCGCACTAACCGCTTTATCCCCGACCTGCACATCGGCCAGACCATCCGCGAGGCGCTGGCCCGCGACCCCTACGTGGGCCAGCGCGATTTCAGCGTGTACGTGCTCAATGGCAAGGCCTCGCTTTACGGGCACGTCAGCAGCCACTTCGAGCAGGCGCAGACCGGAGCGGTGGTGTCGGGCGTCAATGGCGTGGCCGAAGTAGATAACTGGGTGAGCGTGCCCGCCAGCCCTAATTTCGACGGCTACCAAACCATTGCCCAGCCGCGCGCTAACCCCGACTTCGCGCTAGCCGAGCGCATCCGCAACCGCTATTTCTGGTCGGCCAGCCTGCATAATCAAGCCATCGAAGTACTGGTCAAAAACGGCCGGGCTACTCTGCTGGGCACCGTCGCTACCTGGCTCGACCACGACACGGCTGGCTACGACGCCTACGATGCGGGCGCGCAATTCGTGGACAATAACCTGCTCATCGATTTTGACCACCACGGGCTGTAGGCGGGTAGTGAAGCCTTGCTTTGGTCGGAATAATCCGCCTGGAAAACTTATCAACCTGAAAGTATGAACGTGCTAGTCATCGGAGCCGCCGGCAAAACCGGGCGCGCAGTAGTGGAGCAAGCAGTGGCGGCGGGCCACCACATCACGGCTTTTGTGCGCCACGCAGCTGAATATCAAGCCCCGGCGAACGTGCGCGTCGTCGAAGGGGACGCGGCCGATAGCGCCGCAATGGATGCTGCCGTGCTGGGCCAGGACGCGGTGCTGGAC
>CAXTFI010000274.1:0-5881 GCA_964243255.1 uncultured Hymenobacter sp.
GCCAGCAGGTTGCGGTCGGCCTGAATGCCGATGCCCAGCAGGCGCAGGTTGGGGTACAGGTTTTCGGCGGCCTGGGTGAAAAACGTGAGCGCCGAGCGGATGGTGCGCAAGCTCATCTTCACCTCAAAGAACGCGGCCGCGTCGAGGTAAGCGCCGGGCAGCGAGGCGCGCTTGAGGTGCACCGTCACATCGTAGTAATAGGCCCCCGGAAACTCGCTGCCGCCGGCCAGCAGCTGCCGGAACTCGTCGGTTTGGGCCAGCAGCTTGCTAAGCTGCTCGTGCTGGGTGATAAACTGCATATTGGCCACGTGCTGCCGGCCCAGGGCCGAGAGGCAAAGCTGCTCCAGCAGCTCGCGCAGGGTGGTGAAGCCAATCTTGGCCTCAAAGTTTTGGGGTACTAACAAATCGAATACGAGCGGGAAAATTGGCTAACTGGCCGCGAAGGTAAAACAGCAAATGGGGCGGGAAGATTCGGCGCGCCCGGTGTTTTCACCGCAGAAGACGCGGAGGGTTTCGCAGAAGAACCGCAGAAGGTTAGGCGGTGCAACGGGATATGACTACGGCGGCGATGGCCACAGCTACCAGCGCACCCAGGCGCAGGGCCAGGAATACCCAGGCGGGCAGCTCGGGGCCTTTGGAGTTTTGGAACATAATACTTAGGCTTCCGTTTTTAAAGTAACTCGTTACGGCTGTTTTTGTCGCGCGCGGGCCGTATACCACATACCGGCGTAACTAATAAACGCACCGATAGCAGAGATAAAATTTCCTTTTAATGGTTTATGCTTAATAAGTATATCACCAACTCCGAGTAAAATCACTGCGCTAATAACTACGAGCAGAATGGTAGCGAATGGCTTTTCGAAAAAACTTTTCTCGCGACCTATTAGCACTGGGTGAGTAGCGTTAAGTTTCGCTATGGCATGCTGTATAGCCCGGAGAAGACCATCATAGTCACCAGTAGGCCCTAAAAAAGAATTAACGGCTAACTTCACCTTCTTGCCAGAATGCAGATGAAACCGCAGTTCCCGGCCATCGCGCAAAAACTCATCGCGATATGTGGCCACTTCAGCGAACAGAATCTTAATCGTTCTGTCAGTACCTAGATACCTAATAGCCAGGGAGCCAGGCTCAACTGTGAGAAGAGCATCGCTTATTACCACTTTCTTTAGCAGCCTGTATACCCCATAAAAACCACTTCCCGCAACGAAAAAGAAAGCTATAAACTGTAAATTTCCTTTGGGTAAATTACTAACTTCCAATATTAAGCCTGCTAACCCTAGTGAGGCCAGTAAGCCTATAAAGCCAAGCCAAGCAAAAAGTGTATAATTGCATAGTTTCAATTCGAATTGCGAATGCATAATTGAAAAAACTGTGGTACCACGAGTTGCTTGATTGTTGTTAGCAACTAATCATTACACCCTAATCATCCCACGCCCTCCCCAAACAACGCAAAATCGTACTTCACCGGGTCGTTCGGGTCTAATAAACGCAGATTAGCGGTGAGTTCCTCGGCAGCGGGCCAGTCTACTTTATCGCGCTTTAATAAGCCCAAAAGCCGCGCCTGGCGCTCGACGTGCACGTCGATGGGGCAGATTAATTCGCTGGGCGAAATGCGCGTCCAGCGGCCGAAATCGACGCCGTTATCGTCGCGGCGCACCAGCCAGCGCAGGTACATGTTGAGGCGCTTGCAGGCCGAGTTGCGGGCAGGCGTAGCCACGTGCTTGCGGGTGCGGGCCGGGGCGTCGGGCAGGCTGAAAAACAGGTCGTGGAAGTTGATGAGTCGCTCGCGCATGGTGGCCCCGCGTAAAAAGGCGTCTTCCAGCGAGTTATGCGTTTCGTAGAACCAGCGCAGCCAGTGTACGAAGTACAGCAGGTCGGTGTCGCAGAAGGTGCGGTGGCAAAATTTGAGCAGCTTTTTGAGGTCCTCGTCCTGGTGCTCGGTCACGAACTGGTAGGGCGCATCGTCCATGCGCGCCAGCAGCTCGGCGGTTTTTTTGAGGATGGTGGGGCGCTGGCCCCAGGCCAGCAGCGCGGCAAAGAGGCCGCTGATTTCAATATCCTGCAACTGGCTGAACCGGTGCGGAATGCTGATAGGGTCTTTGAGCAGAAAAGCGGGTTGGTTGTACTGGTCGGCGCGCGCATCGAGCAGGGTGCGCAGCTCGTTTAATCTTGTGTTATTCATCAACTTAACCTTGGCAAAAAATTAGAACGTCCTGCTGAGCTTGCCGAAGCACCTCGCTCGCGCCGTTGGGTTACTATTCCAACGAGGCGAGCGAGATGCTTCGGCAAGCTCAGCAGGACGTTCTAGTAGGGCGTTTAATTCCGCTCAAGCCCTACGGCACGAAGCTGGTTTCGACGCGAAACTTGGCGTCGGTGGTGCCCAGCTTTTGCACGGCGCGGGGCGAGAGGCGCACCAGGATGTTCTCGTTTTCGCCGGTGTCGGGCAGCGCGCCGATGACACGCACGTACACCGACTGGCCATTCATCTGGTTCTTTACCTGCATGATAGTGCCCACGGGAGCCGTTTTGTGCAGGGCCAGGTACTTATCGGTACCGCTGTTGCCGATGGGAGCGGCGATGCCCACGTCGGTGGTGCGCTTCACCAGCTCGCTGGCGTGGGTGGGGCTGCGGGTTTCGGCGGCTTCCTCGCGCCGTTCGGCGGGCGTGGCGGCGGTTACGGTGGCAATCTGGGCCGGCGCGGTGGGGCTCACTTTCAGCGCGGTAGTCTCCGGGGCGGCGGTGGGGCGGGTGGCAACGGCTACCGGGGTGGCGGCGGCAACTGCGGGCGCCCCGGCCTCGGCGGCGCGCAGCAGCAGCTCCTGGCCCACGCGCACCGAGCCGCCGCTGGGCAAGTGGTTGAGCTGCAGCAGCTCGGCGGGCGACAGGTTGAAGCGGCGGGCAATGCCAAACAGCGTTTCGCCTTTGGCCACGGTGTAGCGGTCGGGCATGGCCGTGGTGGTAGGCGCGGCAGCTTTAGCAGGAGTTGCCGCCGTTGTCGGGGCCGCGGCGGCCTTGCCGGCCGGGCCGCCGGGCCGCGGCACCAGCACTACTTCGCCAATGCCCAGGCCGTTTTTGAGCTGCGGGTTGGCCGCCGTAAGCTGCTCGACCGTCACCTTGTAGCGGCGGCTGAGGGCAAACATGGTTTCGCCCTGGGCCACGCGGTGGCGCACAAAGCGCTGGCCATTGCGCGTTTCCTGGCCAATGGAGTCGGCGGGCAGGCGGTGGCTGGGGGGCAAGGCGGCCAGTGGGCCGTGCAACGAACTAAGTATCAAGAAGGAAGCAAACAGACTCATGCGCAGAAGCAAAGCTAAATGTGTACCAAAACCAACTCTCGGCCGGCCCCGGCTCAGTGCCAGCGGTAGGCAAAGTAAATAGCTAGCGGCCGGGCGGCGGTAGTTTCGGGCCCGCAGCGGGCCGGTTGGCCCCTGGGTTAGGGTTGGTACAGCTACCCAATTGCTCTCTGTTCATTGCTCATTGCTCACTGCTCATTACCTACTATGTCTGCTCTCGGTATTATTCCGGCCCGCTATGCTTCCACGCGCCTGCCCGGCAAGCCCCTGGTAGACCTGGGCGGCCAAACGATGATACAGCGCGTAGTTGCCCAGGCCCGCCTAGCGGGCCTGGCACGGGTGGTGGTAGCCACCGACGATGCGCGCATTCTCGACCACGTGCGCGGCTTTGGGGGCGAGGCGGTGCTCACGCAGGCCAACCATCCCAGCGGCACCGACCGGGTGTGGGAGGCCTTCGAGCTGCTGGGCCAGCCGGCCGCGGTGAGCTGCATCGTGAATATTCAGGGCGATGAGCCGTTTATTCACCCCGCGCAGATTAACGCGCTGGTCGGGTTATTTGCCCAAAACCCGCCGCCGGCCATCGCCACGCTCATCAAGCCCGTGCGCACGGAGGAAGAGTTATTCAGCCCGCACCTGCCCAAAGTAGTGACCGACCAGCACGGTAACGCGCTGTATTTCAGCCGCCACCCCCTACCCTACCAGCGCCAGCACCCCGCCGCCGAGTGGCTGCGCCACCACCGCTACTACCGCCACCTGGGTTTGTATGCCTACCAGCCCGCCGTGCTGCGCCAGCTCACGCTGCTGCCCCCCTCGCCCCTGGAGCTGGCCGAAAGTCTGGAGCAGCTGCGCTGGCTGGAAGCCGGCTTCCCAATCCAAACCGCTGTCACTGAATTAGATGCCTTCGGCATCGACACCCCGGAGGACGTGGCGCGCGCCAGGGCTAGAATCAGTGCGCAATGAGCAAAAGAACGTCATGCTGACGAAGGAAGCATCTCGCTCGCGGCAGTAAAATCACTTCCTGCAACGATTCAAGCGAGATGCTTCCTGTCGTCAGCATGACGTTCTTTTGCTCACTGCTCACTGCTCATTGTTAATTATTAATTGTTAAGGTTGTTGCTGCATGTTGAAGCGAATGCGCAGGGTGGCGGGCACCCGCACGGGCTTGCCATTTTGGCGGCCGGGCGTCCACCAGGGCATGAGGCGCACCAGGCGCAGGGCTTCTTCGTCGAGGCCCGCGCCGATGCCTTTGGCTACCTCCGCGTCGAGGATGCGGCCCGCTTCATCGACCACGAAGCTGACGAATACATCGCCGGATACGTTTTTGGCCTTGGCCTCCTCGGGGTAATGCACATTTTGCTGCAAGTAGGTGCGGTAGGCCTCCACGCCGCCGGGGTAGGTAGGCTGCTCGTCGGCCAGGTTAACCAGGCCGCTCACGGCTTCGAGGCCCGCGGCGGGGGCGCTGCCGGCCACCCCCACCGGGTGCATGGTGATGGTAACCGGGCCGGCCACTTTCAGCGCCACCGTTTGGGTTTGGTAGCCGGCACACTTAAGCGTGAGCACGGGGTTAAGCAACTCACTGTTCAGCAAGAAGTTGCCCGCCGCATTGGTAGTAGCGCTGACCGCCGCGTCTTTCACCGTGATAAACACGCCGGGCAGCGGCGTCCCTTTATCATTCATAATGCGCCCCGTGATAGTGAGGGCAGCCGGGGCGCCAATAAGCAGCTGCGGCGAGCGGCCAAGGCCCGGCAAAGCCGCGCCTACACTGAGCACCCAGGCGAGGGCCAGCGCTTGCAGCCTGCCGGTTATGTAAAGTAAAAATTTATTCATTGAAAAGTACTAGAATAGGTGGGAATCTACCACAAGTATAAGCAGTTAGCTTCAAATGTTGCAACTTGCCAGCTCACTATTATTACCCACCGTGCTTTTAGTACTTGCCCAGCGCTAGTAGTCTTCTGGTGAGCGGTTTACCACCTCCGGCTCGGTCCCGCCTGCCTGGTGCTCCTGCTGCATCTCCTTGGACAGAAAAAAGTTGAGCGCCGTGCGGATTACGGCAATGGCCCCGAGCTTGCCAATCTGCTCCCAGCTCGGCGCAATGGCCGTGCTCAGGATGTCGGCCCCGAGCTGAAACTCCAGCGCCAGCGCCAGGTAGCGGGCCAGCGTGAGCCGGATGGCCGTGAAATCGGCCGTGCGCCGGGCCAGCAGCGCCCGCACCAGCAGCCCGCCCGCCGCCAAAATGCCCAGCGAAATAATGAGCGCGCCCACCACCTCCACGCCCAGCTTGAGCCACTGCACGCTGGCCACCACGCCCTCCTCGGTATGGGTAAAGAGCGTAGCGGGCAATTGAGTAATTAGCAGCATAGAATCAGGTAGTTAGGAAAGAATGCGCGGCCGGCGCGTAGCGCCAAAATCAGCCGCTACTCCTTGGCTACCGCCGCCAGGCCCAGCGCCGCGCCGCGCGCCAGCAGCAGGGCGTAGGCGGGCGCCCACTCGTTGGGCACTTCGCCCTCCAAAATGGCTTCCAGCACGGCTTCCTTCAGCTCGCCCACCTGGCGCGAGGGCTTGAGGCCGAAGGTTTCCATGATGACCTCGCC
>CAXTFI010000275.1:0-5847 GCA_964243255.1 uncultured Hymenobacter sp.
CGGCGAAATGGCCGACGCCGACTACGGCTACGTGGGCGTGGGCAAAGGCAAAATCGCCCTCTACCGCGGCCAGGATGTCATCAAAAAAGCCGTGCCCGAAGAGCGCGCTGTCGATGAGCTAATCAACCTCATGCGCGAGGATGGGAAGTGGATTGAGAAAACGCTGGTGGACGAGCCGGTGGGGGCGTAAGCTCACAGTAGCAACACGCCAAGCTTAGAAAATAGCTCCTGCCCAGGCGCGGTTAACTTTTCAATTCTGCTTGTGAATTTGCCCAAAGTTTTACAACGGCATAATTCACTAAAGAACAGCATTTCGAAAGTTGCAGAGGCTAGCCAATCTACTGTCGCCCCGTAGCCTACTACGAGGGACGCGCCTGTTGCTTTCTTCAGTTTCTCTAATTCTTTGCGCGAGGTACGACGCGCACCACAACTACCGAAGAAAATAATGCTACCTGCTGCTTTATTACCAAGCAAATGAGCTATTTCTGTGAAAGAAAGTTCAGTCCCATCAGCACTGAATAACCCGCTGCCGGTACCGTGGAAGGCAAAGTAGAGGCAGTGTTGATAACGACCACCGATAAGCTTGCGTCCATCGAGGCGTAAATTCTCTTTAAGTCTCTCAGCTGTCTGACAGAACCGGTAAGTATAAATTAGCTCCATCTCAGCTACTCGATAAGATTGTTCGAGTATTTGAATTAAAGGCCTAATGCTTAGTTCTTGGTGGTTCTTATCCCATTCGCCTTCAAAGCAGTGGATTTTAACTTTCATACTTGTAGAAAAATTCTTAGATTTACCTCCCTAAAAAAAACTCCCGAAACATCGCCAATTCTTCTAATTCCCGTTGCACATAGGCGGCAAAAAACGATTCGCCTACTTGCCGCTGGAGCACCGAAATGCCGGTATCAATCAGGCGCAGACCCTGGGTAGTAAGCAAAATATTATCGTAGCGGTCGCCGGGCAAGTTGGGTGGGCGCAGCAGGTCGCGGTGCACAAAGCCGGCCGCGTGGAGCGCCTGTAATTCATCGCTAAAAACGTCGAACCAGATTTCGCGCATCTCTACTTCATGGGCGCGAAAATCAATAGGGTAAATTCGCTCCATTACCAGCATGTCGGCGGCTAATAGGCTATTAAATTCTAGCCGCTTGAACCGGGTAACCAAGCCATTTACGTCATTTGCATAACGCATTTTTTCGGCCTCCGAGCCAATATCGGAGCGCGTATCTTCGCTGAATATTTTGCCAACTTCAGTTTCCGATAAAACGATAACGGCGTTATTGGCACCACGGGAAAGCTGCCGGGGGTAGCGTTTGGGTTCCATGCGGGTGGGTTGAGTAGCTAGCCAGCGCGTTACTTACACTTTTCCTTACGGCGCGTGTCGATAATATGCGCGATTTTCCAGCCGCTGGCCAGCTTCACCAGTTGAAAGGAATCGTAGCCGCAATGGCTGAATTTGGGGCCCAGGTAAAACTCATACGGTGCCCACACGCTGGCCAGGTTCGCGTCGATGAGCACCCGCTCAAACTGCACGCGCTCGTCCCACACGGCGGGGTGCGGCGTGCCAATGGCCTTTAAGAAGCCGTTGATACTTTCCGTTTGCAGAGCAGGTGGTTGGCCGGCCTTGCCGCCAATGCCGTGAAACACTGCACCCGGCGCTAACGTGCTGCGCACCAGCGCGCTGTCGCCGCGCCGCATCCCGTCAAAAAAGGTGGTAATGGCTTGTTTCACCGCCTGCGTCTCGGCCGGGGTGGCCTGGGCTTGGGCGGTGTGGGCCGCGCCCGCTAGCAGCCCCAATAAGCAGAGGATTTGACGTTTTTTCATGGGTAGCAAGATAGGGGCAAAAGATAGCGGGGCTAGCCAAGCGGTAGCATCTAGTCGAGCGCCACGGGCTCCTGGTGAGGCAGTTCGATGCGCGGCAGCAGGGCCACCGGCTCGGGGCGCAGCTCCTCGGGCACGGCGCGGCCTTGCAGCGCCAGCTGGTGGCGGGCCTCGTCAAACTCGCCCTCGCTTTTGGCGATGACCAGCGTGGCCACGCCGTTGCCGATGACGTTGGTGATGGCGCGCGCCTCGCTCATGAAGCGGTCGACGCCCAGTAACAGCGCCACGCTCTCGACCGGAATAACCTTGGTGGCCGCCAGGGTAGAGGCCAGCACGATAAAGCCCGAGCCCGTGACGCCCGCCGCGCCCTTGCTCGTAACCACCAGCACGGCAATCAGCGAGAGCTGCTGCGGGAGCGAAAGCGGTATGTTAAAGGCCTGAGCCAGAAAGATAACTGCGATGGATAAGTAAATCGACGTGCCATCGAGGTTAAAGGAGTAGCCCGTGGGGATGACCAGGCCGGCCACCGAGCGCGAGCAGCCGTAGCGCTCCATCTTATCAATCATGCGCGGCAGGGCCGACTCGGACGATGAGGTGCCCAACACCAGCAGTATTTCTTCCTTGATGAAGCTCAGGTACGGCCCCAGGCGCAGCTTGTAGGCGCGCAGAATGAGGTTGAGCACCCCAAAAACAAACAGAAACATCGTCACATACACCACCAGCAGCAGCTTGCCCAGCGGCAGCAGTGCGGCAATGCCATACTTGCCAATGGTGAAAGCCATGCCGCCAAACGCGCCGATGGGCGCCAGCTTCATCACCATGCCCAGCACCGCAAACAGGGCGTGCGAGAGCCGGTCGAAGGTCTTTACCAGCGGCTGGCCGTAGTCACCCAAGCGGTTGAGAGCCAACCCGAAGAGCACCGAAAACAGCAGCACTTGCAGGATATCGCCCTTGGCAAAAGCCTCCACCACGTTGTCGGGCACAATGTGGGTGAAAAACTCAACCCAGTTCATTTCGCCGGCCTGGGCGGTGAATTTGGCGGCTTCCGCCGTCTGCTTGCTGTCGTGCAGCACGGCCTGGGCGGTGGCGCGCACGCCCGCGCCCGGCTGGGTAATATTGGCCACCAAGATGCCGATACCCAGCGCCAGCGTGGTAACCAGCTCAAAGTACAGCAGGGCTTTGCCGCCCACGCGGCCCACTTTCTGGAGGCTGCCCATGCCCGCAATGCCCAGCACCACCGTCAGGAAGATGATGGGCGTAATCAGCATCTTGATGAGGTTGATAAACGTGTCGGCCACCGGCTTGAGGGCCGCGCCAAACGCGGGAAACAACGCTCCCACGAGCACGCCCAGGGCAATGGCGGTGAGCACCTGCACGGTGAGGTTGGAAGCTAAGCGTTTCATAAATAAGACGAATCTATATTTCTAGTTAAAACGTTGATTGACAGTTAATTGTAATTGAGCATCTGATTGCTGCGTAGGTGTGACGCTACTATCAATGGAATGCGCAAACTCCAACTCGGGATAGTTTTCAATTAATCGAGAACCTGTTTAGGTAGGTAGAAAAACGTCCTGCTGAGCTTGCCGAAGCATCTCGCCTGCAGCAGTAATCTCAACTATCTGACGATTGACTTTACTACCCCATGCGAGATGCTTCGGCAAGCTCAGCATGATGTTCTTCTACCTATATACCCCGGCCGGCACCAGGCCCGCAAGCGCGGGCCGCAAAGCTATTCATTACCCGCGCTTGCGCTGCGCCGGGTATTAAATTGCACCTTTCACCCCAATAAATCCCGAATTTTGACAATCTTTCTGGGGCCGCTGGTGTTACTTGAGCATACCTAATCTCGCTTGCCATGAACGGTAAAAACCTTTTCAACTTTGGCCCGGCCCTCGGCTACTTCTTCCGTAAGAATGACCCGAACCGCCAGAGTAATTTCAACCTGCGCACCATGCACTTCATCAATAAGCTGAGCATGGGCATGTTTTTGGTGGGTTTGTGCGTGCTGCTCTACCGCTGGTTTATTCGCTAACATCCGTGCTGGGGCATGAACATTGAAGAATATCGGGATTTCTGCCTTAGCCTGCCGGGGGCTACCGAAGAAACGCCGTTTGGCCCCGACACGCTGGTATTTAAAGTCGGCGGCAAGGTCTTCGCGCTCACCGATTTGCGCACCTTCGCCAGCATCAACCTAAAGTGCGACCCCGAGCACGCCGCCGAGCTGCGCGAGCGCTATGATTACGTGCTGCCCGGCTTCCACATGAATAAAAAACACTGGAACACGGTGCTCATCGGCGCGGGCGCCACCGACACCCACCTGCGCCAGTGGATTACCGACTCGTACCAGCTCATCGTGGCCGCGCTGCCCAAAGCCCTGCGGGCCGAACTAGCATAGGTAGTTGAATAAGGAAATAAATATTTGATATAGAACGTCCTGCTTCGGCAAGCGCAGCAGGACGTTCTGCTTTATCCGGTAATCCGGCTATTGCCCTACCAGGAACACGGCGTTGCCAAACAGCAGCTTGCCGCTTTGCCAGAAGGCCCGGAACAAGGGGTTGTCGCCGAGGTAGATAACCTGGCCGCGGCCCAGGTCCTGCTCGCCCAGCACGAAGGTGTCGACCAGTTCCTTGCGGGCCTTGTTGCCGCTGAAGCCGGCGTAATAGCCGTTCTTTTTGATAACGCCCACGTTCCAGCCGCCCTTGCCTAAGAACTTGTAGCTGAGCGGGGTGCGAATGAGCGCGGGGTAGGTGCCGCCGTAGCCGAAGGCCAGCGGATGCGTATTATCAAGCTGCACTTGGTAAATGCTGCCCAGGGCCTGGTTTTCGGTGTTTTCGCGGTCGGCGGTGCCGTAGCGGCGTAGCGGCAGGTAGGGGTTGGTCACTTCCGCCTTCTTGAGGGCCACCGAGTCGGCGGTTTTGGCTTTGAGCAAGAAGTCCTTTTTGTTAGCCAGGAATTTCATGGCGCCTTCCATGGCGATGAGCTTGCCGCCGTTGCGCACCCAGCCCTTGAGGCTTTCGAGGGCCGCGGTGGGGTAGATATCGGTGTAGGTGCCATCGGGCAGGATGAGCACGTCGATTTTATTCATGTTTACCCGGCTCAGGTAGTCGGTGCCCAGCACCGTGATGGGGTAGCCGAGCTGCTGCTCAAAGAAGTGCCACACCTCACCAAAGGCCGTGGCGTCGATGCCGGGGCCGGCCACCACGGCCACCGTGGGCTGCTTCACAAAGTGCACCGAGCCGGAGCCTAAGTCGTGCCCGGTAGTCGAAAAGCCCGACTTCACGGCGCGCACCACCGTGCCCGCCGAGTCGGCATGCGCCCGCACCAGCTGGTCGAACTGCGCGCCCAGCGCCTCATTGCCAGTGCGCGTGATGATGAGCGTGCCGGGCGTGTACTTCTGGCCCTCGGCCTCGAAGGCCTGCTCGGCGAAGCGCACTTTTACTTTTTTTTGCAAGAGCTGGCTCAGGAAGCGAACGTCTTGCAGGTTGTTCCAGCGGGCCAGGTAGGCGTAGGGCCGGTCGGTGGGGGCGGCGGCGCTGCCCTTCACCACGGCCGGCGTGGGCGTGGGGCCGCTGGCGTCGAGGCGCTCGGCCAGGGCGTAGGCCTTCACCCCAAACGAGTAGGGCAGGGCCCAGGAGGTGATGTCGTAGGTGAGCGAGTCTTCGAGCTGCGGGCGCGGCTCAAACAACACCTTCACCAGCGTCGATTTGGGCTGGTACATGCTCACCAGCACGTCGTGGGGCTGCACGGTCACGGCCTCCGTTTTGCCGCTGGCGTAGTTGAAGCCCTTGGTTTTGAGCTGTTTGGGCGCAAAGCCGTAGTCGATTTGCTGGCGCTCCAGGTACTGGGTCAGCAGGCGCAGCTGGCCGGGGTCGTTGCCGGAAGCCAGCACGTAGGTTTTGTAGGCGCCGCCGGGCTTGGTTTTGGCGGTGGTGAAGTAGGCCTGAAACTCGCGCAGCAGGTCGTCGTGGCGCTCGGCGGTGGCCTGAATGGTGGCGCGGCTGGCGGCGTGGTGGTGGGCAATGCGCTGGGCCA
>CAXTFI010000276.1:0-5809 GCA_964243255.1 uncultured Hymenobacter sp.
GGCCGCCACGCCCGCCGCCGCCCCGCAGCCCGTGAGCAGCCGCCGCCGCCGCCGGCCCGCCCGCAGCACCCGCGCCGCATTGGAGCCAATGGCGGCGCCCGTCACCGAAATCGGGGCTTCCGTGCCCGCCGAGCCCCCAAACGATACCGTCAGAAATGCCGTGACGAGCTGCGAATAAATCTTGGAGCGCGGCACAATGGCATTTTCGCGGGCCGTGTTATAAATGATGGGCCCAATGCCCCGGCCCAGGTTGCCACCCAGCAAGTACTTGGTTACCAGCACGGTAAGCGTGATGCCAATAAGGGGGTAGATGGAGAGCGCAAACACCCGGTTGGGCTCCGTTACGGCCGAGGCGAGCTGCGCCTGCTGCCAGTGCACCGCCGTTTTGAGGGCCACCGCCGCCAGGCCGGCCAGCACGCCCACCAGCCCCGCCAGCCACACCACGTACACCCGCTCGCTCACGTGGCGCAAGCGCCACAGCAACAGGGGGTTGAGCAAGCGGTGAACGAGGCTCTTTTGCATGGGAAGGCAATTATCAATTATCAGTCATCAATTATCAAGCCGGGAGGCATTTTTAATTGACCGACGACTGCTACCCCCGGCCTAGCCGGTCACCTACATGCGCATGTACTAACTGCCTAGTAAATACGAAGATAAAGTAAAAAACAACCGAACACCAGCCCAGTGATAATTGATAATTGCTGACTGATAATTGAAAAAGTCACCGTGCGCAAATGCCCCGGTAGGGACAATATTCGCATTTGGCCAGGTCATCGGTTTTGCGAATGGGCTCGGCGGGGTCCAGCATGCGCCGGGCCAGGCGGGCCACCAGCGTGGCGCTGGCCTTGAGAAAGTCGGGCTCGCCGGTGCCTTCGGTGATGAAGTCGAGCGGGGCGCTGAGCAGGCCCTCGTCGATTTTGCGCAGCGACATGATGGCGGCCTCCGAGCCGGGCGGCGCGGGGTTCAGCTCGTCGCTTTCCAGCATGAAGCGGTAGAGCCAGAGCTGGCGCACCTTATCGGCCCCGCTCGATGACTCGGTGAGCAGGCGCTCCACGGTGTCGGGGGCGTTGAGGGGCTTCTGGGTGCCGCGCAGGTTGAGCTCGCGGCGCTCCACGAGGCCGGTTTTGTAGTCCACCACCCGGCGGCGGCCGTCGGGCAGCGCGTCGATGCGGTCGGCGCGGCCAAAGAGGCGCACGGCCAGCGGCGCGGCCTCGCCCGGCATGTCGGCAAAAACGGTGGCGGCCATCGGGGTTTCCTGGGCCGCAATGCGCAGCGGCAGCACGCCCGGCTGCGTGGGCAGGCTCTCCAAGTACTTGCGAATGAGGCGGGTAGCCACCTGGCCCAGCACGTGGTTGAGGCCATCGTCGGGCCGGGCCTGGCGGTCGGCGCCCTCCTGGCGCAGCTGGCGCGTTACCTCGGCGGGCACCTGCTGGATAATGGCGGGCAGGTCGGCGGCCGTGAGGTCGCGCTTCTCCAGCTCAAACGGCTTGAGCAGGTGCTCCAGCGCGTCGTGCACCACCGTGCCGAAGCCGTCGGCCCCCAGGGCTTCTTCTACCTCGTCATTCTCCTGAAAGCGCGCCAGGCGTGAAAAATAAAACTTGAGCGAGCAGCCCAGGTACTCGTTGAGCGCCGACGGCGAAAGGCCGCGCTCCAGCACCCCGCGCAGGCCGGCCAGCATGGCCGCGTCTTTGCTGAGTACTAGGTCGCCCAACGGGACCTCACCCCCCCGGCCCCCCTCTCCAAAAAAGAGGGGGGAGCCAGTCGTCAACTGCAAATCCGGTTCCCCCTCTTTTTTGGAGAGGGGGTCAGGGGGTGAGGTATCATTCACCAGCACTTCCACCGTGCGGTCCTCCACCACCAGCGCGTCGTTCTGGGCGGCCAGGTCAAACTCCAGCTGGCGCAAAAACCGGCTGCGCTCGCCGGTGCGCACGCCCTCGGCGCCCGGCAGCACGTGCACCAGGTCTACGCGCCCGGCGCGCTGCAGCAGCCGCCAGAAGTTATAGGCCGCGTTGGCCTCGGCGTCGGCGTAGGTGGGCAGCCGGAACTCGGCCAGCACGTCGTAGGGGAAGAGCGAGGTCTGGCGCTTGGGCGGCGGCAGCGTGTTCTCGTTGCAGCTCAGGATGATAACGTGGTCGAAGTCCAGGGCGCGGGTTTCGAGCAACCCCATTATCTGCACCTGGGCCAGCGGCTCGCCGGCAAAGGGCAGGCGGGTGCGCCGCATCTGGTCATACAGAAAGCGCCGAAACGAGCGCACGCTCAACCGCTGCGCGCGGCAGTCGAAGGCCGAGTCGAGCTGCCGCACCAGCGTATAAAACAGGTACAGGTACTCGGCCTCCATGCCCTCGTGGGCGTGGCCATACACCTGCTTGAGCAAGTCGATGAGCGTGTAGCAGGCCCGGATAATCTGGTCGCAGTTGTCCCAGGTCTTAAACAGCGCCTCGATGAGCGGGTGGCCGTGGCCCAGGCGCAGCAGGTCGGTGGCGGGCAGCAGCACCATATGCCGCTTCACAATCTCGTTGCAGATAGTATCGAGCAGCTTGTGGTACTGCGGCTGCTCGGGCTGGGCATCCTGCCACTGCTGGTAGCGCCGCAAAAACGGGTGGGCCAGCAGCTTGCTCACGGCCAGGTGATGATACTTCGGCACGCCGTAGTCCTGGCCCGGCTCACCCTCCCGAATGCCGGTGAGGTGCACCTCAAACAGCAAATCGACCAGGTTGAACAACGCCGTGCTCTGGAAGCTGAGGCCCATCGTCACGTTGAAGTCGGGCACCAGCTCGGCGGGCGGCAGGCCGTGCAGCACGGGCAGCAGCAGGGTTTCGTCGGGCAGCACCACGGCCACCGTGGCGGTGGGGTTGAGCTGCCGGGCCTCGGCCAGCAGCTGCCCGGCCAGCTTGCCCTGCATGCTGGCGTTGGCCACGCCCAGCAGGCGCAGGTGGTGGGGCCGCCCGCGCAGGTGCTCCTGGTAGGTGAAGGTGTCGCGGGGCAGGTCCCACTGCTGCCAGTAGCGGCGCAGGGCCTGCCCGGCGCGGTTGGGGGTGTCGTCTTCGAGGTAAAACGGGTCGCCGTCGAAGTAGATATCGGCCCGCTTCACCTTGCGCAGCAGGCTGATAAACGTTTCCTCGGCCTTGCTGAGGCTGCCCAGGCCCACAAACACGTGGTGGGCGGGCAGGGGCCGCTTCACGTCGGCCAGCTCGGCGCGCAGGCGCTGCACGGCGCGGCGGTAAGCCAGGCCGGGGTAGGCAAGGTGCTGCTGCTTAAGCAGTTTCTTAAAGCGCAGGTACACCCGGTGCAGCTGCCCCCAAAAGCCAAAGTAGCGGTCGAGCCCCGTCGTTTTCAGCTCCGGGTCGAGCTGCCAGCGCTCCAGGGCCTTGGCCTCGGCCAGGTAGGCAAAAATGGCCTTGGTATCGGCCAGGTGCTGGTCGAGGGCCGAAAAGTCTTGCAATAGCAGCCCGCCCCAACCTACAAAGTGGTCGAACTGCAAGTCAGTATCAATGGCCTTAAAGATGTCAAAGAGAAGTAGTTGCAGCGCAATCGGCTCCTCCACCTGCACGCCGGCGCGCTCCACCAGGTAGTCTTCCATGGCCGCAATGCGCGGCGACCACAGCGCCTGGCCCTCGGGCGTAGCCAGGGCCAGCTCGTTTTTGAGGTACACCACGGCCCGGCGCGTGGGCACCACCACCACGAGGTCGGCCAGGGCCTCGGGCTCGTGGGTGGCCAGCAGCTCGCGGGCCACATCGGCCAGGAAAGAAACAGTAGAAACCGGGGCCGCCCGCGGGGGCGCGGCCAGCAGGGGAGAGGGCAGCATACTACCCAAAGATACGGCCGCCGCCCCCCGGCCGGGGCCGCGCCGGGCGCTAAATCAGGGCTTTCACTTAGCCGGCCGGGTTGCCCATTCGGTAAGCCAGACCGGCCATCTGCTGGCCGCCTGGGGTACTGCGGGGCCGCCGGGCCGACATTTAGGGGTTGCTTATACTGGGCGGTTTGGTCGGCTGGGGTTTTCCCTGCGCTAGCCCACCCAGCCGGCAACACCCATTCACTCTCTTTCCCGACTGCTATGAACTACACGACCACCACCGCTCAGCGAGCGGAAGGCCGGCTGGAAACTCCCTTTCTGGCCGGGGGCTGCGTTGGCTGCTGGGCGGCTGGCTACTGCGCCGGTTTTGCCCCCAACAGCTTTTTACAGCCGCCGCCCGCCTGCCCCCTCACCCCCGCCCCCCGGCACGCCGCCCGCCGGTAGGCGGAGGCACCTGGGGGTTGGCCTGCCCGAAGCCGTGGCGTTGCACTTAGTGCAGCGCCACGGCTTTTGTGTGTTGAATAGGCATGTAATTCCTCGTAATAATGCAATAAAATGCGCTATCTATCCGGCGGGTCATTTGTTAGTGCTTGGTCTGAATATGTCCTCTCGGGGCGAGTGCACTGAGAAACTGAGCTAGTTCAGCCGCCAAAGAAGGCCGTCTGCCTAAACCAGGAAGAATTTAAAATCCAAATCTGGTGCTTGCCGGGTAGATGAGGCGTGCCTACCGCCGAGCGGCTGGCCACGCCCCCGCTCCTTCTTTCTGCCTATATGTGCTGCTCTATTTTATTTACTGCCACAACGCCACCTCCGCCAGCAGCCGCAACCCGCGGCTGCGGCAACTGCTGGGCTGCCGGCTACTGCGCCGTATACGCCCCGGCCAGCACCCAGATACCCGCTAATTGCCCCCTCGGCCCTGCCCCCGAGCCCACTAATGCCCCCGCGCTGCCGCACAGCCCCGGCCCCGTATCGCCGGGGCCGGGCCACGGCCTCACCGCCAGTGACCGCCTGCGGCGGCGCGTAGCCAGCACCAAAAAATTCGTAGCAATTATCTGATTATCTGCTGGTTGTTGCGCATATGAAGCCGGGCTATGGCCGTCGGGTGCCTGGCGCTGGTGGCGCGCACCGGGGCCGGGGCGGCCGCCAGCAGCTGCCACTCCGGCGCGCCAATTCCCAGGGCTAATGGTTGGCTGCCGGTAACTTCACGGCCCCAATTGGTTTGCTTTCTATGCCTTTTTCCTTACGCGCCGCCGGCCGCCTGGCTCTGACATTGCTCATTGCTCATTGCTCATTGTTCATTGCCAAGGCCCAGGCGCCCAAAACGTATACCTCGTCGGATATCCTGCTGGGGTTGAAAAAGCTCAACGTGGTGGGCTCGGTGATGTACATCGCCGCCCACCCCGACGATGAGAATACCCGCCTGCTGGCCTACCTGGCGGGCGGCCGCCTGCTCGAAACCAGCTACCTCAGCTGCACCCGCGGCGACGGCGGCCAGGACCTCATCGGTCCCGAGCTGCGCGAGCAGCTCGGCGTTATCCGCACCCAGGAGCTGCTGGCGGCGCGCCGCCTCGACGGGGCGCACCAGTACTTCACCCGCGCCAACGACTTCGGCTTTAGCAAGACCTCGGCCGAGACGTTCACCATCTGGGATAAGGAGCAGGTGCTCAGCGATATGGTGTGGGTGATTCGCCAGCGGCGGCCCGATGTGCTCATCACCCGCTTCCCGCCCGACCCGCGCGCCGGCCACGGCCACCACCAGGCCAGCGCCATCCTGGCCGCCGAAGCCTTCGACGCCGCCGGCGACCCCAAGCGCTTCCCCGAGCAGCTCAAATACGTGCAAGCCTGGCAGCCCAAACGCCTCTTCTGGAACACCGGCAGCTACTTCGTGAAGCCCGGCGAGAAGATGGACGGCTACCTCAACCTCGACGCCGGCGGCTACAACCCGCTGCTAGGCCAGAGCTACGGCGAAATCGCGGCCCGCTCGCGCTCGCAGCACCGCAGCCAGGGCTTCGGCGC
>CAXTFI010000277.1:0-5805 GCA_964243255.1 uncultured Hymenobacter sp.
CAGCCCCGCAGGGGCGTATCTGCGAAATCCGTTCAATCCGTTTGAATCTGCGGTTAGCGTAGGTAGATGGTACGCGTGCGGCCGTTGATGGTGACGGAGGCAATGTTGTCGCAGGCCGCGGTGCCGGTGGGGTCGTAGTCGAGCAGCATGGCCTTCTCCTTGGAATTGGTGACCTCAATGGTGCCGGCCACGAAGTGCCGGGCGCAGCCGACGGCAAATTTTTTGATGAGCGGGCTTTGGATGGTAGCGTCGTAGCTGATGTTGCGGCGGTTGGTGCCCGTGAGCGAGCCCGTGATGCTGTAGGCATCGTCGAGGATGGTGCGGGTGCCGAAACCGGCCGTGCGAACGTAGTGGCGCGCCGAGGTCCAGGCCGTGGTGCCGCCGTTGTTGGCGAAAATGATGCTGGCGTTTTGCACGCTCAGGTCGAACGAGCCGCCGCCCAGGTTGGTGAGGACGCGGGTGCCCAGGTGCTGGTTGTCATTCACGAAGTAATTGGTGCGGTTGATGGTAACCACCGCGCCGGCCTGGCGGTAGGGCCCGCTAAACACGGCCGTGATAACGCCGCGGCGGTAGCGGCCATCGGGGCACAGGCAGTTGGTGGGGCCAAAGTCGAGGGTGAGGGTGCGGCTGGCGGCGTCGTAGCTGCGCTTGGCGCAGCCCGAGAGCAGGCCCTGCAGCTCGGCGGCATCGGCCACGGTGGCGCTGGCCGAGGCGGTGGCATCCTGCGGGGCGGCGGCCTCCACGAAGTCGGCGGTGGCGGCGTTTTCTTCGTCGCCAAGGCCGGCATCCTGGGCCGAGGTCACGTCGTCGGCCACTACGTCGGCGCGGTGGCAGGCGGTGGTGAGCAGCAGGCCGCTGGCCAGGGCGGCAAAGGCGAGGGTGCGGAAGGGAGTAGCGTGGCGCATGCAGGTTGGTAAAAAGGTGAGGAGTAAAGGCGTTATAGCTGCTCAGAGCCGCAGACCAGCCGGGGGTTTAATGCGCGCCAAAAACTAATAGCTCACCGCCACCTTTGCCGCCCCGGCCCAGGCTGGCAGCCAGGCCTTTATTGAAGGGCGGCAACTATTGGGTAAAATGCTCGTAATCACTACGCTCATCCATTACTTCTTTCCCCCAGTCCTATGTTCCGTTCCACTTTGCCCCTGCTAGGGGCCGGCCTCCTGGCCCTGAGCTCGTGTAGCTCCAGCACCGATACTGCCAGCACCACCACGACTACTAAATCGCCAGCCGACTCGACCGCCGCCATGACGGGGGCCCCGGCCGCCGATAGCTCGGCCACGGCCATGACCCCCATGGCGGGCAAGGCCGACCCCAAAGGGCCCACGGCCCCCCACGCCGACGACAAGGAATTTATGATGTCGGCCGCGCACTCCGACCAGAACGAGATTCAGTTTAGCAAAATGGCCCTGGCTAAAGGCGTGACCGGCATGACGAAAACCTATGCCGAAAAGATGATAGCCGACCACACCAAGAGCACGGCCGACCTCAAGCCTATTGCCGCTAAAGCCGGCGTAACGCTGCCCACCGACATGGACGCCGACCACAAAGCCATGGCCCCCATGATGGAAAAACTGAGCGGCAAGGCTTTTGAGGAAAAGTACAACGCCCAAATGGTGACCGACCACCAGAAAACGGCCAACACGATGGCCGCCCATCAGCAAATGACGAAAAATGCTGACTTGCAGAAGTTTATCACCAACACGCTGCCCGTGGTAGAAAGCCACCTGTCGATGGCCGACAAGGATTCTAAAATGAAGATGTAGGTAGCCGGCCGGGCGCCCCGGTGCCCTGGCTCAAGCCCGTAAAAGGCCGCTTCGGAAAATCCGGGGCGGCCTTTTCGTTGGCGGGCAGCTATTTTTAACGGCACTTTAGTATGTTGCTATGAGCCAGCCCGATACCGCCCTCGACCACCACGACCGCACCGAGTTTCAGCTGGAGCGGCTGATACTGTTTACCGATGCCGTGTTTGCCATCGCCATCACTCTGCTGGCCATCGAAATCCGGTTTCCCGAACTGCGCCGGCTGCCCAGCGACGCCGACATTTGGCGCGGCCTGGGCGAGCTGGCCCCCAAGTTTATGGGCTTTCTCATCGGCTTTGCCATCATTGCCCAGTACTGGACGGCCCACCACCGCATCTTCCGCTTCGTGCGCAACTACGACACCAAGCTGCTGTGGCTCAACATGTTGTTTTTGCTGTTTATTGTGCTCATGCCGTTTTCGTCGGGTTTGTTCAGCTCGTATGGCATTGTGCGGGCGGCCTTTATTATTTATGCCATCAACATTATGCTGGCGGGCCTGGCCCAGGTGCTGCTGCTACGCTACCTGCTGGCCCCGACCCACGCCCTGCTGCTGCCCGAAGACCGCACCCACCCCGACCTCGACACCTGGCGGCCGCTGGTGGCGGTAGGGGGCTTTGGCCTGGCCCTGCTGGTGGTGCTGCTGCTGCCCAGCCACAGCAAGCTCTCGCTGCTCATCCCGTTCACCTCCATGCTCACGCTGCCGCTGGCGTGGCTGCACCGGCGGCGGCACGCGCGCCTGCACCGGGCGCACCTGGCCCGCTGGCAGCCCGCCACCCCACTGGCTGAGGTAGCGGAGCCGGTGGCGGCAGCGTAGCGCCCGCGCTCCGGTACCGTTTCTAAACAAAAGCCCCCGCGTTGCGCAACGCGGGGGCTTTTGTAAATTATTGTCTGTTAGTTATTTAGCGAGTACAGCTGCACCAGCTTCACTGAGGCGGATGCTCATGTGCGAGGCGTGGTAGCGCACTTCGCCATCTTGCAGCAGCAGCAGCTGGGGCGACTGGTGCTCGACGCCCAGCTCGCTGGCAATCTGGCCCGAAATGGGGCGGAAGCGCAGCAAATCGAGGTAGTAGATAGCCGTGTCGGCGGGCAGCGAATTATCGGGCCACTGGCGCTCAATCTTCGACTTGGCCGCCGCGCTGATAGAGCAGGTGGTGCTGTGCTTGAAAATGATAACCGGGTGCTCGTGCGACTCTTGCACCAGCGCGTGCAGCTGCTCAGCTTGGGTGAGGGGAAGCCAGGGGGTAGCCATAATAAACGAAAATAAATGAAGGCAAAAGGACGCCAGCCGGCCAGGGGCGCGGCTGCCAGGCCCTTTAACCGCAGAGCTACGGCTTGGGTTCGGTTTTGGCCCGGCGGTGCAGGCTCGGCAGCAGCGGCCGGGCCACGTGCGGCGCGCCATTGCGGCCAAAGCGCGGCTCGTGGGCCACGCGGGGGCGGGCGGCGGCGCCCCGGCTGGCGGGGTCGAGGTGGCTGTCTTTGTAGGGCGCGTCGGTGTGGCGGGCCTCGCGCTGAGCCTGGCGCTCGGCGGCGCGCTGCCGGGCCGGGCTGGTGGGCGCTATCTGGGCCGGGGCGTTGGCAATCAGCAGCAAGCTTGAGAGCAAGTAGTTGAGCATAAGCACGATAGGAGAATAACTACTCACCCGGAGCGGGTTGCGTGGGGTCAGGCTTGGGAACGGGTGCCTTTTTGTTTTTGCTTTGCTTGGGCTTGGGCGCTGGCTTGGGGGTGGGCTCGGTGGGGGTAGGAGCGGGGGCTACTTCCTTGGTGCTTTTGGCTTTGGCTTGTGGCGCGGCGGGCACGGTAGCGGGCGGGCCGGGGTCGGGGCCGGTATCGAGGGCGGGGTCCAGGGGTTCGGCTTTTTCCTTGCTGCGGGGGGCGTCTTTGCCGTGGTCGGTGTGGCCTTTTTTGCGCAGCTTCCGGTTCTCGCTGCTGGCTTCGCGCGGGGTGAGGGGGCGGGTGTCGTAGCGGTGCAGCTTGTGGCTGTTGTTCTGCAGGCGCTGCAGGCGGCTGCGCTTGAGCAGGCCCGTTTTGGTGTTGTAGGTGTTGCCCAGCATGTCCTCTATCGACTTGTTTTTGTCTGACAGCGCCTTGGCATCGTCGGCGGGCGGGCGGGCAGCGGGGTCAGTCGTGCCGTCGGCGCTGGCCGCTTCGGCGGCCTTCAGCGACGTGCCCTTGCGGCGGGCTTTTTCGGCGGCCTTCATCCGGGCTTTGGTGCTGGACGTCATGGGCGGGGTGCCCAGCCGGTGCGGATGAAACACGGAGTCGTATACCGCGCAGCCGCTCAGCAGCCACGGCAGTAGAGCAAGGCAAACGGACAGCTTTAGTAAAGGCTTCACAACGAATAAATTGAACCAGGCAAAGACCAAGATACGAACCACGCGCCCCGGCTAGTAGTCGCGCAGCGCCTTGAGCTGCTCGCGCAGCCGCTGCTGCGGCAAAAACCCGGCCTCCAGCTGCGGCGCAAACGGCACGGCCGTATCGAGCGAAGCCACGCGGCGCACCGGCGCGTCGAGGCTGCTGAAGCAGTGCTCGGCCACCCAGGCCGCGATTTCGCCGCCCAGGCCGCCGGCCAGCGTGTCTTCGTGCAGGATGAGCACGCGGCCGGTTTTGCGCACCGAGCGGCCCACGGCCGCGGTGTCCCAGGGCAGCAGCGTGCGCAGGTCGAGGATGTCGGCCTGCACGCCCAGCTCCTGGCAGGCGGCCAGCGCCCAGTGCACGCCCAGGCCGTAGGTAATGATACTCAGGTCGTTGCCTTCCTGCGCCAGCGCCGCTTCGCCGATGGGCGTGGTGTAGTAGGCGGCCGGCACCGGCCCGCTCAGCGAGCGGTAGAGCAGCTTGTGCTCGAAGTACATCACCGGGTTGGGGTCCTCAAAAGCGGCGCACAGCAGGCCCTTGGCGTCGTGCGGGTTGCTGGGGTACACCACCTTCAGGCCCGGCACGTGCGCAAACCACGCCTCGTTGCTTTGCGAGTGAAACGGCCCGGCGGCCGTGCCCGCGCCGGTGGGCATGCGCACCACCACGTCGGCGTTCTGGCCCCAGCGGTAGTGGCTCTTGGCTAAGTTATTGACAATCTGATTGAAGCCGCAGGTGACGAAGTCGGCAAACTGCATCTCGACCATGCTTTTCTTGCCCCGAATGCTTAGGCCTAGCCCGGCCCCCACAATAGCCGACTCGCAGAGCGGCGTGTTGCGCACGCGCCCCTTGCCAAACTCGGCCACGAAGCCCTCCGTTATCTTAAACACGCCGCCGTACTCGGCAATGTCCTGGCCCATGAGCACCAGCTCGGGGTAGCGCTCCATGCTCTGGCGCAGCCCCTGCTGAATGGCGTCGAGGTAGCGGATTTCGCGTTCCGCTAAGGAGGAATGAGGAATGAGGAATGAGGAATTATCACCCGACGAACTACTGGCCAATGCTTCATTCTTCATTCTTAATTCTTCATTCGGCGTAGCCGTAGCGTACATATCGGCCAGCTCCGTGGCTGCATCGGCTACGGGCGCGGGGGCCGCCTCCGCCTCCTGCCAGCCGGCTTCTATCTCCTGTTTGAGGCTTTCGCGGATTTGCGCGCGGGCCGTTTCGCTGAGGATGCCCTCGGCCAGCAGCCACTTCTCGTAGTTTTCGACCGGGTCTTTGGTGGCCCATTCCTGCATGAGCTCGGTGGGCACATACTTGGTGCCGCTGGCCTCCTCGTGGCCGCGCATCCGAAAGGTGAGGGCCTCTACCAGCACCGGGCGCGGGTTTTGGCGCAGGTCGGCGGCCAGGGTGGCTATTTTATCATACACTTCCAGCACGTTGTTGCCATCGACCTGCACGGCCTCCATGCCGTAGGCGGGCCCTTTGTCGACAAACGACTTAAACCGAAACTGCTCGTTGGAGGGCGTGCTGAGGCCGTAGCCGTTATTTTCGATGAGAAAAATGACCGGCAGCTGCCACACCGCCGCCACGTTGAGGGCCTCGTGGAAGTCGCCCTCGCTGGCCCCGCCGTCGCCCGAGTAGGTGAGCGTCACGCGGGGC
>CAXTFI010000278.1:0-5784 GCA_964243255.1 uncultured Hymenobacter sp.
TGCGGGTAAAGTCTTTCGACATCCGGTCCCAGCGCTTCATTTTGCGGCCTTTCCGAAATTCAAATGCGCGTCCCATGGTTTCAAGTATCAGTTAACAATTATCAATTATCGGGCGGCGGGGTGGGAGGGGCGGCCCGAATGCGGCCGCAAGTTACTACGCCTACCCGAGGGGCAGCAAGGCTACTGCTACGCCACGCCGGGCGGGGCAGGCCCTGCCAGGTACGACCCCGCTGCCTACTTGGGCGGCGCGGCCACCAGCTCGTACACGCCCTTGTTGCCCGGCGGGTAGCCCGCCAGGGTAATCACGAGCCGGCGCGTTTTGGGGGCGTAGCGAAACGTGCCGCGCTGCACGTCGCGGCCCTTGAGGTCGGCGAAGCGGAAGACAATGCTATCGCCCACGGTCGTGAACCGGCCTTGCTGCGTGAAAAAGCGCGGGCCGCTGTCGCCTAGCCGCATGCTCAGGCGCTTGTCGTAGGTGCCATCGGCGCGCAGGGCCAGGGTGCCGCCTATGCCGGGCACCTGGGTGGGCGGCTCGCCGGTGGTGAGGTCGTGCACGGTGTAGGCCGTGTAGGTATAGGTGGTGTAAAAAGCCGCCGGCAGGGGCTGGGCCGGCGGGGCTAACAGCCAGGCAGCCAGTAAGTAGCGCGTCGTCATGGGGCAGGCAAACTAAAGCGGTGGGGCGGGCCGGCGCGCACCGTAGCTACGCTGCCCTCCCGCCCCACCGGCAAAAATAGCGCCGGGCGCTACGCCTGGTGCCTGGCGTGCTTGCGCTGGCTTTTCCGCTTTTTGCGGCGGCCGCCCACCAGCAGCCAGCCCGCGCCGGCCAGCAGCAGGCCCACGCCCACGGCGGCAGCCTGTTTGGGCAGCTTGTCCTCCACGGGCGGCGGCAGGTGCGCTACGCCGTTGGCATCGGTGCGGGCGGGCTCGCGCAGGTAGCGGCCCTGGGCGGGCAGCGGGTAGTGGTCGGCGAGGTGGCGCAGGCCGGTGGCAGCCGCTGGGCCGGTTATCACGGGGCCGTGGCCGCAGCCAATGGCGGCGGGCTCCAGGTCGGCCAGCGTTTGCACCGACTGGTGGCACTGCGCCCAGTCGTAGTTGAAGGGCGGGCCGGCCACGCTGATTTTGGGCAAGCCCAGCAGCACGGCCAGCACCGACTCGTGGTCGGTGGTGGCAAAGGCATCGCCGCCCAGCAGGGTGCGGTCGGCCGGGCGAAACAGGGCAATCTGGCCAGGGGCGTGGCCCGGCACGGGCAGCCAGCGCCACTGCGCCAGGTAGGGAGGGTGCTCATCGTCGAGGGGTAGGGCCTCCACAACGTCTTTTAAATTAGGAAGTTGTGTAGGAAAGAACCGGCTCATAAACGCCAGCGAGCCGCCCACGGTGGGGTCGCTGGGCGGGTACAGGGCCTGGGCCGTGAGGTACGGTATTTCGAGCGGATGCGCCACCACGGGCACGCCCCAGGCGGTGGCCAGCGCCAGCGCCGAGCCCATGTGGTCGAGGTGGCCGTGGGTGAGCAGGATGCACTGCGGCCTGGCCCCCGGCCCAAACAGCCGCACGGCCGCCGCCTGTATCTCGTGCTCCGAGCCCGGCAGGCCCGTGTCGAGCAGCACCCACTCGTCGGGGGTGCCGGTTTCGATGAAATACACGTTTACAAAACGCTTGATGCGCAACTGAAATACGCCGGCCGCTACTTGGTCCATGAGGATAGGGGAAAAAAAGGTGATGACCGGTAGCATACGGCCGGGCGCCGCGCCGGGGTGCAACAGCGCCTATTTCACGGGCCGGGTCGTGACCGCGCCGGTGGCCTTCTCTACCTCAAACGCCGCCTTGTTGGGCATGCGCCTAACCCAGTCGGTGCGGGGCACCAGCACCTGCCAGTGCGTATCCGCGTCGACCACGCTGGCCGAGTCGGGCACGTAAAGCGCGGCGTTGGGCAGGGCCTGCACGTAGCGGGCCACGGCGGCGCGGGCGGCTGCGGCAGTGGGTGCGCCCGTGGCGGGCGCCGGGGCTGCCTGAGCGGCGGCATCGGTAGTAGCCGCGGTATTGGCGGCGGTGGGGGCAGTGGCTGCCTGGCAACCGGCCAGGGCCAACAGCAGTACAGCAGGAAGCAGGGTTTTGCACATGGCGCAAAGCTAGTCCTGCACATTGGCCGCCGGCCGGGCTAGCCAACCGGGCGCTTTCGTTGTTATACCCGCATTCTTGCTTGTTATGCTTATGCCCACTACCTCTTCTGCGCCCGTCATCAGCCCCGAGCGCCTGGCTGCAGCCTACTCCTACGCCACCTACCGCCAGCTCATCGACAAGGTGGTGGCCAAAGGCCAAACCACCGGCCCCCAGCAGTCGGAGCAGCTCACCGACTACACGGTTCTGAACGTGCAGCGCATGAGCCGCCTCGACAAAACCACGAAGCTGCTGCCCGAGCTGGTAGCCGCTACCACCAGCCTGCGCGAAAACTATATCTGGCTGATACTCACCGAAGCCTGGTGCGGCGACGCGGCCCAGCAGCTGCCCGTGCTGGAGGCCGTGGCCCAGGCCAGCGCCGGCCACCTGCGCACCGCCTACCTGCTGCGCGATGACAACCTCGACCTCATGGACCAGTACCTCACCAACGGCAGCCGCTCCATTCCCAAGCTGGTCGTGCTGCGCGCCGACACCCGCACCGAAGTAGCTCACTGGGGCCCCCGCCCCGCCGAAGCCCAGGCGCTGATAGTCAAGCTAAAAGCCGAAGGCATGGCGCACGATGACTTCATCCGCGAGCTGCACGCCTGGTACGCCCACGACCGCACCCAGGCCACGCAGCGCGAGCTGCTGGCGCTGGTGCAACAGCTTGATTAAAAGGTATATAAGAAAGGGCGTCATGCAGACCGCAGGGAAGCAGCTCGCTCGCTTCGTTGAGCTAGAGGTGTTCTCAGGTTGGTGCTTCCCCCTCCGTATGGGTCGGGGGTAGGGTCTGCCGGCGAGGGCGAGCTAGCCTAACTCGAAGCCCACCGTAAGTTAATTACTGCCCCACGCGAGCTGCTTCCCTGCGGTCTGCATGACGTTCCTATTGCTCACTGCTCACTGCCTTTTCCAGCGTCAGCAACGTCAGGGGCTGGCGGGGGCGGCCGAAGCGCGTAGTAGCCGGAAACGGCTCGCTGGCGCCGGTGCGCTGGTAACCCTGGCGCTCGTACCAGGCCAGCAGCTCAGGCCTTGACTCCAACACACTCATTTTAACTGTGTTGCAATGTAAATGCCGCGCCTGGGCCTCGGCGGCGCCCAGCAGCTGCCGGCCCCGGCCGTGGGCCTGTGCTTCGGGGGCTACGGCTAATAGGCTGAAGTAAAGTACTTTACCTTGCTGCTCCAGGTAAACGCAGCCGGCCAGGCTGCCCGTGGTTGTTGCGGCCTTGAGCAGAGTGGCGTGGGGCGCGGCCAGCAGCTCGTGCAGCGTGCCCTCGTCGATGCGGGGGCCCTCGAGCAGGTGGCCCTCGCTCGTCCAGCCGGCGGGGGGCGTGCCCGGCCCGGCGGCCTCGCTGCGGTAGGCGCGGTTGATGAGGCTGGCCAGGGCGGGCACGTCGGCCGGGGTGGCCGGCTCGATACGATAGGTTAACTTTTTTTCCACTTGGCAAAGGTAGCCGGCTTGCGGTAGCCCGTTCAGGTCCAATTTTGCATATTCCCCCTTCTTTTCTCCTCATGAATCTTTCTCAAAACACCATTTTGCTCACGGGTGGGGCCACCGGCATTGGCCTGGCGCTGGCCCAGCGCTTTGCCCAGGCGGGCAGCCAGGTTATCATCTGCGGGCGGCGCGCCGATGCGCTGCAAGCGGCTCAGCAGCAGGTGCCTGGCCTGCACTACTACGCCTGCGACCTGGCCCTGGCCGCCGACCGCGCCGAGCTGGCCCAGCGCGTGGTAGCCGATTTTCCGGCCCTCAACGTGCTGCTTAACAACGCGGGCATTCAAAACCGCTTTCAGGTGGCGGCCCTGCCCCCCGACCTGGCCGCCTGGGAGCAGCAACGCCAGGAAATCGCCATCAACTTTGAAGCGCCCATTCACCTGGCGGCCCTGCTGCTGCCGCACCTGCGCCAGCAGTCGGCGCCGGCCATCGTCAACGTGTCGTCGGGCCTGGCGTTTGCGCCCATGGCCGCCGCGCCCATTTACAGCGCTACCAAAGCGGCGCTGCACTCGTTCACGCTGTCGCTGCGGCAGCAGCTGGCCAGCACCGGCGTGCGGGTGCTCGAGATAGTGCCGCCCGCCGTCAACACCGACCTCGGCGGGGCGGGCCTGCACACCTGGGCCGTGCCCGTCGATGAGTTTGCCGACAGCATCATGGCCCGCCTGGCGGCTGGTGAGGAGGAAGTGGGCTTTGGCACCTCAGAAAGCATCCGGCAGGCCTCGCGGGCCGAGCTGGATGCCCGCTTCAAGCAAATGAATGGCTAGGTAACCCGCAGCAGGTGAGGGGCTTGGCCTGGGCGGCTGGTGTCCGGCTGGGCCCCTCACCCTATGCAAACGCAACCGATAGGTAGGGCAAAAAACTGCGGACTAGCTTGCGGCCCCACCTTTCTGCCGTTCTATATGCTTCGCCAATTCCTTGCCGGCCGGTGCGCGCTGCTGGCCGCTCCTCTGGCCCTGGCCGCCTGCCAAAGCCAGCCCACCCAAACCACCGGCCAGCCGGACGCGGCCAGCCCACCGGCCGCTCAGCCCGCCCCGGCCGCGGCCAACTCAACGCGTGGCAAGTACCTAGCCAAGCCGCTGATTAGCAGCCTCTACACCGCCGACCCCTCGGCGCACGTCTTCAACGGCAGGCTCTACATCTATCCTTCGCACGATGTGGAGTCGGGCATCCCGGAAAATGACAGCGGCGACCACTTCGCCATGCGCGACTACCACGTGCTGTCGCTCGACAGCGTGGGCGGCAAGGTCACCGACCACGGCGTGGCCCTCGACATCAAGGACATTCCCTGGGCCGGCCGCCAGCTGTGGGCCCCCGATGTGGCGTTCAAAAACGGCACTTACTACCTCTACTTTCCGGTGAAGGACCAGCAGGACGTATTTCGCATGGGCGTGGCTACCAGCCCTTCGCCCACCGGCCCGTTCAAGGCCGAGGCCACCCCCATCGCGGGCAGCTACAGCATCGACCCGGCCGTGTTTACCAACACCGATGGCCAGGCCTATATGTACTTTGGCGGCCTCTGGGGTGGGCAGCTGCAGCGCTGGGCTACTGGCACTTACAACGCCAAAGCCCCCGACAAAAAGCCCGATGGCAACGAGCCCGCCCTGGGCCCGCGCGTGGCCCAGCTCAGCCCCGACAGAAAGCGCTTTGCCGGCCCGGTGCAGGAGCTCAAACTACTGGACGAAACCGGCCACCCCCTGCGGGCCAGCGACACCAAGCGGCGCTTCTTCGAGGGCGGCTGGCTGCATAAGTACCAGGGCAAGTACTACTTCTCGTACTCCACCGGCGACACCCACCTGCTGGTATACGCGGTCGGCGATTCGCCCACCGGCCCTTTTACTTATAAAGGGGTGATAATGAACCCCGTGCAGGGCTGGACGACCCACCATTCCATCGTCGAGTTCCGGGGCAAGTGGTATATCTTCTACCACGATACTGAGCTGAGCAATAAAACCTGGCTGCGCAACGTGAAAATGACTGAGCTAAAGCGCCACGCCGACGGCAGTATTGTGACGATTAACCCATAAATAGTTGGTAATCAATAAAATTAAGAACGTCCTGCTCATCTGGCGTCCGCTTGCCGAAGCATCTCAACCACGCCGTTAGAGTTAGTAACCCTGACGGCGTGGTAGAGATGCTTCGGC
>CAXTFI010000279.1:0-2623 GCA_964243255.1 uncultured Hymenobacter sp.
TACGGTTCATCACGTAAAGGTACATAGCACTTCTATTTCCCTACACCCTCTAAGACGTGTATAAGAGTTAGCAGCCAAAAGTGTGGGGCGCTTCCCTTCTCCAGATACCACTGGCGCAACCGCCCTGACTGAACTGTCGGCGCTAAAGCCGCTTCTGAGGGCCCGTTTGGCGCTGCCGTGCCGAAGATGCCATTTTGGCGCAGGCGCAGGTGCCTGGCGGGGCCGGCTAGGCTGGCAGCCCAGCCAGCACCTTGTCCAGGGTGATGGGCAGGCGGCGGACGCGCACGCCCGTGGCGTTGAAGACGGCGTTGGCCAGGGCGGCGGCCACGCCGGTGATGCCGATTTCGCCCACGCCGCGGGCGCCCAGGGGGGTGTGCTCGTCGGGAATATCGAGGCAGAGCACGTCGAGGTGGGGCACGTCGGCGTGCACGGGCACGTGGTACTCGGCCAGCGAGGGGTTGGCGATGCGGCCGCTGCGCTCGTCAAAAAGCGTTTCCTCGGTCAGGGCCGCGCCGATACCCATGATGATGCCGCCGCGCAGCTGGCTGGCGGTGGTTTTGGGGTTCAGCACCCGGCCCACGTCGAAGGAGCCGACCCAGCGCGCCACGCGCACTTCGCCGGTGACTTCGTTGACCCGCACCTCGGCAAACTGCGCCCCGTAGGAATGCAGCGAGTACTTCATCGTCTCGGTGGGCAGGGTGGCGGCGGCTTCTACTTCGAGGTAGGCGCGGCCGGCGGCCTTCAGGATGTCGGCGTAGGGGCGGCCCTGCGCGGCGTCGCGCTGGTGGTAGAGGCCGCCGGTTTTCAGCTCCACCTCATCGGCGGCGAAGGTGCGCAGCGGCAGCAGCTCGCCTTTTTTGGCCAGGTCGAGCAGCTCTTCGCGGAGCTTGTCGGCGGCGGCGGCGATGGCGGCGGCCACGGTAATGGTTTGCATCGAGCCGCCCGCGAAGCCGGCGTTGGGCAGGTCGGTGTCGCCGTACTGAAACGACACCTTGTCGATGGCCAGCCCCAGGCGGTCGGCGGCGTGCTGCAGCTGGACGGTGGCCGTGCCCATGCCCATCTCGTGAGCAGCGGCCTTGACGATGGCCGTGCCATCGGCGTAGAGGGCGATTTTGGCGCTGGCCGGCGCGCGGTTGGCCGGGTAGGTGGCCGTGGCCACGCCCTGCCCCACCAGCCACTCGCCGTCGCGCTGCGAGCGCGGGGGCCGCTGCTGCCACTTGAATTTCTCGGCCCCGCGCCGGTAGGCTTCGCGCAGGTGGCGCAGCGAGAAATTGGTGCCCTTGGCCGGGTCGCGGGCGGGCTCGTTGCGGGCGCGCAGCGCCACCGGGTCGAGGCCCAGCTGGTGGGCCAGCTCGTCAATAGCCGATTCCAGGGCGAAGGTGCCCACCGACTCGCCGGGTGCCCGCATGAAGGTGTTGGTGACGGTATCGAGGCTGAATATTTGCTGGCGAATGTAGAGGCTGTCGGCCGCGTAGAGGTGGCGCACCGGGTTCGCGAACGGCTCCGGGAACTGGGCTTCGTCGGTGGTGGGCGACACGCCCTCGTGAATGACGGCGCGGAAGTGCCCGTCGGCATCGGCCCCGATGGCCACGCGCTGCTCGGTGGCGGCCCGCCCGCCTACCAGCCGGAACACGCCTTCGCGCGAGAGGGCCAGCTTGACGGGCCGGCCCACCTGGCGGGCGGCCAGCACGCACAGCAGGGTATTCATCCACAAAGTACCCTTGCCGCCGAAGCCGCCGCCCACGAACGGGTAGATAACCTGCACCTGCTCGGGATTGAGCGCGAACGTCTGGGCCAGCGTGACTTTCACGCCCTGCGCGTGCTGGGTAGCGTCGAACACCAGCAGCCGCCCGTCTTCGTGGAAGGTAGCGATGGAGGCGTGCGGCTCAATAGCGTTGTGGTTGTAGCGCGGCGTATGATACAGGTTATCAACCCGGTGCGCGGCTTTTCGCAGCTCTGCTTCCGCGTCGCCGATGGCTACCTCCGCGTCTTCGGTAAAGACTTTCGCGGGCGTTTTGGCCCGGCGCTTGCCTTCGGCAAAGTGCGTGCGGGCCGCCGCTGGCGCGTACTCGGCCCGGACGAGCGTGGCGGCGTATTCGGCCGCCTCCTGGGTGTCGGCCACCACGATGGCAATGGGCTGGCCGTTCCAGTGAATCTCCGGCCCTTGCAGCGCCACCAGGGGGGTAGCGGCCGCGCCCCGGCCGTTGCCGCCGTCCATGGTCAGCGGCTTGGGCAGCCGGGGCGCATTTTCGTGGGTGATAACGGCCACCACGCCCGCCGCCGCCAGCGCCGCGGCCGGGTCGATGTGCGTGATGCTGCCCTTCGCAATGGTGCTGTAAGCCAGGGCCGCGTAGCTCAGGCTTTCCAGCGCAAACTCGGCCGTGAACCGGGCGTCGCCGGTCACTTTCAGCGGCCCGTCTACCCGGTCGATGGCCTGGCCGATGTAGTTCTTCTGCGCAATCAGCTTGTCCGGCTGGCGGTCGGGCAGCACCTGCACAATGGTTTCCAGCAGCTTGGTAGTGAGGCTCATGGCGAATAGTGGCTAGTAGGAATGTTGCTGGTTAAGAATGCGTCAAAAGCGGCTTAAAGCAGTTTCTTAGTCAAAGTCCGGCGCGTAGCCGGC
>CAXTFI010000279.1:2723-5780 GCA_964243255.1 uncultured Hymenobacter sp.
AGCCGGCAGCCTGCCAGCCGCGCCCTACCCCCCTAGTCCGGTCTGGTCGCGGGGGGTATTGCCCTACCGACTGACTGCGTCAGCCGCTCCCAATTGCCGTGCGCGAACAGCTCCTTTTGGTCGGCGGAGAGGGCTGCTGCTTCCAGGAAGGAGCGAGCCTGCCGGCCGGGCTTGTACTGGTAAGGATAATCGGTGGAGAACAAAATACGCTCCGGCCCCACGATTTCCAGGGCGCGTTGCAGATAAGACTGGCTCCACATGCCGCTGGGCGTCACGTAGAGGTTCTGTTGAAAATACTCGGCAACCGGCCGTTGCAGCGTAGCCACCCGCGCCAGGGCATTCAGCCGCTCTAGATAGAAAAGCACGACCTCGCCCCAATGGCCCAGCACGATTTGCAGGGTCGGGTACTTATCGAACACGCCGGCCAGCACCAAGCGCACGAACTGCATCCCCGCCTCGTAGTGCCAGCCGATGCCAAACGTGGCCAGGGCCGTATCTACCGCCTCGCCCAGGCCGGCGTAATACACGTCGCGCACCACTTGTTGCGGAATCTGCGGGTGGATATACAGCGGCACGCCTAGCCGGGCGGCCGTTTCAAACAGGGGTAGGAAATCGGGGTGGTCCAGGTTTTTGGCGCTGGTGCGCCCGCAGAGCATGGCCCCTTTGAAGCCGAGCTGCGTCACGCACCGTTCCAGCTCCGGGCCCACCTCGGCCGGGGCCGCGGTAGGCAGCGTAGCGAAGCCCTGAAAGCGAGCGGGGTACCGGGCTATCGTGGCGGCCAGCAGGTCGTTGGTTTGCCGGGCCAGCGGCACGCTTTCGGCCGGTTCCAGGTTGTGCAGGGCCGGTGTTGTCACCGAGAGCACCTGCACGTCCACGCCGCTCTCGTCCATCAGGGCCAGGCGCGGCGGGCCCAGCTCGTCGAGCCGGGCTTCAATCTCGCCTTGGTCAAAACCCGCTGTGCCGTCCTGCCCAATCGCGGACGCCGCCCAGGCCGCCCGGATAGCCGGGGTAAGGAAGTGCTCTTCAAGCGCAATCAGCTTCGTCATAAGTCTATCTCTTGGTGGCAGCGGCAGAGGGGGGTAGGGCGCACTAAAACGGGCTGGCCAGCCGGCCTCAGCGGTCGGCTAGCCCGGTGAGCACAGTGGTAATAAGACGTTTGGCCAGCTCAATCTTGAAGCCGTTGTGTTCAAAGCCGATGGCATCGGCCAGCTCCGCTTCGGCAGCTTTTCGGAAGCTCTCTTCGGTGGCTTTTTGGCCTAGTAGCGCCTGCTCGGCTTTGCTAGCCCGCCAGGGCTTGTGGGCCACGCCGCCCAGGGCCAGGCGCACGTTTTTGACGGTGCCGTTCTCTATTTCCAGCGCGGCGGCCACGCTCACCAGGGCAAAGGCGTAGCTGGCCCGGTCGCGCACCTTGCGGTAGTGCGAGTGGGCGGCGAAAGGCAGCGCGGGCAGCCGCACGGCCGTAATCAGCTCGTCGGGCGCCAGCGTGGTTTCCACCTGCGGCGTGTCGCCGGGCAGCCGATGGAAGTCAGCAAACGGGATTTCGCGCTCGCCGCCAGGGCCCTGCACCTGCACGGTGGCATCGAGGGCCGCCAGGGCCACGCACATATCGGAAGGGTGGGTCGCGATGCAACTCTCGCTGGCGCCCAGAATGGCGTGGATGCGATTGAAGCCGCCCAGCGCGTCGCAGCCGGAGCCGGGCTCCCGCTTGTTGCAGCGGGCCGCGTGGTCGTAGAAGTAGTAGCAGCGGGTGCGCTGCAGCAGGTTGCCGCCGGTGGTAGCCATGTTGCGCAGCTGGGCCGAAGCACCGTTCAGAATGGCCTGGGCCAGCACCGGGTAGCGCCGCCGGATACCTGGGTGCGCCGCCAGGTGCGCGTTGCGCACCAGCGCCCCGATTTGCACGCCCCCGTCGGGCAGCTCCGTGATGTCGGTCAGCGGCAGCGGGGTGATATCCACGATAGCGGCGGGCTGCTCAATCTGCTCGCGCATGAGGTCGAGCAGGTTGGTGCCGCCGCCCAAAAACTTAGCGCCCTGGTGCGCGGTCACCCGCGCGAGGGCATCGGCCGGCTCGGCGGCCCGGAAGTAGGCAAAAGGCTTCATACGGCGGGCTGGGCTGACGTGTGAGGCGGTTGCTGGGCTTCGCGGATGGCTTCTAGGATGCCGACGTAGGCCCCGCAGCGGCAGAGGTTGCCGCTCATGCGCTCCTTGATTTCGGCGTCGGTAAAGGCGAAGCTTTCGGCGGCTACATCGGGCGAGACGGCGCTCGGCTGGCCGGCCGCAAACTCGCGCAGCAGGGCCGTGGCCGAACAAAGCTGGCCCGAGGTGCAGTAGCCGCACTGAAAGCCGTCATGCGCGATGAACGCTTGTTGCAGCGCCGACAGCCGCCCGTCGAGGGCCAGCCCTTCGATGGTCGTGATTTCCCTACCCCCATACTGGGCGGCCAGCGTCAGGCAGGAATTAATTCGCTCGCCGTCCACCAGCACCGTGCAGGCCCCGCAGGCGCCCTGGTTGCAGCCTTTCTTGGTGCCGGTCAGGTGCAGGTGTTCGCGCAGCGCATCGAGCAGCGAGGTGCGCGGGTCGAGTGTGAGGTCGTAGGGCCGGCCGTTCACCAACAGGCTGACCGGCAGGGCGAAATCGGGGTCCGGATGCCACGCGGCATCCTCCGTGTTCAGTAGCATAGGCGAGTTGCGGCTGGCTTATGAGGACTTGCGTAAACAAACGGGGACGGCAAGGAAATATTTTAGCGAATTGCTCGCAAGTGGCTATGCCTAAGTTTTCTGGCCCACCGCAAACGTGCTGCTTTCTTACAGTAGGGCGAAAAGTTCAGCCCGTTAGCCCAGCAACGCCATCTCCTCTGGTGAGAGCGAAATGCTAGCGGCCTGAATATTTTCTTCCAGGTGCTGGACGGAGGTAGTGCCCGGAATGGGCAGTAGCCAGGCCGACCGGTGCAGCAGCCACGCTATATTAAGTTGCGCTGCCGTAACTCCTTTAGCCTCGGCCATTTCCTGCAGCTTGTTTTGCGCGGTGGGCAGCGACGAGTGGAGCGAGAAAAAAGGAAGG
>CAXTFI010000280.1:0-5736 GCA_964243255.1 uncultured Hymenobacter sp.
ACTTGCCCATTCTCATCCACGGCCACGGACGGCACTTTTTGCAGCACGTCGGCCGCCGTGCCGCCCGCGCTGTTCAGGTCCTTGCCCACGTTGATGATTTTTTTATCCAAGTCATCGACCAGGGCTGCCTTTTCGCCCTGCACCACCACGCCGCCCAGTTGCACGGCCGCCGGGGCCACCAGCCACTCGCCCAGGCGGGCCACCGGGGCCGCCGCGCTCAGCGTGGCGAGCCGGCGGGCCGGCCGGTAGCCCAGGGCCTCAGCTCGCAACAGATAACGGCCCGGCGGAACGTTGGGCAGCGTAAAGGTGCCATTTTCAGTTGTTTGCGTGTTTCCAACCAGCGTAGAGTCCGATAGCCGCAGCAGCAACACGTTGGCAAAGGGAAGTGGTTGGCGCGTGCCCTGGCTTAGCAGCGTGCCCGACACTTCGCCCAGGGTTTGGGCGGCCAGGGTACCCGGCAATAAAGGAGCCGCTAGTAGCGCGAGCCACCAAAGCCGCTGCCTGCTCAGGCGCGTAGCCGGTAGGCATCTAAGGAGCTGATGCAGTATCCAGGCGCGTAATTTCTTGTTCCAATTCATAACTAATTGATTAACAGTAATTATTGCAATACAAGTTACCAGGCAATGCCAAGTAGCGAGTGCTGAGAGCGTCGCTTGATTCATAGGGTTTCGGAGGTGGAATGGCAGAAAAGAAAGGCGCGCGGGGAGTAATAGCTCCCTTCGCCCAGCCGCTACCGGGGCGGCATTAATACAACTACTTGATTACAAATAGCTTGCCTCAGAAGCTACTTCATCTGGCGGCGCAGGAAGAGGTAGTAAGCCAGAAAGCCGAACGCCGTGCTGAAAAGCAGGATAATGACGGAGTGCAGGCCCAGGGGCAGGTACCAGCTGCACAGCGTGAGCCCCGCGCCAGCGCTGAAAAGCAGCGCGACCCATTTCACGACCTTGTTTTGCTCGTCCTGCGGGCCGGGTAGCAGGCGCGCAACAATGCTTTCCGAGGTGGCCGCCGCCACAATTTGCCGTTTCAGCAAGTAGTTCAACACCAGTCTGATGGCCGCTAACACAAAGGAGCCGAGCAGGAAAAGCGCGAATGCCGGGAAAATGACCCGTCGCCCGAGCTCCAAGGCATTCGCATCAAGGGCTGGTACCCCGGCACGTTGGGCCGAAGCTTGCCAGGTGGTGAGGCAGCACAGAAGCAGCAAAAAACCTTTCATAAGTCGGGCCGGGGATAATACCGAATTAGACCGGCCACAGCCGTTCGGGTTGCAAAAAAATTACGCAAGAGCCAGCAGGCGCATTTGCCGGCGGTGCCGGGCCAGCAGCTCCAGGCACTGCCCCGCCACGATAACGCCAGCCACAACCACCAGCCCGGCCCCTGGCCCCGTGGCCCCGCCCTGCCAAGCCTGCCCCAGCGCGCCCCCAAACAGGGCCAGAAACGCGACTACCACCCCCAGCACAAGGGTGGCCGCCCCGCCAAGCACCCAGGGAAAAGCGGGCCGGGCCCTGGGCAGCTGCGCCAACACGCTGGCCGTGAGGTCGAAAGAAAAAGCTGGCTGCGGCAGCTGGGCCGCTGCCGTAAATAGATGCTGGTAGGTAGCTACCCGGCCCTGGCACAAGTGGCAGCCACGCAGGTGAGCCGCCTGGGTTGCCGGCAGCCGGGCAGCAGATTCCGCGGCTTCCTGCAGGGCGCGTTCTAAGAGATGGGAATTCGTCATAAGTCGTCGCGTTGGTAGCGGGCCAGTAGTTGTTGTTTTAGCAGTTTCCGCGCCCGAAAGAGGTAGTTTTTTACGGTCCCATCGGGCAGGGAGGTTATCTGGGCAATCTCCTCGTAGCTCAGCTCCTGCTGGTGGTACAAGGCAATGAGGGTGCGGTAGAGCGGGGGCAGCTGCTCGATGGCCGTGCCCAAAATGCCGGCCAGGTCCCGGCCGAAAAGGGTTGTTTCGGGGTCGTATTCCGGGCCGGCAACCAGCGCGGGCGGGGCCCGGCGGCCTTCTTCCGGCGCGGCATCCGGCGCGGGTTCCGCGGGGTCTAGTAGCACCAGCTGCTTCTTCTCCAGGTAGTGCAGGCACGTGTTGTAGGCTAGTTGGCCGACCCAGGTAGAGAGTTTGGCTTGAAACCTAAACCCGGCTAAGTTCTTGAAAACCTTTAGGTAAACTTCCTGCGCAATATCGGGGCGGTCGGCGGGGTGCCGCACCAGTTTGAATACCAGCTGCGTAACCAGCCCTTCCGTGCGCTGCACGAGTTGCCCGAAAGCCGCCGTATTGCCACCCAGCACCTGCGCCACAAGCTGCTGGTCGGTGAGGGAGGAGGTGGGCAGGTTGCGGCGCATCTAGGCATGTGACCGGCCAGCCGGCATGATGTTGCACCAAGGTAGTATTGTTGCTTTCTGGGCGGCCGCTTGCTAACCCAAGTTGGAGCGTATCGCGCCGCCCCCCAAATTGTCGGGGTGGTCCTGCCTCCGGCCGACCGGCGCGGCATACGTTGCAGCTTAGGTTAGCAAGGCTGAAAATGGCCGGAAACCTAGCCGCCTTTCCCCGTGTTACCAAGGCGCTTTGGTAGCAGAATAGCGCGCAATTTGTGTTTTGGCGGCATTTTCACCCGAAGCTTTCGCCCGATTTTCCTTCTGCAATGTCCGATTTATTACTTGACATCAACCTTCAACAAGTGCCCGACGACTACCTGGCCGGGGCCTGGCGGGTGGCGCATCGGGTAATTAACCGCGCCGACCCCGCTAGCCTGCTGGCCCAGGCTACCAGCCTGCTGCTCAGCGACAACGCCTTGCAGCTGCAGGCCCCCACGGCGAGCGAAACGGGCAGCTGGGACGTGCAGCGCGATGAATTGCTCAACCGCCCGTACCTGCGGCTGAACTTCCCGGCCGAAGAAATCCGGGCCTTGGTCACGCGCCTGCGCCGCACCACCGACGGGGCCCGCAGCCAGCTCAACCTGTATTTCAGCTCGGGGCTGGAAATGCAGCTCGACCGCCCCTGAGCGCGGCTTTTTATTCTGTAGTTAATTCATTTAGTTTTAGTCGTTTTTTGCCGTGCTCCATTCCGATGCCGCTTTCGCCTCGTCTTACCCCAACGAGAACGAGTTTCAGTTTCTGGCCGATTTTATTCCGCAATTAGTTTGGATAACTGACCCCACCGGCTTCCACACCTATTTCAACCAGCGCTGGATTGACTACACCGGCTACACCCTGGCCGACAGCCTGGGCCCCGATATGTGGAACAACCTGCTGCACCCCGACGACCGCGACCGGGCGCGCCGGGTGTGGGGACACTCGCTGGCCACGGGGGCCGACTACGAGATTGAGTACCGCTTTAAGGGCCAGGACGGGGGCTACCGCTGGTTTTTGGGCCAGGCATTGCCCAAGCGCGATGCGGCGGGCCACATCGTGACCTGGTTTGGCACCTGCACCGACATTCACGACCAAAAAGTAGCCAGCGGGCTCCTGCTGGAGCGCGAGTCGGAGTTTACGACCCTGGCCGACAACATGGCGCAGCTCTCGTGGATGGCGCGGCCCGATGGCCACATCTACTGGTACAATAAGCGGTGGTACGACTACACCGGCACCACCCTGGCCGAAATGGAGGGTTGGGGCTGGGAAAAAGTGCACCACCCCGACTACATCAGCGGCGTGGTAGAGGTGGTGAGCAAAGCCTGGCAGGCCGGGCAGCCCTACGAGCTAACGTTTCCGCTGCGCAGCAAAGCAGGCGAATACCGGTGGTTTTTGACCCGCGTAGTGCCCGTGCACGACGAGCGGGGCCGCACACTGCGCTGGCTGGGCACCAACACCGACGTAACCGAGATGCGCCAGCTGCAGGAGCAGCTGCAAAACGCCTACAACGACCTCGAAGCTAAGGTAACCTTCCGCAACCTGGAGCTAGAACACGAAGTGCAGCGCCTGCGCAAGGAAGTAGCGAAGTAAGGCTGCTAGTAGGAGGAATAAGCCATTAAAAAAGCACGTCATGCTGAACGCAGTGAAGCATCTCTACCACGTCGTTAGAATTAGTAACTCTTACGGCGTGGTAGAGATGCTTCACTGCGTTCAGCATGACGTCCTGTATTAAGTACTAGGCTGTAAAAGCCCTAGGCTAAACCTTGGATTTCTTCCACTTGATGCCGCAGCCGATGGCCTGCGTAGTGCCGGTAGCAGCCGGGCGGCCAGCCATGATATCGGTCATGGCGTTTTCGAGGTACTTGGTTTTCACCAGCTTAGCATCTTCCGAATTGTCGTCGATGGCCCCGATGTACGACACCACAAAGTCGGAGCCTTCGCGCCGCAGCACGTAGAGGTGCGGCGTGCGGGTGGCGCCGTAGGTGCGGGCTACCTGCTGGGTTTCATCTTGCAGGTAAGGGAAAGTGTAGTGGTGGGCTTTGGCCACGGCCTGCATGGCGGCGAAGGAGTCGCCGGGCACGCTGGCCGCGTCGTTGGGGTTGATGGCCACGACCGGGTAGCCCAGCGGCGCGTACTTCTGGTCGAGGGCGATGATGCGGCTTTCGTAGCCCTTGGCAAAGGGGCAGGTGTTGCAGGTGAAGACCACGATGTAGCCTTTGGCGGCCGGGTTGTCGGCCAGCGACACCAGCTTGCCATCCACGTTTTTGAGCTTGAAATCGGTGGCTTTGTCGCCTACCTTGTAGCCATCGGCGGCGGGGCGCAGCACAAAGCTGCTGAGCAACATAGCGCAAAGCGCTAGTATTGGCAGGAGTTTTTTCATGGCGATGAAAAGAGCTAGGGTGAACGGATTTATTTCGGAAACTTTCGCAGCGCCCCGGTAAGCTCAGCTTGAGAAAGCGCCTGCTCAAACGTAACGCGCTGCCGGGTCTTATTATTGAAAATGACGGTGAACGGGATGGAGCCCGACCACTTCGTATCGACGCTGGTTAGCCAGGTATTCGGGTCGGGCTCGTTGAGCAGGACCACTTCGGCCTGCAGCTTGCGCTGCTGCACAAAGGGGCGCACTTTCTTGTCGAGCTGCGATACGTAGTCGAGGCTGACCAGCAGAAACTTGACTTTCTGGCCGGCCGTGGCGGCGCGCACTTTTTCGAGGTCCGGCATTTCCTGCACGCAGGGCCCGCACCAGGTAGCCCAGAAGTTGACCACGTAGGTGGTGTCGGTGGGCCGGGCCAGCCGCCGCTGCAACTCGGGCAGGCGGATGACGGCCACCTGCTGGGCAAACGCGGCAGTGGCGGCCAGCAGCAAGCTGGCGCTGAGTCCGGCAGTTTTGGGAAGCGACATGGCGAAGTGATATAAGCCGAATACAGGCAAGCCGCGGCAGATGTTGCGGGCCCGAACCGTCCGGCTCCGAAAAGAGCCGTTGTACCTTTGCACCGGGCCGCAACTTTCGCTCCTCGGCCCTAGTTTTCAGCCCAATGAACAAGACCTATTGCCCTAGCCTGACCGAGTATAAGCGCCGCGTGGCGCGGGTAGTGAACATTGGCGGCGTGCCTATGGGCGGCAGCTACCCCATTCGGGTGCAGAGCATGACCACCGTCGACACGATGGACACGCTGGGCTCGGTGGAGCAAACGCTGCGCATGGTGGCGGCCGGCTGCGAGTACGTGCGCATCACGGCGCCCAGCGTGAAGGAAGCCCAGAACCTGCTGGAAATCAAGAAAGAGCTGCGCGCCCGCGGCTGCAACGTGCCCCTCATCGCCGATATTCACTTCACGCCCAACGCTGCCGAGCTGGCCGCCCGCATCGTGGAGAAAGTGCGCGTGAACCCCGGCAACTACG
>CAXTFI010000281.1:0-5735 GCA_964243255.1 uncultured Hymenobacter sp.
TTTCTGGCCCTGGCCCCCACTATTGCCTGGCTGTTTGTGGGGCGCGTCATTGCGGGCATCACGGGGGCCAGCTTCACCACGGCCACGGCCTACATTGCCGATGTGAGCACGCCCGAAAAGCGGGCTCAGAACTTTGGGCTGGTGGGGGCGGCGTTTGGGCTGGGCTTCATTATTGGGCCGGTGCTGGGCGGGCTGTTTGCGCACTTTGGGCCGCGGGTGCCGTTTGTGGTAGCGGCGGTGCTGAGCTTGTGCAATTTCCTCTACGGCTTTTTTCTGGTGCCCGAGTCGCTGCCCGTGGCGCGGCGGCGCCCCTTCGAGTGGGCGCGGGCCAATGCCGTGGCTTCGCTGCTGCGGCTGGGTAAGTACCCCAAAATCATTGGGTTAGTGGTGGCCCTGGTGCTGCTATATCTGGCCGGGTCGGCTACGCAATCGGTCTGGACGTTCTACTCCATCCTCAAGTTTAACTGGAACGAGAAGCTTATTGGCTACTCGTTGGGCGCGGTGGGGCTGGGCGCGCTCATTGTGCAGGGCGGGCTGGTGCGGGTGGCCATCCCCAGGCTGGGGGCGGCCCGCGCCGTAGGGCTGGGCCTGGTGTGCTATATCATTGGCTTTGTGCTGTTTGCGTTTGCCTCGCGGGGCTGGATGATGTTTGCCTTCACGGGCGTGTACTGCCTGGGCGGGCTGGCGGGGCCGGCCTTGCAGGGCAGCATTTCGGGCCAGGTGCCGCCCAACGAGCAGGGCGAGCTGCAGGGCGCGCTCACCTCCCTCATCAGCGCCACGGGCGTGGTGGGGCCGCTGGTGATGACGAGTTTGTTTGCCTGGTTTACGCGGCCCCACGCCCCGCTCTACTTTCCGGGGATGCCCTTTTTGGTAGGAGCAGGGCTCACGCTGGTAGCCTTGCTGGTAGCGGCGGGGCCGCTGCGCCGCCTGCCCGTGGTGCCGGTGGCTCCGCCCGAAGCCGGGGCAGCCGGCGGGCACTAGTTTTCGTGAGGGTAGCGGTACCGCTTGCCTTCGCCTGCCGCGCTGCGCCCCTGCTACCAGCAACTCGCCGCCCTGGCCCTGGCCATGGGCTGCCGATTCTGGCTGTAAGACCTGCGCCGCCGGGCCTCGCCTAACCAGGAAACCAAGTGTTGACTGCTCGATGAGTACTGCACCGCGGTGGTCCGCCGCCTGGGCCAGCGCCTGTTCGTGGCCTCCCTGTTCAGCCCCGCCGTGCACCGCCAAATTGTGGCGGCCCCCGGCTACGCCCCGCCCCAGGCTTATGACAACTGCTCCTACACGCTGGATTTTTTTGGCGATGTGGGGGCGGCAACTGAGTGGCGGCAAGCGCACCTACCGGCGGGTAGCTAAGCAGCTTGAGGTTGGGCAGGTGCGCGAAGTGGTTGACCAGCGTGAATTTGGTGTACGGGCAGTCCCGGCCCCTAGCGTTGCTGAGTGCCGGCTGGCGCAGGCCGACACCTACCGCCCCAGCGACGGCGAGAAGCTCTACCAGCAGCTGCGCGAGCGCCTGGCCCTGGCGCATTAAGAAGCCGGGGAAGGCTGCTGGAATAAATAACCTGAGCCGTTCGGCAATTGGAGGAGGGGCTGCTACATTCGCGGCCCTTCTTTCCCACCCCGCATGACTGCTGACTTTCCCGCCGAGCTGCTACACCTCACTTACCGCGCAGATTTGGACACGCTTATCGGCCGCTGGGGCTACCAGCCCGCCCCCGACGAGCTACCCGCCCAGTATGAGCGCCTGGCCGCCGCGGCGCTGCACTACCGGGCCCGGCGCTGGCTGCAAGACATCCGGCGGCGCAACCTCAACGACCCCTACACCACGCAGTGGCTGCTCACCGAGTTCTTTCCCGATATGGCCGAGCAGTTGGGCGGGCAGCTGCGGGTAGCCTACCTGGTGGGCCCCACGCTGCGCGGCCTCATCGAGAGCGCCCCCGATTTTCAACCCCTGGGCGCTTATGAGGGCCGGCCGTTCATGGTTGGTTTTTTTGGGGAAGAGGGCACCGCCATCGCCTGGCTGAATGAGGCGTAGGAGGCTACCTGCGTCACCCTGGTTTCGCGGGAAGTGCTTTTTCTTTTAATAGCATAACTGTCTTATGGGTAGTAGGTTGCTTACTGCTTGCCACTCACTAAGGTGCTTTGCCACCTTGGGGGCACTGCTGGTGTTGCCGGCCGAGGCCCGCGCCCAAACGCTGGACACCGTGCGCGGCCTCCGCATTCAGCAAGCGCCCGCAAATTCCCCGCCCGGCCCTCGCATTACCCTGGATGGCCCCCGGCCCAAAGGCCCGCTGGCGGTGATTTACCTGGATGGGCAGCGCCGCGACTCGACGGCGCTGGGTGACCTCAACCCCGATGACATTGCCGCTATCAGCATTCTGAAGCCTGACGTGGCCCGCCAGCTCGGGCCCGATGAGGCCCGGCTGGGCGTGTTGGTCGTCACCACCAAGGCTGGCGCGCGCACGCATTCGGTGCGGGCATTCAACCAGCGCCTCAACCAGCCAGCGCCGGCCAACCTGCCCAGTCTTCCTGGGCACTCGCCCGCTCCCGGCCCGAAATAATTTCTGGCCGCCGCCCGGCCGAACTACCGGCCCACCCGGCAGCGTTGGCGGAGCGGGCGTAACTTGTTGCGGCGCGGGCCGCGACTTCCGCCCGCCTTTCTCCTTAGCCTATGACGATGGTAGCGGACCGGCCGGCTGCGGCAGCCGGCGTTTCTTCGACCGATTTTCCGGCCCTGGCCCAGGTGCGGGCCGAGCTGGATGCCTACAAGCGCAAGTTTTACCTGAGCTTGCTGGTGCGCGGCGGCTTGGTGGCGGCGGCCCTGCTGCTGAGCTTGTTTGTGGTGTTCAACACCCTCGAATACTTCCTCTACCTGCCCACGGTGGTGCGGGCGGGGCTGCTGTTTAGCTTCCTGGTGCTGGCCGCGTACGCGGTGGGGCGCTGGCTGTGGCAGCCATTGGCCGCGCTGGCCAACCTGCGCCGCCTGCTCAGCGACGAGCAGGCCGCCCGCCAGGTGGGCGAGCTGTTTCCGCAGGTGCAGGACCGCCTGCTGAATGCCCTGCAGCTGCAGGGCCAGGCCCGCGGCAACGAGCTGCTGCTAGCCAGCCTGGAGCAGCGCGCCGCCCAGCTGCAGGGCGTGTCGTTTGCCCAAGGCATTGATATTCAGCAGCAAAGCCGGCCGCTGTGGAAATACGTGCTGCCGCCGCTGGCCGTGCTGCTGCTGGCGCTGGCATTTTTTCCGAGCTTCATCACCCAGCCCACCAGCCGCATCTGGCACTACCAGCGCCGCTACTCGCGGCCCGCGCCGTTTAGTTTTGTTATCAAAAATAAGCAGCTGCAAGTATTTAAGGGTGAGAGCTTTACCCTGAACGTAGCCGTGGCCGGCCAAGCCCTGCCCGCTGCCCTAAGCCTGCTTACCCCCGACGGCCCCGCGCGCCCGCTGGCCCCGGTGCCGGGCCACGCCGGCGAGTTTCGCTACACCTTCGAGCAGCCGGCGCAGGACGTGACGTTTCAGCTCAGCGGCGCGGGCTTTGTGTCGGACGAGTACCACCTCACGGTGCTGGAACGGCCTGACCTGCGCGACTTTACGGTGCGCGTGACCTACCCCGCCTACACCGGCCGCGCCGCCGAAACCATTCGCAACGGCGGCAACCTCACCGTGCCCGAGGGCAGCCAGCTGCGCTGGGAATTCAGCACCGCCGCCACCGAGGCGCTGGCGCTGCGCTTCGACAACCCCGCCGAGCTGGTGCAGGCCAGCCAGCAGGGCGAAAGCTTCGTGGCCGAGCGCCGGGCCCTGCGCTCGCAGCCCTACTTGGTGCAGCTGCGCAACGCCGCCAGCACCAACGCCAACCCCATCAGCTACCAGCTCACGGTGGTGCCGGACGCGCCGCCCAGCCTCACGGTAGAGGCGTTTTCGGACACCACGTCGCTGCGCTTTCTGGCGCTAGGGGGCTCAGCCACCGATGATTATGGCCTCACGGCCCTGCGCCTGCACTACCGCCTGCACCGGGCCGGCGCGGGGCCGAGTGCGGCGGGCGGCTTTGCCAGCCGGGCGCTGCCCCTGCCCGGCGGCGCGGGCGGTACCTACTCGTACACCTGGAACCTGAACCCGCTGGCCCTGCAACCCGGCGACCGCCTCGAATACGTTGTGGAAGCCGTTGATAATGACGGTATTCACGGGCCGAAGAGCACGCGCTCGCGGCCCCTGGAATTTCGGTTGCCCAGCCGGCGCGAGCAGGACAAGCAGCTGGCGTCGCAGGCTACATCGGTGGCCAGCCAGCTCAGCTCGGCCGCCAAGCAAAGCAAGCAGCTGGAGCGCGAGCTGGCCCAGAGCCAGGACAAGCTCAAAACCAAGCGCGACCTGAGCTTTCAGGACCGCAAGCAGCTCGCCGACATGCTCGACCAGAAGCAGCAAATGGACCAGCAGGTGGCCCAGATGCAGAAGCAGTTTGACCAGCTGCAAAAGCAGCAAAACCAGCTCGACCCCAAAAGCGAGGAGCTGGCCCAGAAAGCCGAGGAACTGAAAAAGCTGATGAACGACTTGCTCGACCCCGAAACCAAGAAGCTCTACGAAAAGCTGCAAAAGCTGCTCGACCAGCAGAAGCAGCCCGACGCCGAAATGCAGAAGCTGCTGCAACAGCTTGAAAACAAGGAGAATACCCTGCAAAAGGAGCTGGACCGCGCCCTCGAAATGTTCAAGCAGATGCAGTTTGAGCAAAAGGCCGAAAAAACCGCCGACCGCCTCGACCAGCTGGCCAAGGACGAGCAAAAGCTCGCCGAGAAAACCGCCGCCAACGACAAGAACAACCCCGACAACAAGCAGAACGCCGCGCAGCAAAAAGCGGAGAACCAGCAGCTGCAGCAGGAGCAGGCCCAGCGGCGCGAAGAGTTCAACCAGCTAAAGGAAGACCTCAAAGACCTTAAGCAGCAGGACAAAGAGCTGGGCGACCAGAACGAGCTGGACGAGCAAAAGCCCGACCAGCAGCAAACCGACCAGGATATGCAGGAGGGCGAGCAGCAGCTCAGCAAAAACCAGAACCAAAAGGCCAGCCAGAGCCAGAAAGCCGCCGCCCAGCGCATGGAGAAAATGGCCAAAAAAATGCGCGACGAGGCCAGCGACGACGAGCAGCAGCAGAAGCAGCAGAACATCGACGACCTGCGCGATATCTTGGATAACCTGGTGACCCTCAGCTTCGACCAGGAGGGACTAATGAAGGATTTCCGGGCCGTGGACCAAACCGACCCGCGCTTTGTGCAGCTCGGCCAAACCCAGCGCAAGCTGCGCGACGATGCCCAGATTATTCAGGATTCGCTGTATGCCCTGGCCAAGCGCGAGCCCCGCATTCAGAGCTTCGTGACCCGCGAGGTGGGCGAGATGAACGGCCGCATGGACGAGAGCCTCACCCACATCAAGCAGCGCGACGTGGCCCGCGCCACCACCACCCAGCAGCAGGCCATGACCAGCATGAACAACCTGGCCCTGATGCTCGCGGATGCCCTAAGCCAGATGCAGCAGGACTTGCAGCAGATGCAGGGCAAGGGCCAGCCCCAGAGCGGCAGCGGCAAGCCCGGCAAGAAAAAAGGCAAGGGCAGCTCGCCCGGCTCCGGCAGCCTGAGCAAGATGCAACAGCAACTAAATCAGCAGATTCAGCAGCTCCAGCAGAGCGGCAAAACCGGCCGCGCCCTCTCGCAGGAGCTGGCCAAGCTGGCCGGCCAGCAGCAGATGCTGCGCCAGGCCATGC
>CAXTFI010000282.1:0-5680 GCA_964243255.1 uncultured Hymenobacter sp.
CCGAGGCCATCATCACCAGCGTGCTTTCGGGCAGGTGGAAGTTGGTGAGCAGCGAATCGGCAATTTTGAACTCGTAGGGCGGGTAGATGAATTTGTCGTTCCAGCCCGAGGTCACCTTGATGCGGCTGTTGGCCGACACCGAGGCGTCGAGGGCCCGCATGGTGGTGGTGCCGATAGCGCAAATCTGCTTCTTGGTGTCCATGGCCTTGTTGACCACCTTCACCGCGTCGGCGTTCACGAAGAACTGCTCCGAGTCCATCTTGTGCTTGGTGAGGTCCTCCACATCCACGTTGCGGTAGGTACCCAGGCCCACGTGCAGCGTTACGTAGGCTTTCTCTATCCCCTTGATTTCCATGCGCTTCATCACTTCGCGCGAGAAGTGCAGGCCGGCGCTGGGCGCGGCCACGGCGCCGATGTTCTCGGCAAAAATGGTCTGGTAACGCTCCTTGTCGGCGGGCTCGGTTTCGCGCTTCAGCACTTCCTTGGGCACGGGGGTTTCGCCCAGCTCGTGCAGCGCCTTGCGGAATTCTTCGTCGGTGCCGTCAAACAAAAACTTGATGGTGCGGCCGCGCGAGGTGGTATTATCAATTACTTCGGCTACGATGTCCGACTCGCCGAAATAAAGCTTGTTGCCCACCCGGATTTTGCGGGCCGGGTCCACGAGCACGTCCCAGAGGCGGCCTTCCTTGTTGAGCTCGCGCAGCAGGAATACTTCAATCTGCGCGCCGGTGCGCTCTTTTTGGCCGTACATGCGGGCCGGAAACACCTTGGTATCGTTGAAAACGAACACGTCACCTTCCACAAAATAGTCGAGCACGTCCTTGAACATTTTGTGCTCAAACTGGCCAGTGGCGCGGTTTACCACCATCAGGCGCGATTCGTCGCGGTGGCGGGCGGGGTGACTGGCAATCAGCTCTTCGGGGAGTTCAAACTTGAACTCATGCAGTTTCATCGCCATGATGGGCAGTACTAGGGGGAAGTTACCGAAAATTCGGGGGGCAAAGGTACGCTTTTTTTGTGAGGTAAGCCTTAGCTGGCACCGCAGGGCTGGGCTGGGTAAGGATAACGCCCACGGCTGTAGTAATTTTCCTACGGCAAGCTCAAGCTTACCGCCCATTGCTATGCTTCTGACACTTCGCCTCGTTCTCGAAAGCTTTGCCTTTGCCTGGCAAGCGCTGCGGGCCAATTTGCTGCGCACCACCTTGTCGCTGCTGGGCGTTACGGTGGGTATTTTTTCCATCATCGCCGTGTTTATGGTGGTCGATTCGCTGGAGGCGAACGTGCGCAGCAGCATGAGCTTTTTGGGCGACAAGGTGGTGTACGTGGGTAAGTGGCCCTGGGTGTTTGACCCCGACCGGCCCTGGTGGAAGTATTTCAACCGCCCCGTGCCCACGCTGCGCGAGTTTCGGCAGCTGCAGCGCATGCTGCCCGCCACCAGCCAAAACGGCGTGGCCATCTTCGTGCCCAAGGGTGGCAACACCCTCAAGGATGGTGTTAACTCGGTGAGCGACTGCGCGTTGCAGGGCGTGAGCTATGATTACCGCAACGTGTCGAGCGTGCCCATTGAGCTGGGCCGCTACTTCACGCAGCAGGAGGCAGAGGGCGGCCGGCCGGTGGCTATCATCGGGGCCACCATTGCCGAAAACCTCTACCCGCAGGGCGAGCCCGTGGGCCGGCAGTTCAAGACCCAGGGCCGCTATTTCACGGTGATTGGGGTGATGAAAAAGGAGGGCAAAAAGCTGCTCGACACGCCCAGCAACGACTCCAACTGCCTGATTCCCTACGGCGCGTTTGCCGGCATCTTTGCCATGAGCAGCACCGGCATGGGCGGCCCCTCGCCCATGCTCGGCGTGAAGGGCCGCGACGACGACCCCGGCTTGCTCAACCTCGAAGCCGAGATGCAGGGTGCCATGCGCATCATCCGGGGCCTCAAGCCCCGCGAAGAAGACAACTTTGCCCTGAACCGTCCCGAAATGATGGCCGACATGATTGGCAAGCTCTTCAAAGTCATTGGGATAGCGGGGGCCATCATCGGCTCGTTTGCCATGGTGGTGGGCGGCTTCGGCATTGCCAACATCATGTTTGTGTCGGTGCGCGAGCGCACCAATATCATCGGCATTCAGAAGTCGCTGGGGGCCAAGAACTACTTTATCCTGTTCCAGTTTCTGTTTGAGGCCGTGTTTTTGTGTTTGCTGGGTGGGGCCACGGGCATTTTCCTGGTCTGGCTCATCACGCTGGTGCCGCAGGATGCGCTGGCCCTCACGCTGAGCGTGGGCAACATCTCGTTGGGGTTGCTGGTGTCGGTGGCCATCGGTATTCTGGCCGGCATCATCCCGGCCGTGATGGCCGCCAACCTGGACCCGGTTATCGCGATAAGGGCGAAGTAGGTTGGTGCGTAGTGCGTGGTGTTTGGATTATTCAAGAGCTTAGCCGAACGACCCAAGCACCACGTACTACGCACCACGCACCAATTTAGCTTATCTTCGCGCCCCTACTTTTGGCCGCCCCGCTTTTTGAGCCGGGGCGGTTTCGTTTTTTTCCCACCCTGGCAATATGTCTAAACTCAAAAAAACCAGCAAGACCAAGTCTTCCGACGAAGCCCTGAACGCGGGCTCCGGCAAGACTATCGTGCAGCCCAACGTGAATGATAACAAGCTGACCAGCATCACGGAGCTGCGCCAGCAAACCGGCGGCGTGGCCAAAAACGGCACCGACCCCGACGAGCAGCGCATCCGCAAGGCCTTTGTAGACAAGGACTGGAACGAGATTAAAATCGCCGATAGCTGGCAGATTTTCAAGGTGATGGCCGAGTTTGTGGAGGGCTTCGAAAAGATGTCCAAAATCGGCCCCTGCGTGAGCATCTTCGGCTCGGCCCGCACCAAGCCCGAGAACCCGTACTACCAGATGGCCGAGGAAATCGCCTCCAAGCTGGTGCGCCACGGCTACGGCGTCATCACGGGCGGCGGCCCCGGCATCATGGAAGCCGGCAACAAGGGCGCCCGCGCCGAGGGCGGCAAGTCAGTGGGCCTCAACATTGAGCTGCCTTTCGAGCAGACCCACAACATCTACATCGACCAGGACAAGTGCATCGACTTCGATTACTTTTTTGTGCGCAAGGTGATGTTTGTGAAGTACGCGCAGGCTTTTGTGGGCATGCCCGGCGGCTTTGGCACCATCGACGAGCTGTTTGAGGCCCTCACCCTGATTCAAACCAAGAAAATTGGCCGCTTCCCCATCGTGCTGGTGGGCTCGGCCTACTGGGGCGGCCTGTTTGAGTGGATTAGCAACGTGATGCTGGCCGAGGAGCACAACATCTCGCCCGAGGACATGAGCCTGGTGCAGATAGTGGACGACGCCAGCGAGGCGGTTAAAATCATTGATGATTTCTACCACAAATACTCGCTGTCTCCCAACTTTTAAGCGCCTGCTTTGCACAGAAAAAGCCCGGTCTTACTGCGCGTAAGGCCGGGCTTTTGTGGGAATAGCTGCCGGGCAAATTAGCGGCGGGCCTGCGACGCCAAGCGCATAAAGGGCTGCTCGACAAGCCGGTAAAAAATATAAGAGCTGCCGATAGCCAGGGCTAAGCAGGTAGCCGTCAGGAGCACTTTGCGCGCATCAGAAGTAGGCGGCAGCAGCTTAACCAGCACAAACTCGGCTGTGGTGCCTACGACGGCGTGAATGAGGTAAAGGGAGTAGGAGAGCTTGCCCAAAAATGAAAGCCCTGGAATCTGATACGCAAGGGTGTTGATAGCCACTGTAGTGCCAACCCCTAATAATGCTGCATAAAGCCCTAGCTGCCAGTAGGCGATTGCTCCAAAGAAAAGGATGCTGCCCAAGTAGCTCACCAAGGACAAGCGCTGCTGCTGCCAAAAGAGCGCCACACCACCTAGCGCAAACATGGAGCTGTAACTCAGGAAGCCAATACTGCTAGTGTGGGGGAGCAGGGAGGCAGCTATTACCAGCGCGTAAATACCTATGAAATAAATAAATGGCTTCGAAAACAAGCTGTTGAATAGCAACCCGATGAATATATAAAACTGAAACTCGATGGCCAAGGTCCAGAAAACGCCATTTATCCACTTGTAATTGGTGAAAGGAACGGTAAACAACAGACTATTAATGACTTGTCCCCACGTTATATTTCTGGTGTACTGCGTGTTGTGCTGGATAACATAATCTATAAAAAAAGCCTGAGCCAGCGTGAGAAGAATACACGCGTAAGCTGGCGGATTGATGCGCAGGATGCGCTTCTTCAGGTAGGGCAGGATGCCGGCTAGCTGGTAACCCTTGCCAATCAGGCTATAAGGGATGATAAAGCCGGAAATAACAAAGAAAATATCTACACCAAGCGCCCCATTGGAAAAAGCTGCCTTGGTGGCAGGCACTATCAGCTTGGGTAGCATTCCATTGGTGTAGTGAAATAGGCACACCATGAGTGCTGCGATGGCCCGGAGGGCATCGAGCCCTACTACATACCGTTTTTTGGCGGGTGGTGCCGTTGGGGTTTGGCTAACGAGCTCGGCAGGCGTTTGCACTGCCAGCGAAGCATCGTTGATAGAATAAAAACTCATCAAATGGTGAGAAAATTAATTGGTGTTGATGACTACCAATAGGGCGCCAGTATAAAGGTAAGCCACAGCTTAAGAGTTGGACTCCGCAGCGGGGTAGTTCGGCCAAATGCGGTTGTCAGCCGTTTTAGCGAAGCCATTTGGCGGTTTATCCTGTTCTTCGCAATATGACTCACGCTGCTACTACGCCCACGCCCGCCCCCAAGCTTTTCCTGCTCGACGCGTTTGCCCTCATCTACCGCTCGCACTTTGCTTTTTCCAAAAACCCGCGCGTCAATTCCAAGGGGCTGAACACGGGAGCCATCCTGGGCTTCACCAACACGCTGGTGGAGGTGCTGCTGAAGGAAAAACCCACCCACATCGGCGTGTGCTTCGATGCCGGCAAGACGTTTCGGCACGAGCAGTTTCCGGCCTACAAGGCGCAGCGGCAGGCCATGCCCGAGGATATTGGCACGGCCATTCCGTATATCAAGCAGATTATCAATGCCTTCCATATCCCCATCCTGATGATGGCGGGCTACGAGGCCGACGACGTGATTGGCACCATCGCGCAGCGCGCCGAGGCCCATGGCTTTGAGGTGTTTATGATGACGCCCGACAAGGACTACTGCCAGCTGGTGACCGAGCGCATCAAAATCTACAAGCCGGCCTTTATGGGCAACGCGGCCGAGGTGCTCGATGTAGCCCACGTGCTGGAGCGCTTCGAGATTGAGCGCGTGGAGCAAGTGATTGATATTCTGGGCCTTCAGGGCGACGCGAGCGATAACATCCCCGGCATTCCCGGCATTGGGGAGAAGACGGCCAAGACGCTGATTCAGAAGTACGGCTCGGTCGAGAACCTGATTGCCAACGTGGACCAGCTCAAGGGCAAGCAGCAGGAAAACGTGCGCACCTTCGCCGAGCAAGGCCTGCTGAGCAAGGAGCTGGCCACGATTCACGTGAACGTGCCCATCAATTTCGAGCCCGAAAGCCTGACGCTGGACGCGCCCGACGAGGCCCAGCTGCGCCAGCTATTTGACGAGCTGGAGTTTCGGCAGCTGGCGGCGCGGGTGCTGGGCGGCTGCAGCGGCGGCGCCCCCGCCGCCAGCGACCGGCCGGCCGCCCCCTTGGGG
>CAXTFI010000283.1:0-5660 GCA_964243255.1 uncultured Hymenobacter sp.
GCGTAGGAGCATGGTCGCTAGCGCCGCGCGCAGGCGGGGCCGGGTGGCGCGCACGACCATGCTCGCTGCGCTCGCGCACGAAGGGAAACTTCGCGCTACCGCTACTTCTGCTTGCGGAAAAACACGTCGCCGCTCACCGATTCGAGCTTTACTTGCGGGCCGCCGCCGGCGCCGTAGCTGCCGTGCAGCTCGTAGCCCACGGTGCTGTGGCTTTTGAGGTTGCTGAACGTCACGGCGGGGTCGGCATACACCTCGCCCGTCACGGTGTGCAGGCTCAGGTCGGCGTTTTGGTTGGCGGGCCAGCTGGCATCCACGTTGCCGCTCACGCTGGTGGCCCGCACGGGCGCGGTGCCGGGCCGCGTCAGCTGCACGTTGCCGCTCACGCTGCGCGCCGTCACGGGGCCGGCCAGGTCGCTGAGCAAGATGTTGCCGCTCACCGTGTTAACCGAGATGGTGCCCTGCAGGGCGCTCAGGTCCAGGTCGCCGGTCACGGTTTTGATGCGCAGCTCGGTGCTGGCCGGCAGCGTCACCTCGTAGTCGATGTGGGCGCAGTAGTTGTACTCGTGGCTGCCCGCACCGCTGACAAAGCGCCGGTTGCCGGGCCGATTCACGTTCACGCCGTCCGAGCTGCTGTTGAAGCTGCCGCCGTCGCAGTCGCCGGTGAAGTGGCTCTGGCGCAGCACGTTAGTGTCGAGCTTCTCCTCCACCCGCAGCTCGTCGCCCGTTTTGTCCAGCACCAGGCTGTAGGCGTCGTTTTGCTGGTTGTTGTTGATGCTCACCTTGGCCTGCACATTCAGCGCACTGCCGGGCCGCACCCGAATGGTTTGGGCAAATTTCAGGTCCAGCACCACCGCCTGCCCGGCGCGCAGGGCCGCGGTTTGGGATACGAGGCGCTGGGCCAAGGCCGGGCGCAGGCCACCCAGCAGGCAGGCGGCAAGTAGAAAGCGGTACATGAGGTGAGCAGGTTGAGAGGTGAGCAGGAAAAAACCAGAGTTGACCGGGTATACTAGGAGCTGATAAAGCACTTTTCAGTCGCTCGCCCATGCATTGCCCAAGGTCAGTTTAAGAAAGTAGGCTAGCGGGTGGCGCCGAGCTTCTGGAGGTGTTGCACGGCATTCTCGTTCCGCGGATTTAGGTCCAGGGAGCGACGGTAGTTGTCGATGGCAGGCTGCTGGGCACCTAGCATTTCGTAGGTTTCCGCCAGGCTGTCATAGGTATTCGAGCCTTTCGGAAAGAGGCTGACGTTCAGCTTGAACAGTTCCAGGGCTTGCTGAGGCTGGCCCCGTCGCAGCACCTGGTAGCCCCACGTATTCACGTAGTCTTCGGTCAGGTGCAACTCGGGGTAGTGCTGCTTAACGGCCGTGAACGTGGCCAGGGCATTTTTAAAATCCGTCTTCTGCAGCGCCTTGCGCAACGCCTGCACGGCGGGCGGCACGCCGTACAGGGCCTCCCGCAGCTGCCCGGCCACGGCCTCCAGGCTGCCCTGCGTGCTGGCATCCGACTCGTTGCTGAATAGCACAACGCCAAATTGCTGGGCCGGGTAAAACTCGCAGTAGCTCGCGCAGCCAAACGTGCCGCCCGACTGCTGCAGACTGCGCTGGCTGTCCACCGTCTTTTCCAGGTTCCAGTTGAAGCCAATTGCTTGCGTTTCGCTAGTTCCCCAGGTTGGCTGATGCGCCAGCACTACGGCGGGGTCTTTTTCGGCCAGCTGGTAGCGCAGGTACTTCACCATATCGGCGGTGCTGTAGTGCAGCCCACCAGCTGCCACCACCGTAGGCAGGTCGAGGCGGGGCATGGGGTGCCCCTTTTCATTGTAGCCAGTTGGCAGCGGTGCCGTACTGGCCAAGCCCGTCAGCTGCAGCGGCTTGTCGATGTAGCGAGTCACCAGGTCGGCGTAAGATGCCTGGTATACGCTTTCCAGGATGTAGGCCAGCAGCTGCGTAGCTACATTGGAGTGGCGCGGCAGCAAGCCCGGCAGCGTATCTAGCCGGGCCTGCCGGAGGTCGTCGTAGAAGTTTTGCTTGGTGTAGCCGCGCAGCGATTTCACGATGGCGGCCACTGCCGAGTCAGCGTCGGCCGGGCGCGGCGCCGTGGTTTGCGGCAGGTTATCCGGCAGCCGGGAAGTCGTGTTGGCCAAATGCACCAGCCTGATTGGCTGACCACCGAAAGCTAGGTTAGGATAAGCACCGGGCAGGTATTTCCGAATATCATCGCGCAGGTTTACTCGTTTTTCTAGCACGGCATGGGCTAGCAGCAGGCTGGTAAACGTTTTGCTGATGGACCCGATTTCATAGACCGTTTGCGAGGTGGGCAGCTGGCGCTTCCCCTGCTCGATACTGCCAAAATTATAGAAATACGTCTGGCCGTTTTCGATGATGCCAATGGACAGTCCCACCCGCGCCGGCTGCTGCACAAACGCCGTACCCAGCCGCTGCACTGCGGTAGCTAACCGCGCTTTGGCAGTGGCCGCCGGCACGGCGCGCACCTGGCCCACGGCCCGGCCCAGCGGCGTCGCAACCAAGCAGCTGAGCAGGAGTGAGCGAGTAGCATTCATAGCCATTAGCATCTGTAATCCAAGTAGTTACTTGGCCTTACGCACAAAAATATCGCCGCTAATCGTCTTGAGCGAGAAGGTGGTACCACCGCCGTTGGCGCGGCCCTCCACGGTTTGGCCGCCCACGTGGTGCAGGCCGTTGCCGCCGCCCAGGTTGAGGTCGAAGTCGGTGTAGATTTCGCCCGAAATCGAGCGCATCGACAGGCTTAGCTTGGCGCTGGTGGGCAGGGTCACGTCCACGTCGCCGCTCACCGACGAGATGGCGCTGGGCTGGGTGGGCGTGGCGCTAAACTTCACCTGAATGTCGCCGCTCACGGTGTTGGCCACGATGGGGCCGCTCACGTTGAGCAGCCGCAAATCGCCCGATTGCAGGCTGATTTCGATGCGCCCGGCCAGGTCGCGCATGGTCAGGTCGTCGGAGCCGCCCCAGCCGCCCTGGGCAAACGACACGTCGGTTTGGCGCGGCAGGCGCACCGTGTAGTGCCCCTCGTTGCGCCCCGCCTTGCCAATGCGAATGGTGTTGTCGCCGGTCTGGCTCACGGCCAGGCCCAGGCGGGTGTTGTCGGTGCCGCCGCTGTACACGGGGCGCAGGCCACTGGCCAGCGCCGGCGGGGCCTCGTAGCCCCCCGAGCCGTGAATAAGCAGCTCGTCGCCGTCGTAGCCCTCCACCGTCACGTCGCTGCCGCGCATGTCGAGCACCACCTTGCGGTTGGTGGAGCTGGCAAATTTCATTTTAAACTCCTGGGCGCGCAGCGTCGCCGGCAGGGCCAGCGCGCACGCCAGCAAGGGAACAAGGACAAACTTTTTCATGATAAGGTAAGAGCGAAAGAGAAACGAAGGCAGCCTGCAAAGCGCGGTGGCACCGCACTCCCCCACCCGCTGCCGAAACCTGTGCGGTGGGATTTTCCAGCGGCAGCGTGCCACGCCGCCTGGTAGTCAGGGTAATGGGTGGTGAATACTAAAAGAACGTCATGCAGACCGCAGGGAAGCATCTCGCTCAGGGTAGTAAAATCAATCGTTCAGTGATGCGAGCGAGATGCTTCCCTGCGGTCTGCATGACGTTCTTTTAGTACCTGTTACCCAATTAAATCAATTGGCCGAGGCCGCTTTCTGCCTGCAGGCGCACGGCGGGCAGGGCATCGCGCTTTTTGGCCAGCTCTTCGAGGCCGGGCACGGCGCGCTTTTCGCGCAGCGTCACCAGGGTTTCGATGAGGGTAATCTGCACGTTGGGGTCGGTTTGCAGGGGCAGGGCCTCCACCAGGGCCGGGCCCACGCGGGGGTCGGCGCGCAGCCGAAACAAGGCTTCGCAGGCGGCCAGCCGCACGTTGGGGTTGGGGTCGGTGTCGAGGGTATGAATGAGCGTGAGCACGGCCGGGTCGTTGGGCTCGACCACGGCGGCCGGGGCCTGGCTCACCAGCTGCAAGCGCTGGCTGGCCGAGGCCGGCCGCTGCCGCGCCGCCGCTAGCTGCACCGACAGCGTAGGGGCCTGAGCCTGAGTAGTTTGCGCCAGTGGCGCGGCCGGCTGGCCGCCCCGCAGCAGCAAGCCCAGCACGGCCCCAATGGCCACCAGCGCCACGCTGGCCGCCACGCGCAGCCACTGGCTGGTGAGTGGTGAATGGTGAGTAGTGAGTTTTGGAGCTTGGTTACCGGCCGGGGGCAGCGGCTGGCCGCCGCGGGCCACCGTCAGGCCGGCAGGCGAAGCTGCGGCCAGCTTCGCCTTTTCTTCCGCCAGCATGGCCAGGAAATTGTCGCGCAGGGCCAGCGGGGGCACCTCGGCCGGCAGCGCATCGAGGTCGCCGAATAGCAGGCGCAGCTCGGCCAGCTCGGCCTGGCAGGTGGGGCAGGCGGGCAGGTGCGCGGCCAGGTGGGCCGCCTCGGGCGGCAGTGGCTGGCCATCGGCCAGCTCGGGCAGCCAGGGCCGCAGCGCAGCGCAAGCCGGGTCAACAGGGTGAGAATTAGTAACGGCAGACATCTTTTATAGTGGTTAATTTCTTAATGGTCAATGCTTAATGCTAATTATTAATCTTACAATTGGCTGATAACTGATGACTGATAACTGATGACTGATAACCTCAGCTTAGGTAAATCTTACGAAGCGCATCCAGGGCGCGGTGGGCTTTTACCCGCGCCGCGCCGGCGGTGCAGCCCAGCTGCTCGCCTATTTCGGCGTAGTCGAAGCCCTGGAAGCGGTGCAGTACCAGCACCTCGCGCTGGGCGGGGGGCAGCAGGGCCAGGGCTTCGTGCAGGGCCTGGTGCTGGTCGGTGGCGGCGCGCTGGGCCTGGGCGGCGCGGCCGTGGGCGGCGGTTTTTTCTACTTCTTCCAGGTCGGCGGTGGGGCGCTGGCGCTGGTAGTGGTCGGCCCACACGTGGCGGGCCATCTGGTACACCCAGGCCCGAAACGGCTGCCCGGGCAGGTAGCTGGCGCGGTAGCGCAGCACCCGCACAAACACGTTCTGGGTCAGGTCCTGGGCCAGGTCGCGGTCGCCGTTGGCCAGGCGGGCCAGAAAGCCAAAGAGCGGCCCCTGGTAGCGCTCAAACAGCCCCGTTAGCTGGTCGAGGTCACCGGCTTGCACCTGGGCCATCAGGGCTTCGTCGCTGAACGTGAGGGCGGAAACGGCGGGCATCCGGGCAGTGGGTGAAAGGTCAGGAGTAGCAGGATTTACGGGGAGTACCGGCAGCGTAGCCATACGTTACAGGGCGGGGAAAAATAGTTTGTAAAAAGCCCGCCGCCGACCGCACCGGGCACAAAAAAGCGGGCCGACCTTCTGGTTTCCAGACTGCCGACCCGCTCGCTAGCTACTTGTTTTATAAGCAGTTAATTCTCACTCATGTTGATGTTGAAGCTCGACGACTTGCCCTTGCTGCCGGCCGGCTGGCCCAGCAGCTGCCGGTAGCGCGCCACCTGGGCCGGCGTGAGGGCCTTGCCATTCACGCGCCCCCCCTTGTCATTAAGCTGAAAGGAAAAGCTGCGCTCGTCTTTGCCGATAAGGCCATCCTGGCGCAGCGCGGCGCGCAGCTCGGCCGTTTTGGGCGCGGCCGGGGCCGGCGGCGGCGGCGGAGCCGGCAGGGCCTGCGGCGACACCGGCCCCCCTAGCGGGGCCCGCGG
>CAXTFI010000284.1:0-5621 GCA_964243255.1 uncultured Hymenobacter sp.
TCAGGTCCCCGGTAATCAGGTTGTCCATCGCTATCACGTGGTACCCTTCGGCCAGAAACCGGTCGCAGAGGTGCGAGCCCAGGAAGCCGGCCCCGCCGGTAATCAAAACGCGTTTTTTGTCGGACATAAGAATAGTCTAAATCGTTGTCATGCTGACGAAGGAAGCATGACGTTCAAAATATTTGAGTTAACTACGCAACGGGCTCCTTGTGCTGCGTTTGAACGCCAATGCAGTGGTAAGCAAAGCCAACTGCTTTCATTTCGGCGGGGTCGTAGATGTTGCGGCCATCAAAAATGACTTTTTGCCTGAGCAACCGGCCCACTACCTCAAATGAAGGCGAGCGAAACTCGGGCCACTCGGTTACGACCAGCAGCGCATCGGCATCTACCAGGGCCTCAAACTGGTCTTTGGCGTAGGTGATGGTGTCGCCCAGGGTATGCTTGGCTTCGTTTACGGCTACGGGGTCATAGGCCGAAACGGTGGCCCCTTCGGCCAGCAGCTTCTCGATGATAACCAGCGATGGAGCTTCCCGCATATCATCGGTTTTGGGCTTGAAAGACAGCCCCCAGATGGCAAACTTCTTGCCTTTCAAGTCGTTGCCGAAGTGCTTTTTCACTTTATTAAAGAGCACTTCTTTCTGGGCCTCGTTCACGCCTTCCACGGCTTGCAGCACCTGCATCTGATAGCCATTTTCCTGGGCTGTCTTGATGAGGGCTTTCACATCCTTGGGAAAGCACGAGCCGCCGTAGCCGATGCCGGGGTAAATAAATTTGGTGCCGATGCGCGCATCCGAGCCAATGCCCTGGCGCACCTTGTTCACGTCGGCCCCCATGATTTCGCACAGGTTGGCGATGTCGTTCATAAACGATATCTTGGTGGCCAGCATGGAGTTAGCCGCGTATTTCGTCATCTCGGCCGACGGAATATCCATGAAGATAATCGGGTGGCCGTTGAGCAGGAAGGGCTTGTAGAGGCGGCGCATAGCCTCTTCCGCCCGCTCCGAAGAAACGCCCACTACAATGCGGTCGGGCTTCAGGAAGTCATCAATAGCCGCGCCTTCTTTCAGAAATTCCGGGTTAGAAGCTACGTCAAACTCAATCGCCTCCCCGCGCTTTTCCAGGGCCCGCTCAATTTCGGCGCGCACCTTGGCGGCGGTGCCCACCGGCACCGTGCTCTTGGTCACCACCACGCAGTACTGCTGCATGTTTTCGCCGATGCCGCGCGCCACGGCCAGCACGTATTTCAGGTCGGCCGAGCCATCCTCGCCGGGCGGGGTGCCCACGGCAATAAACGCCACGTCGGCCTCCTTGATAGCCTCTGCCAGGTTGGTCGAAAAGTGCAGGCGCTCGGCTTTTACGTTGCGGCTCACCATTTCCTCCAGGCCCGGCTCATAGATGGGCAGAATACCAGTGCGCAGGTTAGCAATCTTCTTCTCGTCGATGTCGATGCAGGTAACGTTGATGCCCACTTCGGCAAAGCAAGTACCCGTAACCAGCCCGACGTAGCCGGTACCCACAACTGCAATTTTCATCTGAAAAGATTAAATTTTTTATCAAAAGTCTCGCAGTCAATAAGCTAATTACACCCCGCAAGCTACCTAATTTAGGCCATGTAGTGCTTCCACCAGTACTGGAATACTATCAACGCCCAGATACGTGCGTGGGCATCACCGGGGCTGGTAGAAAACAGCTGTTTTTTTAGTTGCTGCACAGCACCTACGTCGAAAATGCCCTGGCCCGCCACAAAGTCATCGGCCAGCAGGTCTTGCTCGATGAGGGGGCGCAACTCGCCGCGCATCCACTTGAGCAGGGGCACCTCGAAGCCGTGCTTGGGACGGTCGTAGAGCTCGGGGGGCAGCAGGGGGCGGAAGGCATCCTGCACGATTTTTTTCTTCATCTTGCCATCGACCTTGCTGCTCACGGGTAGCGAAAAGGCGAAGTCTACCACCTTGTAGTCCAGGAATGGCGTTCTGACTTCCAGCGAGTTGGCCATGCTCATCAGGTCTACCTTGGTGAGCATGTCGTAGGGCAGCACCAACTGCATATCGGTGAGCAGCACCTCGTTGAGGTCGCCGTCGGCGTGGATATTTTCGAGGATATCCTTGCGGCGCTTGGCGGCTATCTTTTTATCGACTTTGCGGCGGCTGGCGGGGCTGAGCAGGTCGGCGGCCTGCTTTTCGGAGGCAAAGCTGGCCCAGTCCCAGTAGCGGTCCTTGGGGCCGCTGAGCATGCCGCGCGAGAAGCGCTGAAACTGCCGGACCTTGTTGCCAAAATACGAGTTGCGCGACTTGGGCAGGATGTCCCAGAGCAGGTTCAGGCCCGTGACGGCCTCGGCCTTAAAGCCGCCCTGCCGCACCTGGAAATCGCCCATGTGCTTGTTGTAGCCCCCAAAAATCTCGTCGGCCCCGTCGCCGCTCAGCGCCACCGTTACGTGCTGGCGGGTGCGCTGGCTGAGGATGTGCACGGCCAAGGCCGAAGAATCAGCAAACGGCTCGTCGAAGTAGTCGAGCATCTGGAAGATGTGCTCGTATAAGTCGTTGTTGCTCAGCGAGAACACCGTGTGGTTGGTGTTGTGCATCTTAGCCACCAGGTTGGCGTACTTGGTTTCGTCGAAGAAGGGCTCGTCGCGAAAGCCAATGCTGAACGTGTTGAGGTGCGGCGTGTGGCGCGCGGCCAGCGCCGTGATGACGCTGGAGTCGATGCCGCCGCTCAAAAAGGCGCCCAGCGGCACGTCGGCCACGAGGCGGCGCTCCACGGCCTCGTCCATGAGCGACACCAGCTTTTTCTGCTGCTCGTCGTAGGTAAGCTTGTTTTTGGCAACCTGCTTGGGGTCGTACGGGATTTTGTACCAGCGCTTGCGCACCACCTTATCGCCCTGCACAAACAGGTAGTGGCCGGGCAGTAACTTCTTGATGCCCTTGAAGATAGTGGCCGGCCCCGGAATATAGTTGAGCTGCAGGTACTGACTCAGGGCCGTGTAGTCGAGCTTGCGGGGCACCCCCAGGGCCAGCAGCGACTTGAGCTCGGAGCCAAACAGCAGCTGGTCCTCGTCGCGGTACACGTGCAGGGGCTTCACCCCGTAGCGGTCGCGGGCAATGAACAGCGAATTTTCCTCCTTGTCGTAAATAGCGAAGCCAAAAAAGCCGTTGAGCTTTTTGATAAAGCCGCGGCCCTCGCTGATATACAGGTTTAGGATAACTTCGGTATCAGTTTGGGAATGAAACTGATAGCCTTTTTTCAGTAGCTTCTCCCGCAGCTCGCGAAAGTTAAATATCTCCCCGTTGAAGACGATGGTGTAGCGCCCCGAGGCATCGGTCATGGGCTGGTTGCCATCGGCCGACAAGTCGAGGATGGCCAGGCGGCGAAAGCCCAGGCCGCATTGGTCGTAGACGAAATGGCCTTGCGAATCGGGGCCGCGGCGGACGATGGCATCCGTGGCCGCTTGCAAGCGGGTCAGGGCCAAGCGGCCGGAATCAGAGAAGGCGTAAGCGCCGGTTATTCCACACATAGCTAGGCCGCAAAGATAGGGCGTAGCCGGGTGTAGTGGGGCGGGCAAATGGGGGCCGCTTCCCAATTAGGGCGCGCAGGATGCAACCCCGGCTCACTTGAAGTAGTACAGGCTAGGAGGCCACACGCCAGTTGTGCGCCCATTAGTTCGTGTAACTTCTCCCCCACCCTAGCTTATGAGTTTGCAACAAGAATTTGAAGCTGCCGTGCAGCAAGTCAATAACTTACCCGCCGATACTGCCCCCAAACACATGACCGAGCTCTACGGCCTGTATAAGCAAGCCACTGAGGGTGACGTGAATATGAAGGGCGAAGGCGTTGATGCCGATGGTGCCGACCAGGCCAACGGCCCCGCGGGCCTCTCGCAAGGCCAGTGGGATTCCTGGGATAAGTATAAAGGGCTTTCGGAGGAAGATGCCAAGCGCCAGTATGTGGCCAAAGTAACGGCCATCACGCGCGGCAGCGACGAGGGCGGCTCCGAAGCCGGTGAGGTGCCAACCGACGCTCTTACCAACGCGCCAATGGCCCCGGAAATCCCGTCACTCACTGAAAAAGAGAATGATACCACCGCGCCACAGCCTGGCTTTGGCCCCGGCCAGAGCACCGGCGGCCTGCGCGGCGACATCACGGCGGGTGCCCCCTACGGCGGCGAGGACAAGCTGAAGGGCGCGCAATAAAGCCTATGCACAACATGGCGGCCGGAGAGGCAGGTTGAATGGCCTAATTCAACCTGCCTCTCCGGCCGCCTTTTTTAATTACTTGATTTATAAATATTTGCGATATATGTTGTACAGAATTCGGCGGTCTATTTCGGTGAGTAACGGGCTGGGGTCATTGGGCACGAAGTGGCGCTTGAAGGCCGCGCTGGCGGCCGGCAGGTCCTGGGTGTCGTAGCCGATGATGCGCAGGGCTTCGCGGGGCGTGAGGCCGGGCAGCGGCTGGCCCAGCGAATCGGTAGCGAAGGGGGCGGCGGTGGTATCGGTTAGCACGGCGGCGTCGTACCACAGCCCAAACCCGCGCTGCGCCAGCTTTTGCCAGGGAAACAGAGCGCTGGGGTCGTTTTTGCGGGTGGGCGCAATGTCGCCGTGGCCGATAAAATTGGCCGCCGGGATATTGTAGGTGCGCTTGAGGGCGCTCAATACTTTGAGCAGACTGGCCACCTGGGCATCCTGAAAGGGCTCCGCGCCGTTGTTATCCAGCTCAATCCCAACCGAAACCGAGTTGATGTCGGTGAGGCCGCCCCAGCGGGCCACGCCGCCGTGCCAGGCCCGCAGGTAGTCGCTGAGCAGGTGGTAGGTTTGGCCGTCGCGGCCAATCACGTAGTGGGCACTCACCTGGGGCTTGACCAGGGTGAAGGTCTTGAGCGTCTGGGCGGTGCTGGTTTGCGCGGTGTGGTGAATGATGACGTAGTTGGGCTTGCGCAGGTTGAAATTGACCGTGCCGACCCAGTAGGGCGGGGCGGGCAGGCTATCGTTCGGTTGAGGTGGCTGGGTGCGGATTTGGCGGGCTAACGCCTTGGCCTGCCGGCGGTACACTTTATTGGTGGCCGCGTAGGGGTTGCGCACGCAGGCCGTGGCGGCGAGCCCCGCTGCTAGCACTAGTACAATAGAAAATCTAATCATGGGGCAAATGGTTATCTAACAAGCGGTTAAATAAAAGAACGTCATGCTCATCTGGCGTCCGCTTGCCGAAGCATCTCTACCACGCCGATTGGGTTACTAACCTAACGGCGCGAGCGAGATGCTTCGGCAAGCGGACGCCAGATGAGCATGACGTTCTTTTCTAGTGGTCTTTTCTGCTGCGCTCGGTAGCTTACTTGGCGTAGGCCACCGAGCGCATTTCCCGGATAACGGTCACTTTAATCTGGCCGGGGTACTGCATTTCTTTCTCGATTTTTTGCGAAATTTCGAAGCTTAGCTCGGCGGCGCGGTCGTCGCTCACGTTTTCGGCATCCACAATCACGCGCAGCTCGCGGCCGGCCTGGATGGCATAGGTCTGGTTCACGCCCTTGAAGGCGGAGGCCGTTTCTTCGAGCTGGCGCAGGCGCTTGATGTAGCTTTCCATCATTTCGCGGCGGGCGCCGGGGCGCGAGCCCGAAATGGCGTCGCAGGCCT
>CAXTFI010000285.1:0-5522 GCA_964243255.1 uncultured Hymenobacter sp.
CGCCCCGCTGGGCTTCAACAACGCCTACTGCCTGCTCATGCGCGAGCAGCAGGCGCGGCAGCTGAAGATTGAGACTATTTCGGATTTGGGGCGGTATTTACGGAAATAACAACGGCTATTGCGCCAGCTGCCAACTAAATAGGGTAGCAGGGGTTAAAGCCTAGCCTACCCCCCCGCTACTCGGCGGGTGGCCTTGGCATCCTGCTTTATGCCTCAGCTTTCTACCCCACCCCAAGTTCAGCCTACTACCCCGCCGCCCTTCACCGAGCGGCGCTATGTACTTACGTTTATTTTCGTCGTGTCGCTGTTCATGCTCTGGGGCCTGGGCGTCACGATGGCCGATATCCTCAACAAGCACTTTCAGCAGGTGCTGCACATTAGCAAGGCCAATTCGGCCTACGTGCAGGCCGCCACCTTTGGGGCCTATTTCGTGATGGGCCTGCCGGCTGGCTGGTTTATGAAGCGCTTTGGCTACCAAAAAGGCGTGATTCTGGGCCTGGGGCTGTACGCGCTCGGGGCCTTCCTGTTTGTGCCGGCCGCCAACGCGGCCTCGTTCGGGTATTTGCGCATTGCGCTGTTCATTTTAGCCTGCGGGCTGGCCACGCTCGAGGCCGTGGCGCACCCGTTCCTCGACGGGTTGGGCGACCCCGCCAGCAGCGACCGGCGCATCAACTTTGCCCACGCCATCAACGGCATCGGGGCCGTGTCGGGGCCGCTGATTGGCGGCTACTTCGTGCTGCGCGGCACCCACGCCAGCGGCGACCTCTCGTCGGTTAAAATTCTCTACACCATCATCGGCATGGTGGTGGGCAGCATCGGGCTGGCGTTTGCCTTCGTAAAGGTGCCCCCGCTCAATGCCGAGCACACACCCGGCACCGCGGTCGCCGAAACCGACGAGGCGCCTACCGACTTGGTGGCCGACAAAACCCTGTTTCAGCACCGGCACTTTGTGTGGGCCTGCGTGGCGCAGTTTTTCAATACGGCGGCCCAGGGCGGCACGTGGGCGTTTTTCATCAACTACGGCGTCGAGTACACGGGCCTGGCCAATGAAAAAGCCGCCTACTTCTTCTCCCTCAGCCTAGTGGGCATGATGGTAGGGCGCTTTTTGGGCACCTACCTCATGCAGTTCATCGCGCCCAACCGCCTGCTGGCGGCCGTGGCCGTGGCCAACATTGCCATGTGCCTCATCGTGGCCCAGCACTGGGGCGTGGTGTCGTTCGTGGCCCTTATCCTGATAAATTTCTTCTTCAGCATCATGTTTCCCACCATCTACAGCCTAGGGCTCAAGGACTTGGGCCGGCACAAGCAGCTTGCTTCGTCGTTTATTGTGATGGGGGTAGTGGGCGCGGCGCTCTTCCCGCGGCTCATGGGCCTGGTGGCCAATACCAGCGTGGCGCACGCCTATTATTTGCCCATTATCTGCTACGCGGTGGTGTTCTTGTTCGGGGCCAAGCTCTACAAAGTGCAGCGCTAGCCGCCGCGGGGCGCGCGCGCAGGTGCTGCGCCCCATAGTTTTTTAACGAGCCCGCCGTGCGTTGCGTACGGCGGGCTCGTTTTTTTAGGCGCTGCCCCGGGCCAGGCCGGGAGTAAGTTGAGGGGCTGGCGCTAGCCGCGGCCGGCGGCCAGTAGCCGCGGCGCGGGCCAGGCCCTACCCCCCTCGCGGGCGGCGAGGGGGGTAGGGCGCGTATTTTGCCGCATGAAGCACTTTCTGCTGGCCACCGTTTTACTCCTGCCCCTTGCCCTGCGCGCCCAGCCGCCGCGGGGCGCTACCCCACCCGAGAACTTGGTGCAGTACGCCCACCCGCTGGTGGGCACGGCCAAGATGGGCCACACCTACCCCGGCGCCACGGTGCCCTTCGGCGCGGTGCAGCTCTCGCCCGATACCGACACGCTGAGCTACGAGCAAGACGGTAAGTACAACCCCGCTATCTACTCCTACTGCGCGGGTTATCGCTACCAAGACCCCACCATTGTGGGGTTTAGCCACACGCATTTCAGCGGCACGGGGCACTCCGATTTGGGCGATTTTTTGGTGATGCCCACCACCGGGCCGCTCCAACTCAACCCCGGCACGGCGGATAAGCCGCTGAGCGGCTACCGCTCGGCCTACGCGCACCAAACCGAGGTGGCCGAGCCAGCCTACTATAAAGTGCGGCTGGCCGACCACGATATCCTGGCCGAATTAACGGCTACGACGCGGGTCGGGATTCATCAGTATACCTTCCCGCAGGCCACCGAGGCGCACATTATCCTCGATTTAATGGCCGGGATTTATACCTACCCCGGCAAAAACACCTGGACCTTCGTGCGGGTCGAAAACGACTCGCTCGTGACCGGCTACCGCCAAACCAACGGCTGGGGCCGCACCCGCACGGTGTACTTCGCGCTGAGCTTTTCCAAGCCCTTTAAAGAATACGGCAGCCGCAGCTACGACGCTAAGCAAGCCTACCGGGGCTTCTGGGGCCGCTTCGACCAGCAGCACAACTGGCCCGACCTGGCCGGCCACCAGCTGCGGCTGCACTTCGACTTTGGGGCGATGCAAGCTGGTGCGCAAATCAAGCTGAAAATGGCCCTCTCGCCCGTGAGCACCGTCGGCGCGCTGGCCAACCTGAGGGCCGAAGCGCCCGGCTGGAACTTCGCCGACTACCGGCAACGAGGCCAGGCGCAGTGGCAGCAGGAGCTGAGCAAAATCACCATCAGCTCGCCGCGCCGGGTTGATAAGGAGAATTTCTACACGGCCATGTACCACGCTTTTATTGGCACCACCATCTACCAGGATGCGGACGGCCAGTACCGCGGCCTCGACCAGAACCCCCACACCGCCAAGGACTTCACCAACTACACCAGCTTCTCGCTCTGGGATACCTACCGGGCGCTGCACCCGCTCTACAACCTCGTGCAGCCCCAGCGCAACGCTGATATGGTGCAGAGCATGCTGGCTCACTTCGACCAGAGCGCCGAGCACATGCTACCCGTGTGGGCGCACTACGCCAACGAAAACTGGTGCATGATTGGCTACCACGCGGTGCCCGTAGTCTGCGACGCCATCGTGCTCGGCAACGCGCCTTTCGACCAAAACCGGGCCCTCGACGCCTGCGTGACCACCGCCCGCCAGCGCTGGTACGATGGCCTGGGCGAGTACCTGGCCCGCGGCTACGTGCCCGAGGACAAGAGCGGCGCCTCGGTGTCGAAGACGCTCGAGTACGCCTTCGACGATTATTGCATTGCGCAGGCTGCCCAAAAGCTGGGTCGCGCCGAGGTGGAACAAGAATTTCGCCAGCGCGCCACCAACTGGCAGCACGTGTACGACGCCCGCATCGGCTTCATGCGCCCGCGCCTGAGCGACGGTTCGTTTCGGGCTAAATTCGACGTGCTTACCACCAGCGACCCGGCCTACATCGAAGGCAACGCCTGGAACTACAGCCTCTACGTGCCCCACGACCCCGCCGGCCTCATCGCCCAAATGGGGGGTAGCGCGCGCTTCGTGCCGCACCTCGACTCGCTCTTCACCATGCAACTGCCCGATAAGTTTTTCGCCGAAACCGAGGACATCACCCGCGACGGCATCATCGGCAACTACGTGCACGGCAACGAGCCCGCCCACCACGCCGCCTACCTCTACAACTGGACCGACCAGCCCTGGAAAACCCAGCCCCGCATTCGCATGATTCTGAACAAGATGTACCACCAAGGGCCCGATGGCCTCGGCGGCAACGACGACTGCGGCCAGATGTCGGCCTGGTACATTTTCTCGGCCCTGGGCTTTTACCCGGTGGCCCCCGCCTCGGGCGAATACGCGCTCGGCAGCCCCGCCGTGCACGGCGCGGTGCTGCAAGTCGGGAATGGTAAAACGTTTACCGTCAGCGTTAAAAACCAGGGCGACAAGAACGTTTACGTGCAGTCGGCCCGCCTTAACGGCAAGCCGTTGGTGCGGCCGTTTTTACCGGTGCAGGAGGTGCGGCAGGGTGGCACGCTGGAATTTGTAATGGGGAGCAGGCCAGTGCGGAAGTAAGGGCCCCACTCCCCATACAACCCGCCGGTAAAGCAGCTAGGCTGCTAAAATCAGAAATTGAGGCCGGAGTACTGTAATGGGCTCAGCGTGATAAAATTACCACCGCAAACTACGAAGGGCCGTGTCACACCCGAGCGTAGTAATCCAGCTAAAAAATACTTACTCTTCAAACGAACAGAGCCACGGCGTACGCCGTGGCTCTGTTCGTTTTCATAGGCTCAGAAAGGTAGGAGGAGGTTATTCATTGGTGGCGAGCGCAGGGGCGCTACCCGGCGCCAAGCGCATATCCCGCGTGTTTTTTTGCACGGCGATGGCCCCGAACAGCCCTAGCAAAAAGGCCATGGCGTAGAAGCCTTTTTCACTGAGCGTGAGGGCGGCGTGCCAGAGCCCGACGAGCAGCAGCACGATGGCTAGCAGCGTAGCAAACCAAGCCAGGCCGTAGTACAGCCCCGTAACGGGTATGCTCTCGAGTTGGTCGCGCACGGTTTTTTGGAGAGACACAACGGCAAACAGCCCAAACATCAGCACGGTGAAGTAGTAGCCCTTTTCGTTGAGGGCCATCGTGGCATTAAAGAGCCCTATCATGAAGCCCCCCATGCCCGCAAGCAGGGCAAACCAGGAGGCGGCAATGAAAGCGGCGGACGGGCGGGAGGCGGTAACGGCAGTAGGTGACATGAAGGGTTGGGCGTGAAGTATGGCTCAAAAGTAGCGCGCCACTTCGGGGGTCAACAAGTGAAATTCCTTATGCGTCAGACTTTGCAATAGCACTGCTTACTACCCTATTTTCATTATAGAGTATTGATTAATAATTTTTTGCGCAGCCAGGCATCTGACCTTGAGAAGCTAGCGCTCACTACGATTTGGGCTAGCTTATTTGACTGGCAACTTGCTACCCCGCCCTACCTTCGCACCTATCACTTACTTAAGCAGCGGGTGGTTAGTAGCCGCTAGCCGCCGATAGTTCTTTTCTATTCTCTTCTCTCCGGATGCATTTTCCTCTCCTACGCCCGTGGCTTGCCCCCGTTGCGGCTAGCCTACTGCTGGCCGCCTGCCAAGGCCAATCTTCCTCCTCCGAAACCGCCGCTACTGGCCAGCCCACCGAAGCGGCTCCCACCGACACGGCCAGCGTGCCCACGCCCAACGACGGCATCACGCCCGCCCTGCTGGCCCGGCACATCCAGGTGCTGGCCTCGGATGACTTTCAGGGCCGGCGGCCGTTCACAGCGGGCGAGGAAAAGGCCACGGCCTACCTGGCCGCCGAATTTAAAAAGCTGGGCCTGCAACCGGGCCCCGGCGGCAGCTACTTCCAGCCCGTGCCGCTGGTGGAAATTGCCGGCCGGCCCGACTCGACGGCCACCGTGGCCGGCCACGGCCAAAGCCTGACGCTCAAGTACCGCACGGATTATATGTTTTTGACCGAGCGCGAAAAGCCCACGGTGGAAATCAAGGATTCGCCCCTGGTGTTTGCCGGCTACGGCGTGACGGCCCCCGAGTACCAGTGGGACGACTA
>CAXTFI010000286.1:0-5513 GCA_964243255.1 uncultured Hymenobacter sp.
GAATAGCCATCAATGGCGATGACGAGGTTTTTCATAAACGCGCGGAAACGGCCATAGGCCCCGCAAGATTACGAAATCCAGCGCTTCCGCGCCCCGCTTGCCGCCACCAGCCGCTGCGGCACCGACCGAAAGAACACCGCTACCGAGGCTGCCTCCCCGTTATTTAGCTGCTGATTGACCAGGTAAAACGGGTTGAAAAAAAGTTGGCCGGCCAGGCCCACGCCCGTGCTGCCATCGGTCCCGGCGGCCCACTCGGCGCGGTAGGCGCTCACCAGGCACTGCCCCAAAAAGCAGCCCAGCGCCGTTACCACCCCCGCCCGGTCGGGCGAGCCGGGGGCCAGCGCGGTGCGCTGCCCCTCAATAAAATGGTCGAGCTCCAGCACGGCGGCCGCGTCGTAGGCGGCCAGGCCCAGCTGCTGGCGCACCTGCTCGGCAGCCGCCAGCAGCTGGGCGGTTTCGGGAGAGTTTTCGGTCATTAGCCGGGAAGATAAGGCGAAAATAGCCGCGCCGCCGGGGCTAGGGCCTAGCGGCAGGCGTCGTAGGCCTGCACAATTTTTAGGGTATCGCGGCGGCCCAGGGTACCATCGGTTACCTGGGCCGCCAGGGCCGGGCAGTCTTGCACTATAGCCAGCACGGCCGTTTTAAATTCGTCCTTGCCGGTGGGCAGCAGTTGCAAAGACCTTCCCGGGCGCTGCCAGAAGTTCAGCACCTTTCCCTGATAGTACAAGTAAAGTAGCTGCGTACCGTGGTAGCTGTAAGCCACTTGCAGGGCTTCTGGCTTTTGGGCGGCGGCCGCCCGGCCGGGTAAGCTCTGCAGCACCCGAAACGTATCACGCGCTATCTCCAGGCATCGCAGCTCACTGAGAGTCAACTTATTGCTGCCACCATCCTTCACCACCAGCCGGTTGCCATCAAACCGCATTTTTTCGGCCCGATGCCACTCGCCTGCTGCTGTTTGGTAGCTGCCGGCTCCGTCGCGGTAATACGGATTTTCTGTGTTGCCCATGTTCAATCCGTTCATTGGGAACACTGGCACCGGCATCGGGGGCGGCGAATAGTTTGGAAATGCTTGCCCCCATCCCAGATGGCTGAGCAGCAGCAGTAAGGATGCCGGCAGCAGCCGACACAGAAGTGGAGTAGTTGACACTGAAAAACCCTGCAGCAGAGCGGCAAAAAAGTGTTATTTCCGCCCCCCAGCGCTTTTCCAGCGGCCGTAGGCAGTCAGCAACTCGGGCAGCTGCTCGGGCAGGATGTTGGGGTCCAGCTCCAGCTGGTGCGACAGCGCCGGGTAATCGCTCAGCGCCTTGGACAAAGCCAGCCGAAACTGAATTTTGCCGGGCGGCAGCACAGCCTTGGGCTGGCCGGCCTGCGTGAGCAGCGTGTACACGACCGGCGGCTCAGGTGATGGCATAACAGCCACGTATTCAGCTACTTGAAAGCCTGCCTGCCGGTATAGCTGCCGCACAAACAGGCCGGGGTAGTGCTGGGCGGGCCGGGGAATGTCGACCTCCCGCGCCACCGAAAACGTGTCGCGCCCAATCACAAAAGCCCGCACGCTGTCGGTGGGGTACACCAGGGGGTACTGCGTTTTGTGGTCGGCATCGCTCACGCTCAGGCTGCGCGTGTCGTAGAGCAGCTTGGCACGCTTCCAGTCGCGGCCATTTTTTAGTTGGTAAGCACCCGATTTAAAGCTGGTGGGCGGCAAGTGCACAGCGATGGGCTTTGGGGCCGCGGGCGGCCCGGTTTCCTGCGCAGCCACGGGAGCCGCCAGCAGCATGAGTAGCCCAAGCTTGTAAAAAAATGACATAGACCTAGTAGCCGCGTAAGGTAAAACAGCGGCTAACATACTGCCTAAATCCATAAAATCAATTAGTGCCCGCAGGGGCAAGGCACTGATTTACCGCCGCTATGGTGCTTATACCAACGAGTTTTTTGCCGCAGCGAACCATGGCCGGCGCAGCCGCTGGTGGCCAGCAGCGCCCCCAGGGCCAGCAGCAGCGCCGGCCGGGCCAGCGAATGAATAGTTAGCGGTAGCTTCACGGCGCGTTTTTTTATGTACAAATTTACCCCCTGCGGCCCTAACCTGCTTCTTGGCGGGGTCCAACTTTTTCCCTGAACGATATGGCCGCTGATTTCGTGCTTGCTGTTAATCTGGTTGATATTCCGGCCCGCATGGTGTACCCGGCCGAGCTGCGCGTGGTGGCGGGCCGCGTGGCGGCCATTACGCCCGTGGCGGGGGCCAGCGGCCCCGACCCGGCCCGGCCCTACGCGCTGCCGGGCTTCGTGGATGCCCACGTGCACGTGGAGAGTTCCTTGCTGGTACCCAGCGAGTTTGCGCGGCTGGCGCTCACCCACGGCACGGTGGCCACCGTGAGCGACCCCCACGAAATCGGCAACGTGCTGGGCGTGGCCGGCGTGCAGTACATGCTCGACAACGCGGCGGCCGGGCCGTTCAAGTTTTGCTTTGGGGCGCCCAGCTGCGTGCCGGCCACGCCGTTTGAAACGGCGGGCGCCACCATCACGGCCGCCGACATCGAGCAGCTGTTTCAAAACCCTAAAATCGTCTACCTGGCCGAGATGATGAACTGGCCTGGCGTACTGCACCGCGACCCCGACGTGCTCGAAAAAATAGCGCTGGCCCACCGCTACCACCGCCCCGTCGACGGCCACGCCCCCGGCCTGCAGGGCGCCGATGCTGCGCGCTACGCCAGCGCGGGCATCAGCACCGACCACGAGTGCTTCACGGCCGCCGAGGCCCGCGACAAGCTGGCGGCGGGCATGAAAATCCTGATTCGGGAGGGCTCGGCGGCGCGCAACTTCGACGCCCTCATCGAGCTGGTGCCCCAGCACTACCAGCAGCTCATGTTTTGCTCCGACGACAAGCACCCCGACACCCTGCTGCTGGGCCACATCAACCAGCTGGTGCAGCGGGCCGTGGCCCTGGGCTACTCGGTGTTTGATGTGCTGCAAATGGCCTGCCTCAACCCCGTGGCGCACTACCACCTGCCCGTGGGCCAGCTGCGCCTGGGCGACCCGGCCGATTTTATTCTGGTTGATAACCTTACTGATTTTCAAGTACTAAGCACTTACCTCAACGGCGAGTTGGTGGCCCAACACGGCCAGTGCCTGCTGCCCACTATGGCCGTGGCGGTGGTCAATAATTTTCACGCCCAGCCAATCGAAGCCACTGCCCTGGCCTTGCCCGCCAAAGGCCAACCTACTGCTACGCACCCGATTATAGAATGCTTTGATGGCCAGCTTATTACGGCCCGTCGCAACTTGTGCGTGCCCGCCACCGAGGGCCTGCTCCAGCCCGACCCGGCCCAGGATATTCTCAAGCTGGTGGTGCTCAACCGCTACGCGCCCGGCGCGGCCCCGGCCGTGGCGTTTATCAAGGGCTTTGGGCTGAAGGAAGGCGCGCTGGCCAGCAGCGTGGGCCACGACTCGCACAACATCACGGCCGTGGGCTGCGACGATGCCAGCCTGGCCCGCGCCATCAACCTGGTGGTGGCCGCCCAGGGCGGCCTGGCCGCCGTAGACGCCGCCCACGCCACCCACGTGCTGCCGCTGCCCGTGGCGGGCCTCATGTCGGACCAGCCCGGCCCGGCCGTGGCGGCCGCCTACTCGGCCCTCGATGGCTTTGCCAAAACGCAGCTGGGCTCGGGCCTGCAGGCACCGTTTATGACGCTCTCCTTCATGGCCCTGCTCGTCATTCCCAGCCTCAAGCTCAGCGACAAAGGCCTGTTTGACGGTGAGCGCTTTGAGTTTGTGTAGCGGTAAATGAGTAAGGGGCTGTCGTTCAAGATGCAGAACGACAGCCCCTTACTCATTTACTCTCCTACTCATTTACCGCTTATTTACTGACTGCGAAGCGCTTGGCCAGCAGGCGCTGCATTTTTTCTTCGGTGAGGGGCTTGGTCAGGTACTCTACGTTGGGGTACTGGGCCACGCGGGCCGTGTCAGCACCGTGCATGGAGGTGGTAAGCACCGCCACTACGGTGCGCTCCTGGGCCGCGGCGGGCAGCTGGCTGTAGCGCTCCAAAAAGTCGAAGCCGCTCATACCGGGCATCTTAAGGTCGACAAAAATGAGGTCGGGCGCGGCCTGGGCATCGGTAGGCTCCTGGTCCCAGAGAAAGCGCAATGCTTCCTCGGCTTTTGAGAACGAGCTAACCTGGCGGGCCACTCCCAAACGGCTCAACAAGCGATTGTTTAGAAAGCTCGTCGTCTCGTTGTCCTCAATCAGCACGATGTGTTTGAGCGCGTCTGTCATATGAAATGGCCTTTTTTATGGGCCAACGAAGATACTTCATTTACCACGCGCAGGCAACTTTCGCGACCCTAAATCCACCCCTGCGCCCGCATCCAGTCGTCGTTATAAATCTTACCCAGGTAGCGCGTGCCGTGGTCGGGCAGGATGATAACCATCGTGTCGGTTTCGGTAAGGTGCTCACGGGCAAACTCTAATGCGCCAAATACGGCCGAGCCACAGCTCCAGCCCACAAACAAGCCTTCCTCCTTGGCCAGACGGCGCGTCATGAGGGCGGCGTCCTTATCAGTGACCTTGATAAACTGGTCGATAACGCTGAAATCGACGTTTTTAGGCAGAATATCCTCGCCAATACCCTCCGTTTTGTAGGGATAAATCTCGTTCGGGTCAAAAACGCCCGTCTCCTTATATTTTTTAAATACGGAGCCGTAGGTGTCCAAACCCAGCGTGAACACGTTGGGGTTCTGCTCCTTAAGGTACTTGCTGCTGCCGCAGATGGTGCCGCCCGTGCCCACGCCGGCCGCCAGGTGCGTGATGCGGCCGTCGGTGCCGGTCCAGATTTCGGGGCCGGTGGTTTCGTAGTGCGCCGCCGTGTTTGAGAGGTTATCGTACTGGTTGGGGTAGAACGAGTTAGGCGTTTCCTGGTTGAGGCGGCGGGCCACCGAGTAGTACGAGCGCGGGTCGTCGGGCGCCACGTCGACGGGGCACACGACCACCTCGGCCCCCACGGCGCGCAGAATATCCTGCTTTTCCTTGCTCTGCTTGTCGCTCATCACGAAGATGGTTTTGTAGCCTTTGGCGATGGCGGCCAGGGCCAGGCCCATGCCGGTGTTGCCGCTGGTACCCTCGATGATGGTGCCGCCGGACTGGATGAGGCCCGCCTTTTCGGCGTCTTCCAGCATGCGCAGGGCCATGCGGTCCTTCACCGAGTTGCCGGGGTTAAAATACTCAACCTTAGCGAGAATAGTGCCTTTAATACCGTCGGTAACTTTGTTGAGCTTCACGAGCGGCGTGTTGCCGAGCGTGTCAATAATATGGTTGAAATACATGCGAGCCAGTGGGAGGATATAAAGGGCAAATGTGCCGGCAAAGGTACGGCGGCTGCCGGGCGGCGACCGGGGCGGGCGGATTGCGCCCGCCGGCCCTACTTTTGCCCCAATTCACTCTCCCCAACAAATTAGCTGCCCATGAGCGTTCTCGTCAATAAAGATTCCAAGGTCATCGTGCAGGGCTTCACCGGCTCCGA
>CAXTFI010000287.1:0-5448 GCA_964243255.1 uncultured Hymenobacter sp.
GTGATGGCCGCGCCCGTGTGCCGCGCCCGGCCCGTGCGCCCAATGCGGTGCACGTAGTCATCATACACCAGCGGCACGTCGAAGTTGATAACGTGGCTCACCTGCGGCACGTCGATGCCCCGCGAAGCCACGTCGGTAGCCACCAGGTAGCGCACGCCTCCCTCCTTAAAGGCGTCCATGCTGTTGAGGCGGGCGTTCTGGCCCTTGTTGCCGTGTATCACGCGCACCTCGCCGGCCGGGGCCTTGCGCTCCAGAAAGCGCGCCACCTGGTCGGCGTTTTCCTTGGTGCGGGCAAACAGCATCACCCGCGTCATCGTCTCCTGGTCGCGGTGCAGCAGGTAATCAAGCAGGTTAATTTTGGTGGCCAGGTTGGGCACTTCGTATAGGCTCTGGCTCACCGTTTGGGCCGGCTGGGCCGGCGGCGTCACCTCCACCCGCACCGGAAATTCCAGGAACTCCTCGCTCAGGATGGTGACCCGCTCGGGCATGGTGGCCGAAAACAGCACGTTCTGGCGCTTGCGCGGAATGATTTCCAGCACCCGCCGAATCTGGGGCATAAAGCCCATGTCCATCATCTTGTCGGCCTCGTCGAGCACCAGGGTCTGAATGTTCTTCAGCACCAGGTCGCCCTTCAAGTAAATCTCCATCAGCCGGCCCGGCGTAGCAATCAGAATGTCCAGGCCTGCCTTAATCGTCTCAATCTGCGTCTTGGGCCCCAGCCCGCCGTAGATGGCATAAATGCGCAAATCGGTGTAGGTAGCCAGCGCCTGCAGGTGCTTTTCGAGCTGAATGGCCAGCTCGCGGGTAGGGGCCAGGATGAGGGCGCGCGGGTGCTCGCCCTGCGCATATTTCACCTTCATCAACAGCGGCAGGCCGAAGGCGGCCGTCTTGCCGGTGCCCGTTTGGGCAATGCCCAGCACGTCGTGCCCGGCCAGCAGCAGCGGAATGGTTTGCACCTGCACCGGCGTCGGCTCGGTGAAGCCCGCCTCGGCTACGGCGGTGAGTAATTGCTTGTTAAGTTTAAAGTCGGCGAAGGTGGCAAGGGTATCCATTCGGCAAAGGTCGGCCTATTTTGCTCAGCAATCTTGTTTTGCCTGTCCTTGTGGTTGCCGCGCTTCCCTGCGTTGCGCGCGCAAGGACCGACGATTTTTCGCCAAAAACCTTGCGAAAAACATTCCTGCGCGTATCTTTGCACCCACAAAACACCACACGGTAGATATAGCTCAGCTGGTTAGAGCGTCGGATTGTGATTCCGAAGGTCGTGGGTTCGAGCCCCATTATTTACCCGCAGAAAGTCCCTGGATGCGAATCCAGGGACTTTTTTTGTTATTTGCATAGTTGCCTACCCAAGCACTTCTTTTTTTACCAACCAAATTCCCTGCAATGAGTCTGCTCGTTATCGGCTCCGTGGCCTTCGACGCCCTGGAAACTCCCTTCGGCAAAACCGACAAAATTATTGGTGGCGCGGCCACTTATATCAGCCTGTCGGCCTCGTACTCGACCAAGCCGGTGAACTTGGTGGCCGTCGTGGGCGGCGACTTTCCGCAGTCCGACATCCAGATTCTGGAAAGCCACGGCGTGAACACGGAAGGTCTGCAAATTAAGCCCGATGAAAAATCGTTTTTCTGGTCGGGCAAGTACAGCAAGGACCTCAACTCGCGCGAAACCATCACGACCGAGCTCAACGTGCTCGGCTCGTTCGACCCGCTCATCCCGGACGCTTACCAGGATTGTAAGTATCTGATGCTGGGCAACTTAGCCCCGCAGGTGCAGCGCCTGGTGGTGCAGCGCCTCGTCAACCGCCCCAAGCTCATCGTGCTCGACACCATGAACTTCTGGATGGACGTGGCGGCCGAGGAGCTGCTGGCTACCATCGAAATGGTGGACGTGCTCAGCATCAACGACGAGGAAGCCCGCCAGCTTTCGGGCGAGTACTCGCTGGTGAAAGCGGCCCGCAAAATTCTGGCCCTGGGGCCAAAGTTCCTGATTATCAAGAAGGGGGAGCACGGCGCGCTGCTGTTTCACAAGAACAAGACGTTCTTCGCCCCGGCCCTGCCGCTGGAAGAAGTGTTTGACCCCACCGGCGCCGGCGACACGTTTGCGGGTGGCTTCATCGGCCACATCGCAGCTACCGACGACTGCTCGTTTGAAAACCTCAAGCGGGCCGTTATTCACGGTTCGGCCATGGCCTCGTTCTGCGTCGAGAAATTTGGTACCGAGCGCCTGCTCAACCTCACGCAGGAAGAAATCGAAGCCCGCGAAGCCCAGTTTGAAGAGCTGGTGCGCGTGCAGCCGGCCAGCGTGGTGGCGTAGTTGGCTTGGCGCGGCGAAAACCTGGAGTGACAACCCTTTGGGCGTGGGCACGGTACACAAGCTAAGTCTTCATCCTTAAGCCTGCCCCCGCCATGTCGAAAAAACAAGATGACCTCGCCAATGATAAGCCCTCGGTGAATCCGTTTGACAATGCCCACCACAGCAAAGGCGACCTGGCTGCCGGTGAGCACGTCGATGGCACGGAAAACCAGAACCTCAACCAAAGTGAGCTGACCCAGCAAGGCAACCAGACCAAAGGCAACACGCCCGGTGGCAATGCCAACGAAGTGCAGCACACCCAGGCCAATAAGCCCCGCAGCAACCCGCAAGGCAACCGCCCGATGTCGGTTGATACCAACAGCCCCCAAAAAGGCCCCGGTAGCCACGCCGACTAACTGGCATAAGCCACTGTAAAAGACGCCTGGTTCACTAAGTAAACTTAGTGGGCCAGGCGTCTTTCTTTGGTGTAAAACGCTGAGGATATTAGCCTTTAGGTCGAAAAATAGCGGCTGCTTAGCCTGGGTAGCTTGCCTGGTAGCAAAGCAAAAACATAGCTAGCCAGTATTTGGTAAAATTTAATGTTTAGTTGTGAAGATTTAAGGAGCAGGGAGTGTAGATTTGGCGCGCAAATATGCCGTTGCGGGGTTGACTGGGAGGGGTAGTGGGCTGACTAGCAGCAAAAAGGGATTTAACGGCATCGTAGGCTATCAAATGGAATATAACGCTTCCTTTATTTCACTTTCACTCTCACTCACCTAAGCCATGAAACAACTCTTCTTAGTGCTCTTCTTGTTGGCTAGCCTCACGGCGCGCGCGCAGTCGGCGGCCTGGACGTTTGCCTTTCCCCTCACCGACCCGAATGGGATAGAGGACGTGGCCACCGATGACAACGGCAATTTTTACGTGACGGGCCGCTTCACGGGCTCGCTGCAGCTGGGGGGCACGCTGCTCACCAGCGCCAGCCCAGGGCCCTGCCTCTACCTTGCCAAGTGCCGGCCCAGTGGCCAGGTAGTGCGGGTTACCAAGCTGGAAGGGGCCACCGATGTGCTGCCGACCAGCATCGCCGTTGCGGAGGACGGCAGCAGCTACGTTACCGGCAACTTCCTGGGCACGCTTACCTACGATGGCGGCCAGCAAACGACGGCGCTGAGTGCCAGTGGGCGTAGTGTTTTTGTGCTGAAGTGCGGCCCTGGGGGCGCGGTGAAATGGGTGCAGCAGGGCTACGGCGGGCCAGACGCGTCGGGCTGCTTAGGGGCGGGGGTGGCCGTCGACCGGGCGGGCAACAGCTACATCACCGGCACGGTGGGCGGCTCAAACGTTCAGTTTGGCAAGCTCACTTTCGGGCCGCGGCGCAACCAGGGCTTTGTGGCCAGCTACAACCAGCAGGGTCGCCTGCGGTGGGCGCGGGTATTTTCGTCGCCGCCCCCCGGCAACGGCAGCAGCAATGGCGGGGGCGTGGCCGTCGATAACGCGGGTAGCTGCTACCTCAGTGGCACCAGCTTCGATGGCTTTGCGCTGGATGAGGCGCCTTTTTTAAACCCTGGCAGCGCCAATTATCTGGCCAAGTTCGACGCCCAGCAAGGGCAGCTGCGCTGGGCGCAGTTTACGCCTACCGAGGGCGATGGGCACGCCATTGGCACCGATAAACAGGGCAACGTTTACATCGGGGGCAGCTTTACGGGTACGGTCAGGCTGGGCCGGCGCACCCTCACCAGCGCCGGCTCGTACGACGGGTTTGTGGCTTGTTACACCCCGCGGGGCACCGTAGACTGGGCCACGGCAGTGGGCGGTGCCGACTACGACGTGGTCAGCGACCTGGCGGTAGACTCGAAGTCCGGGAAGGTATTTGCCACGGGCCAGCTCGATTTTACTTCTGAAAGCACCAACTGCGCTTTTTTGCAGCGCTTTGATACCCAGGGCCGCGCCAAAGACCTGGAGAAAGTAAGCGGGCCCGGCACCAGCTCCGGCGGCTCCCTGGCCATCGACGACAACAATATTATTTATACCACCGGGGTGTTCACGGGCAGCTGCGGCTTTGGCAGCCTCACCCTGAACACCCAGTTTACCCAAAGCTACCTGGGGCGCTACGGCAAACAGCCCGCTAGCCTTCAGCAGGACGACTACCCCCTGGTGGCAACCACCTTCCCCAATCCGGTGCAAAACCAGCTCACGCTGCGGCTGGCTAACCTGAGCCAGCCCGCCCAGGCGAAGCTCTATAACCAGTATGGCAGCCTGGCGGCTACCCAGGCCCTGCAGTCCGGCGCCGCGGTTGATGCCGTTTTTGACACCACCAGTCTGCTTGATGGCTTGTATGTGCTGCGGCTCGAATCGAACGGCACCACTACGTCCAGCCTCGTGGTAGTGCAGCATTGAAGTTGGCGTTTACAATCTAAAGCTTGCGCCAGAGCGTTTGTCCTTGCGAGCGCAGCGCGGCAATCGCCCCAGCACGAGTCGTTTAGGTATCGTGCTGGGACGATTGCTTCACTTCGTTCGCAAGGACAAACGCTCTGGCATAGGTCATGCAACAGTTAAAAATCCCAGCCCAGCCATTGCCGGAAGCCGGCGCGCTGCGCTTCGTCGGCCTCGGCCAGCTTCGCGACCGTGTAGTACGCGCCGTACCCGACGCCTGGCTGGGCCACTAGCTCTACCAGTAGCAGCCGGCTTTGGCGAAACACGGCTAGCTCGTAGTGCGGCGCGCCGGTGCTGAGCAGGCTTTGCAGGTTCATGTCGATGCGGCGGCCGTTGACGGCCACTAGCTCATCATCGACGGTGAGGGCAGCGGCAGCCGGCGAACCGGGCCAGATGTAGGTCACTTCCGTGCGCTCGTTTTTCACTACCGTTCGAAAACCAAACGTGCCCTCCGAGGCCGACGCGTTTTCGGTCACCAGCAGCTGGCAGCCTACCGTGTGCAGCGCCCGGTCGAGCGGCTCCTGCAGGGGCGCGGTGCCGTTGATAAACTTGTCGAAATACACCTGCATTTTGCGGCCGGCCACCTCACTCACCAGGCGCGCATAATCCTCCTCCGTGTAGCCAACGCCGGTTTTGCCAAAGTCGTCGTAGAGGCGGCGCAGCACGTCGTCGAGGCTGCGGGCGTGGCCGTGCAGCTGCCGGATAGTGAGGTCGAGCAGCAGCGCC
>CAXTFI010000288.1:0-5427 GCA_964243255.1 uncultured Hymenobacter sp.
GTGCTCATCATCGGGGGGCTGGCCACTACCTACCTGGCCCTCACGCTGGTAAGCGAAAAATTTGGCCTGGGCCACGATGCCATTGCCGGCTTCAACGTGATGATGAAGGACGCGGGCAATCACTTCCACATGATATTTCCCAAGCCCACGGCCGTTACGCCGCAGGTCGATATTAATAAGTACCTCATGGTGCCGGGCATTGCCATGTACGCGGCCGGCCAGTGGATAGTAAACCTCAACTACTGGGGTTGTAATCAGTACATTACGCAGCGCGCGCTGGGCGCCGACCTCAAAACGGCCCGTACCGGCATCCTCTTCGCGGGTATGCTGAAATTGATAATGCCCGTGATTGTGATGCTGCCCGGCATTGCGGCCTACGTGCTGCACAAAAACGGCAGCCTGCAGCCGCAGATGTCGCCGGGCGGCGTCTTCAACTCCGACAACGCGTATTCGGCCATTCTGACCTTTTTGCCTAACGGGTTGAAAGGCTTGTCGTTGGCGGCGCTCACGGCGGCCATCGTGGCCTCGCTGGCCGGCAAGGTCAACTCGATTTCGACCATCTTCACCCTCGACATCTACAAGCGCTACCTGCGGCCCGAATCGGACGAGAAGCAGCTGGTGTGGGTGGGCCGCCTCGCGGTGTTCGGCGCGATGCTGCTGGCTATTATGCTGACCTGGAAGGACTTGCTGGGCATCGGGGGCGAAGGCGGCTTCACCTACATCCAGAAGTACACGGGCTTTATCTCGCCCGGTATCGTGGCGGTGTTCCTGCTGGGCTTGTTCTGGAAGCGCACCACGGCCCCGGCGGCTATCGCGGGCATTTTATCGGGCTTCGTGCTGTCGGTGTTCTTCAACAACTACGCGCCGAACCTGCTGGGCCACGAAACGATACTTTACACCGCTTTCCCCAACGGGCACGGCGGCTACGAGATTCCGTTTCTCATCTGCATGGGCCTGTCGTTCGCCTTCACGTTTGTGCTCATGGTGGGCATAAGTTTGGCGGGCCCGGCCATTAATCCGAAGGCTATTCCGGTCGAGCCGGGTCAGTTCAAGGTCAGCCCGAGCACGCTCACGCTGATTGTGCTAACGCTGCTGATGATTACGGCTTTGTACGTCAAGTTCTGGTAACTCTGATAAAAACAGGCCGTCATGCTGAACGCAGTGAAGCATCTCTACCGCTTCGTTGAACTGCTCGGATGAAGCGGTAGAGATGCTTCACTGCGTTCAGCATGACGGCCTTACGTGGTCGATAAGCCCATTCTGAATGCCAATCACACACTATTATGAAATTCACTCCCACCCTCCGCCTCCCGGCCCTGGCTACCGGCCTCGCCCTGCTCGGCACCCTAGCCGCCCCCGCCCAAACCGCGGCGCCCGCTACCCTCACCGTGCAGGTAAACAAGCCCGGCGCGGCCGTCAACAAGAACATGTACGGCCTGTTTTTCGAGGACATCAACTTCGCGGCCGATGGCGGGCTCTACCCCGAGCTGGTGAAGAACAAGTCGTTTGAAACCGACGACCATCTTATTGGCTGGAAGGCCCTTAAAGGCGGCTCCGCCTTTGAGAGCTACGTGGTGTTGACGGACGGCGCCATCGGGCCGACCAACAACCACTTCCTGCGCCTGAGCACCAAGGTGGGCGGGCCCGAGGCGGGCTTTGTCAACGAAGGCTTTCGGGGCATGGGCGTAAAGCAGGGCGCCGAGTACACGTTTTCGGTGTATCTGCGGCGGGGCCCCGGCAACATTAAGGCCCTGAACGTGACGCTCGAAGAGCCCGGCGCCGCCAGCAGCGGCCCCGAAACGCCCGCCTCGGGCACCGCCCTGGCGCAGGCCCAAATTACGGGCCTTACTACCGAGTGGAAAAAGTACAGCGTGGTGCTGCGCTCGTCGGCTACCTTCCCCAAAGCCCGCCTGAAACTGACGGTGGAAGGTACTGGCACGCTGGATGTTGATGTGGTTTCGGTGTACCCGAAAGACACCTGGATGAAGCGCGAAAATGGCCTGCGCCCCGACCTGGTGCAGCTGCTCAAGGACATGAAGCCCGGCTTCCTGCGCTTTCCGGGGGGCTGCATTGTGGAGGGGCGCACCCTGGCCCAGCGCTACCAGTGGAAGGAAACCATCGGCGAGGTGGCGGCCCGCCAGCCGCTCATCAACCGCTGGAACACGGAGTTTGTGCACCGCTTCACGCCCGACTACTACCAGTCGTTCGGGCTGGGCTTTTTTGAGTACTTCCAGCTCGCGGAAGACATTGGCGCTGAGCCGCTTCCTATCCTCAACGTGGGCATGGCCTGCCAGTTCAACTCGGCTGAGCTAGCCCCCATAACGGCCGCTACGGCCGGCGCCAAGGGCCCCAACGCCGGCGCTGGCGCGCCCGCTGATGACGCGCCTACGCTGGCTTCTTTTATCCAGGACGCGCTCGATTTGATTGAGTTTGCCAACGGCCCGGCCACCAGCCCCTGGGGCGCCAGGCGCGTGGCCATGGGCCACCCCGCGCCGTTCAACCTCAAGCTTATCGGCATCGGCAACGAGCAGTGGGGCCCGCAGTACCTGGAGCGCTACGAACCGTTTGCCAAGGCTATCCGGGATAAGTACCCGAATGTCAGCCTGGTATCGAGCGCCGGGCCGGCGCCCGAGGGCAAGGATTTTGACACGGCCAGCAAGCGCCTGGGCGAGCTCAAGGCCGACTACATCGACGAGCACTACTACGCCAAGGCCGACTGGTTTCGGGCCCACGCCGACCGCTACGACCAGTACGCCCGCACCGGCACCAGGATTTTTGCCGGCGAGTATGCGGCCCAAAGCATCGCCATCGGCAGCCCCAATAACCGCAACACCTGGGACTGCGCCATCTCGGAGGCCGCCTTTATGACCGGCCTGGAGCGCAACGCCGACGTGGTGGGCATGGCGAGCTACGCCCCACTATTCGCCAACGTGGACGCCTGGCAGTGGACGCCCGACATGATTTGGTTTGATAACCTCAACTCATACGGCTCGCCGAGCTACTACGTGCAGAAGCTCTACGCCCTCAACAAAGGCACCCACGTGCTGCCCGTGACTATGCCCGCCGGTGCCAAAAACGGCGCCGATAACCTCTTCGCCAGCGCCGTGGCCGACGAGCCGGCCGGCGACGTGGTGGTGAAGCTGGTGAACTACTCCAACAGCCCGCGCCCGGTGCGCATCAACCTGGCCGGCGCCAAGGGCCTGGGTAAAACCGGCCGCGCCCAGACGATGGCCAGCGCCGACCTGCAAATCCAGAATAGCTTAACCGAGCCCAAGAAGCTGTCGCCGCAGGAGTCAACTTTTGCCGTGAGCGGCCCCACGCTGAGCTACACGCTAGCCCCCAATTCCTTTACGGTGCTGCGGGTGCCGGGCCGGAAATAGGCAGCTGAGAGGGAGTTGGCCCCGCCCGCCCCTTTTTCAGCGGCTTCCAGCCTGGTGCCGCTCCGACGCGTCAGCGCGGTACCCCGAAAATCGTCAATCGACAGCCCTTCACTTTACCCTGCCCTGCCATGAAAAAGAACGTGCGCTACCTGCTGGGGGCGGCCCTGCTGCTGGGCCCCAGCCTACCCGGCCGGGCCCAGCAGCACTACGAGCCCACCTGGGAATCATTGCAGCAGTACCAGGCCCCGGAGTGGTTCCGGGATGCCAAATTTGGTATTTTCATCCACTGGGGCGTGTTTTCGGTACCAAGTTTTTACAGCGAGTGGTACCCGCGCGAGATGTATCACGCGGGCTCCGCGGCCAACAAGCATCAGGTAGCCACCTACGGCCCGCTCAACAAGTTCGGCTACAAGGACTTTATTCCGCTGTTCAAGGCGGAGAAGTTTGATGCCGACCAGTGGCTGACGGTGTTCAAGCAGGCCGGGGCCCGCTACATCGTGCCCGTGGCCGAGCACCACGACGGCTTCGCCATGTACCGCACCAAGCTCAACAAGTGGAACGCGGTGGACATGGGCCCCCGGCGCGACGTGATTGGCGAGCTGGCCGCCGCCACGCGCAAGCAGGGCCTGGTGTTCGGGCTCTCGTCGCACCGCATCGAGCACTGGTGGTTTTTTGGCTTCGGCCAGGCGGGCGATACCGACGTGCAGGACCCGCAATACGCCAGCCTCTACGGGCCGGCCACCAACATCGACCCCTTCAAGCGCCAGCCCACCGACCCGCCCATCGCGCCGGCCTTCATGGCCGACTGGCAGGCCCGCACCCGCGAGCTGGTGGACAGCTACCACCCGCAGCTGCTGTATTTCGACTGGTGGATTGAGCAGCCCGAGATGACCGCCAACCGCCAGCAGCTGGCCGCCTACTACTACAACCAGGCCCTGAGCTGGCACAAGGGCGTGGTGCTCAACTACAAGGACGATGCTTTTCCGGAGGGCACCGCCGTGTACGACATCGAGCGCGGCAGCGCCAAAGCCACCAAGAAATACCCCTGGCAAACCGACACGTCCATCGGCAAAAAGAGCTGGGGCTACATCGCGGGCGAAGAAAACAAAGATGCCAACGAGCTGATTGACGAGCTTATCGACGTAGTAAGCAAGAACGGCAACCTGCTCCTCAACGTGGGGCCCCGCCCCGATGGCTCCCTCGCGCCCGAGCAGCAGGCCGTGCTGCTGGGCATGGGGCAATGGCTGCAGGTGAACGGCGAGGGCATTTATGGCACGCGGCCCTGGGCCGTGCAGGGCGAAGGCCCCACCCCGCCGCCCGACGATAAAGTGCTCTTTAACGAAAACGCCGCCAAAGGATTTGTGGCCCAGGATATTCGCTTTACCCAAAAGGGCAAAACGGTGTACGCCTACTCGCTCGACGTGCCCACGGCCGCTACCACCATCGGGGCCCTGGCCACCGGGGCCCACGGCCAGGTAGCTAGCGTGGCCGTGCTGGGCAGCCCCGAAAAGGTGCGCTGGACGCAGGGGGCCGGCGGTCTGGTCGTGCAGCCCCTGAAAAGCTACCCGACCAAGCTTGCGGTGGGCTATAAAATTGCTTTTCGATAGTAGGGGCCGGGGCAGAGCTGTCCGGTTCTGTTTACCGCCCGTCAAGCCTACACCCCCTTCGCCGCTTGAGGCGCGGAATCCGATGGGGATGAGGCCTGGTACTAGCCTTGGTTTCTAGCTTTTAAAACTGAAAACCTGTTCCCCCTCCCCATCGGATTCCGCGCCTCAAGCGGCGAGGGGGGGTAGGGGTGGGGTTACGTGGACATGGCGCACAGAACCCTAGAAATTAACAGCTCTGGGGCTGGGGTGAGGCGAAAGCCCGCGCCGTGGGCACTGTTCAGCTCGCGCAAGTACTCAGCAGCGGTCGACGTGGCCGCTGCTTTTCCCGCATCCTTATGAAAAAAAATACTTGGTCTACCCACTTCGGCAGCCTGCTACTTGTGTTGCTGCTCGGCGCCGCTGCCGGTAAGACGGCGGACACCACAAGCGTGACCCCCACG
>CAXTFI010000289.1:0-5398 GCA_964243255.1 uncultured Hymenobacter sp.
CTAACTCATTGATAATATACTTTCTTGATGACCAGCCTTCAAGTCGAAAATCTCACCAAGACCTATCCCAGTGCTGGCCGCCAGCTCACGGTGCTGCACGAAGTTAGCTTCAGCTTGCAGCCCGCCGATACGTTTGCCATCGTGGGGCCGAGTGGCAGCGGCAAAACCACTTTGCTGGGCTTGTGCGCCGGCCTCGACCGGGCCAGCAGCGGCAGCGTGTGGCTGCAGGGCATCCGGCTCGATGCGCTGAGCGAAGACCAGCGGGCGGCGGTGCGCAACCAGCACGTGGGCTTCATTTTCCAGAATTTTCAGCTGCTGCCTACCCTCACGGCCCTCGAAAACGTGCAGGTGCCGCTGGAGCTGCGCGGCGAGCGCAACGTGGCCCGCCAGGCCCAAACCCTGCTGGAGCGCGTGGGCCTGGGCGAGCGCGGGCACCACTACCCGGCCCAGCTCTCGGGCGGCGAGCAGCAGCGCGTGAGCCTGGCCCGCGCCTTTGCCAACCGGCCGCAAATTCTATTTGCCGACGAGCCCACCGGCAACCTCGACCCCGACACCAGCGCCAACGTGGTGGACTTGCTCTTCGACCTCAACCGGGAAGCCGGCACCACGCTGGTGCTGGTGACCCACGACCTGGAACTGGCCGCTAAAACGCAGAGAATCATGCGGATGCGCGGCGGCAAAGTGGTGGAAGAGCCAGTGAGCGCCTAGGCCCTAGGCCTTAGGCCACCCATTCGTAGAGCCGGTACTTTTCAAACACCCAGCGCAGAACGAAATGGTGGCGGTTGAGCAGCGCTTCGCCGGAGGCCAAGCCGGCTTCTTCGCCGGTCGGATTAAAGTAGCCCAGATTCAAAAAAATGAGAAAAATCTGGCGCGGCTGCGCTCGCGCCGAGCGGTCTAGGTTTTCCAGGACATGCGTGAGGACCTCGTCGCCAAACGAATTGTAGTTATAAACAATCAGCTGGCCGGGCGGAAAATCATAAGCCATCACGTCGCTGAGCACCAACTCAAAATTGCCCGCTTTTTTCAGCGGATATTTTTCGATGTTCTGTTGAGCGATTTCGTGCAACGCTCGGCTATACTCGACTCCAACTACGCGCTTAAATGGGTATTCGCCGGCTAGCAGCACTGTGCGGCCTTTACCCGAACCCAGGTCAATGAATGTAAAATCTTCGTGCTTCACCTTCAACCCAGCCAACATGCGGCGGAACTTGGCCACCGTCGAGGCGAGGTAGAAATACCGCCCATCAAAATTGTCGCCTTCCACATCGGTGGGGTTCACGTAGGCCGGGGCCGAATCCACGCCGTAGCGCCCGTCAAACTCGCGGTCGTCGCGGTCGTCCTGCTGGCGCTCAAGCAGCCGTCGCGGCGAAAACCGCCACCCTTCTTCCTGGGCCCAGGCAGCGGCGGCCCGGCCGGCGGCCTGTAAGTTGCGCTGCCCCAGCGCCCGCTTAATTTGACCGAAGCGCAGGCGGTCGTTGCTGCCGATAACAGGGCCGAACAGCAAAAAGCGTGAGGTGCTAGGAATTTTGACGGAAGGCATAGGCTGCGACTTTGCTAGATTTTGGATTGCGCGCAACAGGTGCGCTCATGAATAAGCAATACAATTTTTGCGTGTTGACCAAACTGATTTTTCGCTTGCCAGAATGCTACTACTGAAAGCTTTATACTGTAAACATAATGCTTAACGCCCACCTCAGAATCAGTAGCGCAAGTTCGCATTATCAGTCAGCTTCTATTTAATAACTGCATCATGAGCTTTAATTGGTTGGTTACGATGGCCTGGCGCGACTCGCGCCGCAGCCGCTCGCGGTTGGCGCTGTTTATGTCGAGCATCGTGCTGGGCATCGCGGCGCTGGTGGGTATTAATTCATTTGGCGACAACCTGGCGCGCAGCATCCGCGAGCAGGCCCGCGAGCTGCTGGGGGCCGACCTAGTGCTCTCGTCGAGCCAGCCCTTCACGGCCAGCACCTTGCGGAGCCGCCCCCCAGCGCCCGGCGACTCGCTGGCCCTGGGGCTGGCCCCAACGCTGGAGCGGCTGGGGCAGCGGCGCAGCGAAGAGGCGTCGTTTGCCTCGCTGGTATCGTTTCCGCGCACCCAGGGCGTGCGGCTGGCGCAGGTGCGGGCGCTGGGCGCGGGCTTCCCCTACTACGGCGACTGGGAAACCCAGCCCGCCGCGGCGGGCGCGCAGTTCAAGGCCGGGCAGGCCGCCGGCGCGCTGGTTGATGACGTGCTGCTGGTGCAGTTCGATGCCCAGGTGGGCGACTCGGTGCAGGTGGGCACGCTTACGCTGCCCATTGTGGGGCGAGTAATGAGCACGCCGGGGCAAACCGGCTTTAGCGCCGCCGTGGCGCCTAAGGTATTCATCCCCATTGCGTTACTTGGGAAGACCAACCTGATAAAGCCCGGCAGCCGGGTGCAGTACCGCACGTACTACCAGTTTGCGAGTGGCACCGATGTGGCGGCCACCGTTAAGCCCCTGGAGCCCAAGCTGGAGCAGGCCAACATCGACTCTGACACCGTGGCCAGCCGGCAGCAAAGCACCGGCCGCGCCTTCCAGGACCTCACGCGCTTTCTGAGTTTGGTGGCTTTTGTGGCGCTGCTGCTGGGCTGCGTGGGCGTGGCCAGCGCCGTGAACCTCTACGTGCAGGAAAAGCTGGCCTCGGTGGCCGTGCTGCGCTGCCTGGGGGCCAGCGGGCGGCAGGCCCTGCTCATCTACCTCATCCAAACGTCGGGCCTGGGGCTGCTGGGCGCCATTATTGGGGCGGCGCTGGGGGCGGTGGTGCAGCTGGTGCTACCCCAGGTGCTGGGCAGCTTTTTGCCGGTGGCGGTGAGCGTGGCGGTGTCGCCCACGGCGGTGGGCATCGGGCTGCTCACGGGCCTGGCGATGGCTGTGCTGTTTGCGCTGCTGCCGCTGCTGGCCATCCGGCGGGTGTCGCCGCTGCGGGTGCTGCGCGCTTCGTTTGAGGAAGATACCACCGCGCCCGACCCGCTGCGCTACCTGGTGCTGGGTGCGGTGCTGCTGTTCATCGTGGGCTTTGCCTGGGCCCAGACGCGCGAGTGGAAGCAGGCCTTGGGCTTCGCGGCGGGGCTGCTGGTGGCGCTGGGCGCGCTGGCGGGCCTGGGCCTGGGGCTGCGCTACTTGCTGCGGCGCTACTTCCCGGTGGGCTGGAGCTACGTGGCGCGCCAGGGGCTGGCCAATTTATTTCGTCCTCAAAACCAGACCGTTACGCTTATTATTTCGCTGGGCCTGGGCACCTTCTTGCTAGCCACGCTTTTCCTCACGCAGGCGCTTTTGCTGAGCCGGGTGCAGCTCTCGGCCAGCGGCAAGCAGCCCAACCTGGTGCTGTTTGATATCCAGACCGAGCAGGAGCGCGGGGTAGAGCAACTACTTCAAAAACAAGGCATTCCAATTATGCAGCGGGTGCCCATTGTGACGATGCGGCTGGCGGCCATCAACCGGCGCACGGTGGGGCAGCTGCGCAAAGACACGGCCAGCGGCGTGCCGCTGTTTGCCCTCACCCGCGAGTACCGCGTTACGTACCGTGACACGCTGAGCGCCAGCGAGAAGCTGCTGGCCGGCACGCCGCCGCAGGCGGCCGTGGCCGGCGGCCTGCCCCGCGTGTCGGTCGATGCCAACTACTTCCAGCGCGTGAAGCTCCAGCTGGGCGATACGCTGACTTTCAACGTGCAGGGCGCGCCGCTGGCCGTGGTGGTGGGCGGCACCCGCGAGGTTGATTGGGCGCGGGTGCAAACCAATTTCCTGGTCGTGTTCCCGACCGGCGTGCTGGAGCAGGCCCCGCAGTTCCACGTCATCCTCACCCGCGTCAAAAACAACCAGCAATTGGCCCTGGCCCAGCGGGCGCTGGTGCGCAGCTTCCCCAACGTGTCGGCCATCGACCTGGGGCTGATACTGCAAACGGTGGACGAGATTCTAAGCAAAATCTCGTTCGTCATTCGCTTCATGGCGGGCTTTAGCATCCTCACCGGGCTGCTGGTGCTGGCCAGCTCGGTACTCATCAGCCGCTACCAGCGCACCCGCGAAAGCGTGCTACTGCGCACGCTGGGTGCCAGCCGCCAGCAGATTCTGCGCATTACGGTGCTCGAATACGCGTTGCTGGGCAGCCTGGCCGCGCTGGCGGGCGTGCTGCTGGCCGGCCTGGCCGCCTGGGCGCTGGCCGTGTGGGTGTTCGAAACGCCGTTTGTGAGCAGCAGCCTGCTGTGGCTGCCGGCCCTGGTGGCGCTGGTGGCCGGCCTCACGGCCCTCATCGGCGGGCTCAACAGCCGCTCGGTGCTCAGCCAGCCGCCGCTGGCGGTGCTGCGGGCGGAGGGCTAGTAAGTAATTAAGAAGGAGGAAGGAGGAATGAAGAATTAACCAGGTGGTAATTCTTCATTCCTCCTTCCTCCTTCTTAATTTCAAACCAGGGCTAATTTTGCCCCATGCCTGCCCCTACCCCACTCGCCGAGCTATTCGCTGATTTCAATAACCTAACCGTCCTTATTGTGGGCGATGTCATGGTCGATGCCTACGTGTGGGGCCGTGCCAGCCGGCTTTCGCCCGAGGCCCCGGTGCCCGTGGTGAACGTGGACCGCACCGAAAACCGCCTGGGCGGGGCCGCCAACGTGGCCCTCAACGTGCAGGCCCTGGGAGCCACGCCGCTGCTGTGCTCCGTGGTGGGCGACGACCAGGGCGGCGACCAGCTGCTGCGCCTGCTGCACGACCACCACCTGCCCGCCGACGGCCTCATCCGCAGCGCGTACCGCCCCACCACCTTCAAGCAGCGCATCCTGGCCCACGGCCAGCAGCTCGTGCGCATCGACTCGGAAGTCGAAACCAACCTCAACCCGGAGGAAGCCACCCAGCTCCTGGCGGCCTACGACGACCTGCTGCCCCGCGCCGATGTGGTCATTTTTGAAGACTACGACAAGGGCGTACTAAACGAAAGCATTATTACGGAGTGCATTGCGCGCGCCCGGCAGCGCGGCATTCCCACGGTGGTAGACCCCAAAAAGAAGAACTTTCTGGCCTACCGCCACTGCACGCTCTTCAAACCCAACCTCAAAGAGCTGCGCGAGGGTCTGAAGCTGGAATTTGGCGCGCCCGATGCCGACCAGCCGGGCTTTGAGGCCGCCGTGGCCCGCCTGCGCGAGGTGCTGACGCCCGAAATTGTGCTGGTCACGCTCTCCGAGCACGGCGTATTTGCCCAGCAGGGCGCAGCCAAAACCTACCTGCCGGCCCACCTGCGCACCATCTCCGACGTGTCGGGCGCCGGCGACACCGTTATCAGCATTGCCGCCTGCTGCGTGGCGCTAAGCCAACCCGCCGCCTTCACTGCCGCGCTGGCCAACCTCGGCGGCGGGCTGGTGTGCGAGCAGGTGGGCGTGGTGCCCATCGAGAAGC
>CAXTFI010000290.1:0-5379 GCA_964243255.1 uncultured Hymenobacter sp.
ACGTGCTGCTGCTCGACTCGGGCGACATCTGGCAGGGCACGCCGTACTTCAACTTTTTCCTGGGCGAACTGGAGTACAAGCTCATGAGCCGCATGAAGTACGACGCCTCCACCTTCGGCAACCACGACTTCGACAACGGCCTCGAGGGCTTACAAAAGCAGCTGCCCAACGCCGGCTTCCCCTTTTTGGTGGCCAACTACGATTTTAGCCGCACGCCGCTGGCCGGGCGCTTCGCCCCGTACAAAGTATTTGAGCGCGCCGGGGCCCGCATTGGCGTTTTTGGCCTGGGCATCGAATTAAAAGGGCTGGTGGCCGATAAAAACTTCGGCCCCACCCAGTACCTCGACCCCGTGGCCGTAGCCCAGGCGCAGGTGCAGCAGCTGCGCCAGCACGAGCGCTGCGACATGGTTATCTGCCTCTCGCACCTGGGCTATAAGTATGAGAGCGAGAAGCTTGACGACCGCAAGCTGGCCGCCCAGGTAGGGGGCATCGACCTCATTTTGGGCGGCCACACCCACACGTTTATGCCCGCTCCCGAGCCCATTACCGGGCCCAATGGCCACATTACGCTCATCAACCAGGTGGGCTGGTCGGGCATTAACCTGGGCCGCATCGACTTCGAAATGCGGCGCGGCGCTCAGCCGGTGCGCGCCACCGGGGCGCTGGTGCTGCCCGTGGGTGCTACCTGCTAGCCAGCCGATATAAGCAAGGACTTAGCGGCTTTTTTGTCTGCTGGTTTATGCGCAAATTTGTCCCCCCCAAGCCGGGCCGGCATTTCGCGGGCCCTACTTGGCGGGGTTTTTTCGCCGCTGGCCATTCGGGCAGCATCGTCCTTTTTCTCACCTCATGTCGCAGGATTTCCGCATCGTTTGGGCTAATTGCCTGCGCGTTATCCGCGCCGAGGTGGGGGAGCAAAGCTTTCGTACCTGGTTTGAGCCCGTCGCCCCGGTCGAGCTGGTGGGCAAGGTGCTCACCATTCAGGTGCCCAGCGTTTATTTCTACGAATTTCTCGAAGAGCATTACGTCGAAGAGCTGAAACGCGCTATCTACCAGGAGCTTGGCCCCGAAGGCCGCCTGGAATACAGCGTAGTGGTGGACCAGGGCAACGCCCAGGCCTCGGCCAAAACCATGCACCTGCCGCCCGCCCGCAAAGCTGCCCCCAGCGCGCCGGCCGCCAACGGTGGCCCCAACTACGGCACGGCCCCCGGCGGCCTGCAGCCCGGCCGGCCCGCTGCGCCGCTGGCCCGCCACCTGGTGCCCGGCGGCAACACCGCCACGGCCGCCCAGGTAGCGGCCAACACGCTGCGCAACCCGTTTGAGGCCACCAAAACGATGGACCGCAACATCGTGCCGTCGCAGCTCAACACCACGTATACCTTTGATAACTACGTCGAAGGCGACTGCAACCGCCTGGCCCGCTCGGCGGGCCTAGCCGTGGCCAACAAGCCCGGCACCACCGCCTTCAACCCCCTGATGGTGTACGGCGGCGTGGGCCTGGGCAAAACGCACCTCGTGCAGGCCATCGGCAACCACATTAAGGCCACCAACACGGAGAAATTCGTGCTCTACGTGTCGGCTGAGAAGTTTACCAACCAGTTTATCGAAAGCCTGCAGCGCAATGCCGTGCAGGACTTTGCCAATTTCTACCTGCTCGTGGATGTGCTCATCCTCGACGACGTACAGTTTTTGGCCAACAAGGGCAAGACGCAGGAGATGTTCTTCCACATCTTCAATCACTTGCACCAGGGCGGGCGCCAGATTATCATGACCAGCGACCGCCCCCCGCGCGAGCTCAGCGGCCTGGAAGACCGCCTGCTTTCGCGCTTCAAGTGGGGCCTCACCGCCGACGTGCAAAGCCCCGACTTCGAAACGCGCATCGCCATCATCCAGAACAAGGCCCAGCAGGACGGCATGGAAATCGCCCCGCAGGTGGTCGAGTACCTGGCCCACTCGGTGCCCACCAACGTGCGCGAGCTCGAAGGCGTGCTCACTACCCTGCTGGCTCAGAGCGTGTTAACGCGCCGCGACATCGACCTGGAAATGGCCAAAGGTGCCCTGCGCCACATCATCGAAGAAGTAGAAGCGGAGGTCAACGTCGACTTCATCCAGAAAACAGTGGCCGACTACTTCAGCGTGCCGGTGGCCTTGCTGAAGGAGAAAACCCGTAAGAAAGAGATAGTTACGGCGCGGCAAGTGGCCATGTACTTCACCAAAGAGCACACCAGCCACTCGCTCAAAACCATTGGCTACCACTTTGGCGGCCGCGACCACGCCACCGTCATCCACTCGGTGCAAACGGTGTCCGACTTAATCGATTCGGACAAAAAATTTAAGGAGCAAATCGTGGAGCTGCGCAAGAAATTCGTGCAGAAGTAGCCGGTCGTTTTTCAGGGTTGCGCGTTATATTTGAGAAAACGCTGCCTTATGGAAACGCTCGAAACCGTACAATCGGACTACGAATTAGAACGCGAGAAGCCCATGCCGAGTAAGCTCCACGGCCGCCTGCAAGCAAAACTGGTAGGTCTGCTGTACGTGGGCTACGGCGAAACCCATACCATCTATTCGGAGCTCAGCATTGCCCTGCCACCGCTTTATGTCAAGCAGGTACCGGATGTGGCGCTGTATGAGGGCGCAACCCCTTACCTGACTGCGGATGAAATAGTGGTCAGTGTGCCGCCCACCCTAGCAATTGAGATTCTGTCTCCTACGCAGAATCTTGTTGAGCTAACGGACAAAATAGCGGGCTACCTCACGGCCGGCGTTAAATCGTGCTGGTTGGTCTTGCCAGGCATTCGCAGCGTAGCTATTTCTTCGCAACCTGGTGTTTATCAGACAATTGATAACCCGACGAAGCTCGTAGACCCGGCCATCGGCATCGAGCTGGAGCTAGCTAAATTATTCAGCTAGCCTCCACTCAACATTATAATATCTCCTTCGGGTAGCAGATGTAATATTTCTGCACTTTCTGGCTAAGCGCCTGAATATTAGGCAAGTCAGAAGCCTCCGTCACGTTCACTACCTTACCGAGCTTGGTGAGAATGTTGATGGTTTCGTGGCCGCTGGGGTCGTAGGCGGTGTTGCTGAGGCGGCCGGTTATCATCAGCTGCCGGGCCTCGTCGGCGGGTAGCTCGAAGTGCTCGGCAATCAGCTCCAAGATGCCCAGCTGAAACTCCTCATCGTGGGGCTCGGGGCTGATGACGATTTTGAACAGCTGCCGGTTGAGCAGGCTTTTGGATAAAAAGCTCAGGACTTTGTCCTCGTGGCCGGCCCACAGCTTCATGGCGGCCCAGATGTCTACGTCGTCGAGCTGCACGAAGTGGTTGAGGATGTGCACGTTCTCCTCAAACTCGGCCAGCGCGACGGCGCGGCCCAGGAAGTAGGTGAGGCAGGTGCTGCCCGGCACGTGCCCGCCCGCGCGGGCCAGGTCGCGGGCGCGCTGCATCACCCTGATTACCATCTGCTCGGCGCTCGTAACGGTCTTGTGCAGATACACTTGCCAGTACATGAGCCGGCGGCTCACCAGGAAGTTCTCGACCGAGTACACGGCTTTTTCTTCCAGCACCAGCCGCTCGTCCACCACTTGCAGCATCTTGATGAGGCGGTCGGCCCCCGGCCGGCCCTCCTGCACACCCGTGTAGAAGGAGTCGCGGTTGAGGTAGTCGAGCCGGTCCATATCCAGTTGGGAGCTAACGAGTTGGTGGAAGAACTCCCGGCCGTAGCTGCCCTCAAACATCTCAATGGCCAGCCGCAGCTTGCCGCCAAACTGCTCGTCGAGCCGCGCCATCAGAAACAGCGAGAGCTGCTCGTGGGGCACGTCCTGAAAGATGCTGGTTTCCAGCGCGTGCGAGAGCGGGCCGTGGCCAATGTCGTGCAGCAGGATGGCAATCTGGGCGGCCTCGCCCTCGGCCGCCGAAATGGCGACGCCCTTGTCTTTGAGCGTGCGCAGGGCCAGCTGCATGAGGTGCATGGCCCCCAGCGCGTGGTGAAAGCGCGTGTGCAACGCCCCCGGATACACGAAGTTAGTGAGGCCTAGCTGCTGAATGCGCCGCAGCCGCTGGAAGTAGGGATGCTCGATAAGGTCGAACAGCAGCTCGGTGGGCACGGTCACGAACCCGTACACGGGGTCGTTAAAAATCTTCTTTTTATTCATCGTCAGCGGGGCGCGGCCCGGCGGGTAGCCGAAAGGTCATTAACCGGGGTTTCGGGCCCGTTGGCCGATTAAGCCAGACCTGGCAGGAACCCAAACCCCGGTTTTCCGGTAAAGCTACGGAAGGCCCGCCGACGGCCCCCGGATACTACGAGGCCGCCGGCTGCCGTTATAACCGCTACCGCTTACTTTTCCCTGACGCGCGAAGCCCGCCTCCGCGCCCCTGCTTATGCAACGCTACTCCATTCTTTGGGCCGACGATGAAATTGATTTATTGAAGCCGCACATCCTCTTTTTGAAGGAGAAAGGCTATGATGTAACGCCCGTCAACTCTGGGGCCGATGCCCTGGAAGAAGTGCAAGAGAATTCGTACGACCTGGTTTTTTTGGATGAGAACATGCCTGGCCTTACCGGTCTCGAAACGCTCACCGAAATAAAGGTGGTGCGCCCCACGGTGCCGGTGGTGATGATTACCAAGAGCGAGGAAGAGCACATTATGGAAGGCGCGATTGGCGCCAAAATCGCCGATTACCTCATCAAGCCCGTTAACCCGAACCAGATACTGTTGTCGGTGAAGAAAGTGCTTGATAACAAGCGCCTTATCACTGAGGCTACCAATACCGGCTACCAGCGCGACTTTCGCCAGCTGGGCATGCAGCTCTCCGACCGCCTCTCGCCCTCCGAGTGGGTCGATGTTTATAAAAAGCTGGTTTACTGGGAGTTGGAAATTAATGAAACCGAAGGCAAGAGTATGGCCGAGGTGTTCAACATGCAAAAGGACGAGGCCAATACGTACTTCGGTCGCTTCATCATTGAGAACTACGAAGACTGGGTGAACGGCCGCGACAAAGACGCGCCCCTGATGTCGCATCAGCTCTTCAAGGAGAAAGTGTTCCCGTTGATGAAGCAGACCGGCGACACGCCCGTGTACTTCGTGCTCATCGACAACCTGCGCTACGACCAGTGGAAGGTGCTCGAACCCATTATTGCTGAGCTGTTTACCGTCGATTCGGAGGAGCTGTATTACAGCATCTTGCCCACTACCACGGCCTACGCCCGCAACGCTATTTTTGCGGGCATGATGCCCGGCGACATTCAGAAGAAATACCCTAACCTGTGGGTGTGGGACGAGGACGAGGAAGGCAAGAACCTGCACGAGGCTGAGTTTCTGGAAATTAACTTCCAGCGCAACAACCAGAAGGCCAAGCACAGCTACCACAAGATAACTAACT
>CAXTFI010000291.1:0-5364 GCA_964243255.1 uncultured Hymenobacter sp.
GCCGCGGCGGCACCGGCAAAAACGGCCCCGCCAGCACCCTCGACCAGGGCCGCGTCACGGTGCCCGCCCGCATCTGGAAAGCCATCATCTTTTTGCCCGAAGGCAGCAACGACCTGCAGCGCATCATGGCGGGCCAGGGCCGCGTGGTGGCCATCGACACGCCCAACGACAACAGCATCAGCCCGCAATGGACGCAGTACCTGACCTCTGTTGATAAAATTGAGGCCGCCTCGGGCCTGGATATTTTCAGCGCCCTGCCCGCTGCCACCCAGGCCCAGCTGCAAGGCGTGGTAGACAGCGGCCGGGTGCGCTAGCCTTTGTGGCCGGGCGCCATAAAGCGCTGAATAGCTGCCACATACAAGTCGCCAAACGCCTTATTAGACAACGTATAAAAGCCCGCCGAATGCTCGCCCGCAAACGGCACGAGCTGCCGGCGCTGGCCCCGGCGCGCCGCCTGCACCACGGCCGCCGAGTCGGCGAGCGGCGTGTTCACGTCCTGGGTGCCCGCAATGAGCAGCCAGGGGCAGATGATGCGCGGCGCCAGGCGGGCGTAGCCAGCCGCCGCGGCGGGCAGGCTCAGCTGCTTGTGCTTGTTTTTCAGTACGTTGGCTACAACAGCTTGTGGACTACCCACATAGCCTTCGGCAATAAGAAAATCGCAGCGGTGGTCGGCCGCTACCTCCGCGCTCATTATCGTGCCCATCGAGAAGCCCAGGATGCCCGTGCGGCTGCGGGGGTAGCGCCGCCGGGCATCGGCCAGCACGGTGCGCAAGTCCAGGGTAAACTCGTGGTAGTACAGCCGGTTGGGGTCGATGGAAAAATCGGAGCTGTGGCCAAACCCCCGGTAATCAAACAGATACACGCGGTAGCCCGCGCCGGCCAGCGCCCGCGCCTGCTGCACCCAGTTGCCCATGTTACCGGCGTCGCCGTAGGCGAGCACCAGCGTGGTGTGCTGGTTGGGGGCGGTGGCGGCGGGCTCGATTACCCAGGTGGCCAGCCGGGCGTGGTCGGGCGTGGCCAGGGTCAGCGTTTGGTAGGTCAGGCCCACCGAGTCGGGCGTGGCGGCCCACGCGCGGCTGGGCTTTAAGGCCCAAGCCAGGGCGGTTTGCAAAAGCAGGAAACAAAGCAGGCTGACCCGGAGCATTCTCATTGGCGCTAACAAGCAAAAAGCCAAGGCACTATGCCCTGGCTTTTTGATAGACTACTTGCCAGCTTACGAGTTGCACGCCTAGCCGTGCTAGCTAATTTCTATTTTAGCCGCGCGCCAGTAACTATGACAAGGCTATAGCTAGGGCCATATGCTTTGCAGATTACGTACTCGCTCGCCACTGGCGGCCGGGCTTTTATCAGCAGCCGCAGGTTGTTTTTTTGGAACGTATTATCTAGTCTTTGCGCCATGTAAACTGGCCCGTAGCTAGAGCCGAATAGCTGCTTGGCTGCCTCCACATTGCTGTCTATGCGTAGCATAGGCAGGCCACAATCATTATTGTGCCCCACATAGGTTACCTCAAACTCTTGCTCGGGAGCCAGGGCAGCATCTTTGCAGCCGGCCGCCAGTAATGCTAAGGCGATTAAATATGTTTTCATACTAGCTCAGGGTCAATTCATTACCAGGAGCTATTTTCTGCGCCAACAGTTGCAGCCTACTTCCCAAACCGCGCCCCAAAAAAGTCGCCTTTGTTCCAGGTGGGGTAGCGCGGGTCCTGGGCCAGCTGGTAGCCAATGAGGAAGTTAAGCTGCACGTATTTCACGCCCGCCGCCCAGTCGAAGGTGCCACCCGCGAAGTTGTCCTGCGGCTTGTGGTAGGTGAGGGCGCGCCACTTCTGCACCGTTTCGCTGAGGTTATTTTGGCCGTCGGCCGTGCGGTTACCGTATTTGAGGTGCAGCGCCGGCACGCCCTGCACCACAAAGCTGTACTGGTCGCTGCGGATAAAGCGGTTTTGGGTTGGCTCGGGGTCGGGCTCAATGGCCAGCCTGAGCGAGCGGGCCGCCAGCTGCACCTGCCGGAGCAGCGACGAGTGGTCGGCCCCCAGCGGCACCACGCTCAGCAGCGGCGCAATGAGGGTGGGCATGTCGGTGTTGATGTCGGCCACCAGCGACACGGCGGGCACCGTGGGGAAGTGGGCAAAATAGCTCGAGCCCAGCAGCCCCATCTCCTCGCCCGTCACCAGCACCAGCAGCACCGAGCGTCGCGTGCGCGGCTTGAGCTTGGTGTAGAGGCGCGCTATTTCCAGCACGCTGGCCACGCCCGTGGCATTGTCGTGCGCGCCGTTGTAAATCGAGTCGCCAGCCACGGGCACGCCCACGCCCAGGTGGTCGAGGTGGGCGCTGTGCACCACGTAGGTGCCGCGCAGCAGCGGGTCGGAGCCCTCTATCTTGCCCACCACGTTGTAGCTGTCCACGTCCTGGTAGCGGCTGCGGTAGTGCGCGCTAAAGCGGCCCGGCAGCGCCTGCGAAGCAGGCTTGCCACTGCGCAAAGCACTCATTACCTGCGCTGTATCCTGGGCCGCGCCGGCAAATAGCTGCTGCCACGTAGCCGGCCCGATGGCCGCCACCAGCTGCGCCGAGCCTGCCGCGTAGCTGCGCGACACCGCCACCCGGCCATTGGCCCCCAGCGCGCTCACCTGGCCTTTCGGGAATTCCGGCAGCTGGGCGTCGGCGTGGGCGGCTACCAGCAGCACGCCTACCGCGCCGTGACGGGCGGCGGTTTCGAGCACCGTGCGCAGGTCGGTGAAGTACTGGCGCTCATTATCAGCAAATTGCCTGGGGGCCTGCCGGGTCACCACCACCACTTTGCCCTTGGCCTGCAGGCCGGCGTAGTCGTCGTACTTCAGCTCGGGGGCCGAAATGCCGTAGCCCGCAAACACCAGCGGCGCGCCTTCCACGCGCACCTCGGGCTGGCCGGGGTTGGGGTACACGGTGGCGGCTGCGCCGTAGGTTAGCGGCTGCGCGGCCCCGGCGGCGGGCTGGTAGCTGAGCGTGGCGCCGGGCTCCACAAAGGCGCGGCGCAGGCGCACGAGTTGCGTGTAGCCGCCGTGCTCGCCGGCCGGCGTCACCCCCATCTCCCGCAACTGCTTGGTCACGTAGTCCACCGCCAGCTGGTAGCCAGGCGTGCCGGGCAGGCGGCCGCGCAGGCGGTCGTCGGCCAGGTAGCGCACGTGCGCTTCGAGGGCGCCCGGCTTCACGGCCGACAGCACGTCCTCGGCGGCCGGGTCAATGCCCTGGGCGGCGGCCACGTGGCTAAGGAGTAGGCTAATAGCTCCGAACAATCTAATTATTTTATTCATTAAGGGATAAGCCTGGAACCGCAAACTGCCCGGCTACTTCCCAAGCAGCTTCGTCTGGCACTACGTAAAGAGCTGATATGCCGCCCCGCGTATCCTCATCGGTGCTTTGCCATAATAAGTCCAGCAAGGGGTCCATAATTTCATCAAATGACTTACCTGCCGCCCAGGGTGCCACTATCCGTACCACGTATCTACCACGCTCAAGGCCGGATGCCGGCTCCTCAAGTCGGGCAATGCGAAAAGGCATGTTCTGATTATCACCAAAGTGCTCAAACCCAGCTAATCGGGCTCTTAATTCGTTTCTATCCATTGCAAAAACCCGTTGGGGCCGGTTAAAAAGTCTAAGAAGCTTTGCGCATCAGCCGGTTGCACAGACCCTGGCACTTGGTACCGTAGCCCTTCATTCCAGCTCTCTAAAAGTAGTTTATACTTCATAAAACCACGCACTGCCTTCTACTGCTGGTCATAAGCTGGTTTCAAACCAGCCACCGCGAGCAACAGCAGCAGATTATGGGTTTTTAACAACTGACGCAAATCGCCAAGCCCCGCAAACTGGTCGGCGGGTGGCGTCACCCGTGCGTCAAACAACCAAGGCATACCCAGCCGTTCGGCAATCTTGGCTTTCAATGTTAACTCAACCCCGTAGCCAGCTAAATAAAAGGCTCCTTCCGGTTGCGCATTAGCTGCCAATACGTTTGCCTCAGTCAAGCGCAACTGAGCAATGTTTTTTATTGAAACTGGATTATCCATTTATAACAAGGGCTAGCTTTCCGTGAGCACGGTTTTGAAACCAGCCAGGCGGCCGGCCACGTCGCGGCCCAGGGCGTAGGCGTGCAGCTGCGGGCCCGTGCCGATGCGGTACACCTGCACGCCGTCCAGCTCCTGCTTCAGGTACATTTGCAGCGCTTTGAAGCGGTTGGCCAGCTTCACGTCGCCGGTCACGCCGTTGTCGGCGGTGTGGTTGCTCAGGAAAACGGTTAGCTCCTGGGTTTGCACCTTGGCATCGGCCGGCTCACCTAATACATTCAGCAATTGCGCATTAGCCAAGTCGCCACCGGGCGCGGCGTAGCTCACGGCCTCCAGCGGCGCGTCGGCTTCGCTGATGAAGCTGAGGCCGGCCGTTAGCTTTTGCAGCTGGGCCAGGGTGGCATCGTCGGTGGCGGCGGGGGCCGGCGCGGCGGGCGCGGTGGGCAGGCCGCTACCGCCGTCCACTTTAGCGCCGATGGCGGCGGCCAGCGCCTGCATCCGCGCGGCGGGCACGGTTATTTTAGGGTTGGCGAAGTTCATGTCCGCCACCTTGTTCATCGGAATGAGGTGAATGTGGGCGTGCGGCACTTCGAGCCCAATCACGGCCACGCCAATGCGCTTGCAGGGCACGGCCGCTGCCACGCCCTTGGCCACGCGCTGCGCAAACACGTGCAGCGCCGCCAGCGCCTGCGGCGAAAGGTCGAAGATGTAGTCGATTTCCTTTTTGGGAATCACCAGCGTGTGGCCTTCCACCAGCGGCGTGATATCCAGAAAAGCCAGGTGGTCAGCGTCTTCGGCCACTTTGTAGGCGGGCAGCTCGCCCGACACGATGCGGGAAAATATAGAGGGCATAGGAGTGTGCGGTAAGCTTTAGCTTGCCGGGTGGCAAAGAACGAAGAAAATAAGAAAGGCGAACCTTAACAAGGTTCGCCTTTACTTACATTTCACGTTACGGCAAGCTAAAGCTTACCGCACAGCTACCGGCCGACTTCCAGGATTTCGAACTGGAGCTTGCCGGCGGGCACCGTGATTTCGGCCACGTCGCCCACTTCCTTGCCCAGCAGGCCCTTGCCGATGGGCGACTTCACCGAGATTTTGCCGGCGGCCAGGTTGGCCTCCTCCTCGGCCACCAGCAGGTAGTCGAGCACCATGTTATTCTTCAGGTTTTTCAGCTTTACCTTGCTCAGGATGAGCACTTTGCTGAAGTCCATGTTGGTTTCGTCCACCACCCGGGCGTTGCCGAGCACTTCTTCGAGCTTGGATATTTTGAGCTCGAGCAGGCCCTGGGCGTCCTTGGCGGCGTCGTACTCGGCGTTCTCGCTCAGGTCGC
>CAXTFI010000292.1:0-5286 GCA_964243255.1 uncultured Hymenobacter sp.
GGCCAGGCGCGTGGTCGCGGCGCGCCCGGCGCGCCCGGCCGCGCTTCGGCCGGTGAGTGCCGCCGCTCCGCCGCCCACGTTGCCCAACCTGGCTAGCCTGCGCCGGGGCACGGCCGTGGCGCTGCCCAACCTGTATTTCACCCAAAGCACGGCCGACCTACTGCCCACCTCGCGCCCCGTGCTCACGGCCCTCACGCGCGAGCTGCGCCAGCACCCCGCGCTGCGCCTGGAGCTGGCCGGCCACACCGACAACGTGGGCGACGCCGGCCAAAACCTGCGCCTCTCGCAGCAGCGCGCCCAGGTGGTGCGGCGCTACCTGGTGCAGCAGGGCATCGACTCGGTGCGGCTGAGCGCCCGCGGCTACGGTGGCACCCGCCCGGTGGCCGACAACCGCGACCCGCAGCAGCGCCCGCGCAACCGCCGCGTAGAAGCGGTGGTGCAGTAGCCGCGCCGCTTCACCAGCGCCGTTGAGGGTCGGTGCGGGCCACGTAGCCAACGGCCACGGCTGCCGCTACGTTAGGTAGCCATGACCAAAGCCGTTTTCATTGCCACCGCCGAGCCCTACAGCGGCAAATCGCTCGTCACGCTGGGGCTGGTAAACATGCTGCTGGGCCAAACGCGGCAGGTGGGCTACTTCAAGCCCCTCATCGACTACGACCCGGCCCAGCAGCCCGACCCGCACCTGGCCACCATCAGCAGCTACTTTAAGCTGCCGCTGCCCGCGGCCAGCACCTACGCCTACACCCGCGCCGAGGCCCTGCACCTGCTCGAAACCGGGGCCCAGGGCGAGCTCATCGACAACGTGATTCGCAAGTTCAAGCACTGGGAAGACACCTGCGATTTTACGGTGGTGGAGGGCAGCGACTTCGTGGGGCCGGGCACCGCCTTTGAGTTCGATGCCAACGTGTCGATTGCCAAAAACCTGGGCGTGCCGGTTATCCTGGTAGTGTCGGGGCAGGGCAAAAGCACGGCCCAGGTGGTGAGCGCGGTGCTCACCACGCTGCGCAACTTTGAGAGCCGCGAGGTGCCCGTGCTGCTGGTGGTGGCCAACCGCGTGGCCCCCGCCCAGGCCGCCGATGTGCAGGCCCTGCTGCGCAGCCAGCTGCCGGCCGCGGTGCTGCTGGCCCTCATCCCCGACGACCCCAACCTGCTGCACCCCACCATGCGCGAAATTCAGGTGGGGCTGGGCGGCAAGCTGCTCTTTGGCGAGGCCGGCCTGGGCAACCAGGTCGACAACTACGTGATTGGGGCCATGCAGGTGCCCAATTTTCTTAACTACCTCAAGGAGAATGTGTTAATCGTGACGCCCGGCGACCGCGGCGACATCATTGTGTGCGCCCTGCAGGCCAACTTGTCGGCCAGCTACCCCAAGGTGGCGGGCATCGTGCTCTCGACCGGCTCGGAGCCCGACGAGCCCGTGCGCCGCCTGCTGGAGGGCCTGCCCAATGCGGTGCCCATCCTGGCCGTGTCCACCGGCACGTTTGAAACCACCACGCGGGTGAGCGCCATTCGCTCGCGCCTCACGCCCGACAACCCGAAGAAGATTCAGCTGGCCATCAGCACCTTCGACCGCTACGTGGACGTGCCGGCGCTTCGGGAAAAGCTGGTCAGCTTTCAGCCCGAAGGCCTCACGCCCCACATGTTTCAGTACCGGCTGCTGCAGTGGGCCAAGCGGGCGCGCCGCCACATTGTGCTGCCCGAGGGCAACGATGACCGCGTGCTGCGCGCCGCCGCCCAGCTGCTGCAGCAAGACGTGGTGGACCTCACCATCCTGGGCGACCCGGCCGCGGTGGCCGCGGCCATCAAGCGCCTGGGCCTGACCCTGCCGCCCGAGCACCTGCGCATCATCGACCCCGTGAATTCGGCGCTGTACGCGGGCTACGTCGAGGCATTTTATGAGCTGCGCAAAGACAAGGGCGTCAACCACGACATGGCCCGCGACCTGCTGCGCGACGTGTCGTACTTCGGCTCCATGATGGTGTACCAGGGCGATGCCGACGGCATGGTGTCGGGGGCGGTGCACACCACGCAGCACACCATCCGGCCGGCGCTGCAATTCATCAAAACCAAGCCCGGCGTGTCGGTGGTGTCGTCGGTATTTTTTATGTGCCTGCCCGACCGCGTGGCCGTGTTTGGCGACTGCGCCGTGAACCCCAACCCCACGGCCGAGCAGCTGGCCGAAATCGCCATCTCCTCGGCCGACAGCAGCGCGGCGTTCGGCATTGCGCCGCGGGTGGCCATGCTCTCGTACTCGTCGGGCACCTCCGGGGCGGGGGCCGACGTGGAGAAGGTGCGCCAGGCCACCGAGCTGGTGCGCCAGCGCCGCCCCGACCTCCCCGTGGAAGGCCCCATCCAGTACGACGCGGCCGTGGACCCCCTGGTGGGCCGCCAGAAGCTGCCCGGCTCCGAGGTGGCGGGCCAGGCCAGCGTGCTCATCTTCCCCGACCTCAACACCGGCAACAACACCTACAAGGCCGTGCAGCGCGAAACCGGCGCCCTGGCCATCGGCCCCGTGCTGCAAGGCCTCAACAAGCCCGTGAACGACCTCAGCCGCGGCTGCACCGTGGACGACGTGTTTAACACCGTGGTAATCACCGCCATCCAGAGCCAGCAAGGCTAGGGGTGGGCTGTGAACTATAAATTTCTCTTGACGAAATCGTTAAAACGTCATGCTGAACGCAGTGAAGCATCTCGCGTGAATCGTTGGATGAAGCGAGCGAGATGCTTCACTGCGTTCAGCATGACGTTCTGATGGATATTTGAGAACTTCCCAGACGGTTTTTGTAGTTTAAATTATTCACAATCAGTATTTTATACTTAAAAAAAGTGAACATCTTCGTCGTCAATTCCGGTAGCAGCTCCATCAAGTACCAGCTTTTTCGCTGGCCCGTGGAGCAGCCCGCGTGCAGCGGGCTGGTCGAGCGCGTGGGCTCGGCGCAGGCCACGATTACGCACCGGGTTTTCGACTTGCAAAACCCCGCCAGCCCACCCACCGAAACCCAGCTCACCCTGCCGCTGGCCGACCACGAAGCCGGCCTGCACGAAGTGGTGCGCCTGCTCACCGCCGCGCCCCACGGCGTTATCCAGGACCCGGCCGATGTGGCGGTGGTGGGGCACCGGGTGGTGCACGGGGGCGAGTCGTTTGCGGCGGCCACGCCCATCACGGCCGCCGTGAAAGCCGAAATCCGCCGGCTATTTGCGCTGGCCCCGCTGCACAACCCGGCCAACTACCTGGGCATCGAGGTGGCCGAGCGCGTGTTTCCGCGGGCCCGGCAGGTGGCGGTGTTCGACACGGCTTTTCACCAAACGCTGCCCGAGCGCGCGTTTCGCTACGCCCTGCCCACGGCCCTCTACACCGAGCAGCGCATCCGCAAATACGGCTTTCACGGCACCAGCCACCAGTACGTGGCCGCCCAGGCCGCCGCTTACCTGGGCCAGCCCGATGCGCGCCTCATCACCATTCACCTCGGCAACGGGTGCAGCGTGGCGGCGGTGCGCGGCGGCCAGAGCCTCGATACCAGCATGGGCTTCAGCCCGTTGGCGGGCCTGGTGATGGGCACCCGCGCCGGCGATGTCGACCCCTCGGTGCTGCTGCACCTGCTCGGGCCGCTGGGCTACACGGTAGAGCAGGTCAACACGCTACTCAACAAGGAGAGCGGGATGCTGGGCCTGGCCGGGGCCAGCGATATGCGCGATATTGGTGCGGCGCTGGCCGCCGGCGACGCCCGCGCCGCCCTGGCCCTCGACCTCTATGCCTACCGCATTCGCCAGTACATCGGGGCCTACGCGGCCGTGCTCAACGGCCTGGATGCCATCGTGTTCACGGCCGGCGTGGGCGAAAACGACGCCCTGGTGCGCACGCGGGTGTGCCAGGACATGGAGTTTTTTGGCCTGACTCTGGACGAGGCCCAAAACCAGCGGCGCGCCCCCGGCTTGCGCGAAGTGAACGCGCCGGCCGGCCGGGTAAAAATCCTGGTTATCCCCACCGCCGAAGAGCTGGAGATTGCGCGGCAGTGCGCCAGGCTGCCCGGCGGCGGGGCCGTGGCTAGCCAGTAAGCGGTAGGGGGCCGCTTAGCGGCTTCGCCCCGTGTCTTTTATAGTTTGGCGCAAGCTCCTGTATTCCCTACATTCGCCCTACTCAAAACGCCCCTTTCCCACCCGCTATGCAGTCTCAGCCCCTCGCGCCCGAAGCCTTATTCCCCGATTCCTTACTGATAGAAGTGGCTTGGGAGGTTTGCAACCAAGTAGGTGGCATCTACACTGTTATCCGCTCCAAGGTGCCGGCCACTATGCCGGCCTGGGGCGGCCGCTACTGCCTGCTGGGCCCCTACTTTCCGCAGCAGGCCCAGGGCGAGTTTGAGAGCTACGACGACGACCAGGTAGCCGGCATGAACGACCCCTACGCCCAGGCCGTGCGCGCGCTGCGCGCCGAGGGCATGGACATTTGCCTCGGCGTGTGGCTCGTAACGGGCCGGCCCCGCGCGGTGCTCATCAACCCGTTTCAGAAATACAACGAGCTGGCTACGCTGAAAAGCGACCTCTGGCGCGACCATAAAATACCGTCGCCCGACAACGACGACCTGCTGCACCAGGTTATCGCGTTTGGCCACCTGGCCACCCGGTTTGTGGAGGCCGTGGCCCGCCAAACGGTGGGCCAGTGGCAGGTAGTGGCCCACTTTCACGAGTGGATGACGGGCGTGGCCATCCCCGAGCTGCGCCGCCTGCAAGCACCTGTGCACCTGGTGTTTACGACGCACGCCACGCTGCTGGGCCGCTACCTGGCCATGAACGACCCCGACTTCTACGACCACCTCATGCTGGTGGACTGGCGCACCCAGGCGCGGCACTTCAACATTGAGCCCGCCGTGAGCATGGAGCGCGCCGCCGCCCACGGCAGCCACGTGTTTACCACGGTGAGCGAATTGACCGTGCGCGAGTGCATCTATTTGCTGGACAGAATACCCGATGCGGTGCTGCCCAACGGCCTCAACATCGAGCGGTTTGTGGCCCTGCACGAGTTTCAGAACCTGCACAAGCTCTACAAGGATAAAATCCACGAGTTTGTGATGGCGCACTTTTTCCAGAGCTATTCCTTCGACCTCGACCAGACGCTGTACCTGTTTACCTCGGGCCGCTACGAGTACCACAACAAGGGCTTCGACCTCACGCTGGAGGCGCTGGCCCGCCTCAACCACCGCCTGCAAGCCAGCGGGCTGGAAGGCCAGGTAGTGATGTTTTTCATCACCAAGCGGCCCTACACCAGCATCAACCCGCTGGTGCTGCAAA
>CAXTFI010000293.1:0-5286 GCA_964243255.1 uncultured Hymenobacter sp.
CGCTGCACCTGCCGTACCTGAAAAACATCCGGGCGCTGCAATCCCGCCAGCCGGTTCTCTACGAGGCCATCTGCCGGGCGGTGCCGGGCCAGCCCGTGGTGGTGAAGCTGACGGTGGGCCGCCAAGCGGTGCAGCTGCTCGTGTCGGCCACCCAGTTTAAGCTACGCGGCGAAGCATTTATCCTCCTCGCCTTTAAGAACGTGAGCCAGGCCCTGGCTGACACCGAAACGGCCGCCTGGCAGCAGCTGCTACGGGTGATGACGCACGAAATCATGAACTCAGTTGCCCCCATTGCTTCGCTGGCTGATTCGCTGGGCCACCACGTGCAGCGCGCCCGGCAGCAGGAGGCTTCAGATGAGTTGCTCGAAGACGTGGGCACCGGCCTGCGCATCATCCAGCAGCGCAGCGAAGGGCTGCTGCGCTTCGCCCAGGTGTACCGCGACTTTAGCACCCTGACCTCGCCGCAGCGCACGACGCTTTACGTGCAGGAATTGCTCCAAGCCACCCGGCAGCTCCTGGCGGAGCAGCTGGCCGCGCAAGGCATTGCGGTTACCCTCAGCGTCCGGCCTGCGCACCTCACCCTGCACGCCGATGGCCACCTGCTGGAGCAAGTGCTCATCAATCTGGTGCTCAATGCGGCGCAGGCAGTCACCCAAACCCCCAGCCCCCGCATTAGCCTGCTGGCGTGGCCCGATGAACAGGAACGAGTCGTTATCGAGGTGAAAGACAACGGCAGCGGTATTCCCGCCGACGTGCTGGACAGCATCTTTATCCCTTTTTTCACCACCCGCCCCCACGGCTCCGGCATTGGGCTGAGCCTGGCCAAGCAAATCATGCAGTTGCACCAGGGCAGCATTCAGGTGCATTCCGTAGCGGGAGCAGGTAGTGCGTTTCAGCTGTGGTTTCCCTCCTCAGTTACCCACTAGGTGTATGGGCATAATCCTATGTTACGTACCAGGGGTTGCTCCCCTACTGCCACCGGCAGGGACAGCTAAATGCGCTAAGTAACGGTAACTGGTGGCCCGGCCGCCGCCGGGCAATCGCCCGATTCCGGCCACGGTTTTGTCCGGCTGCAAGTAGCGCGTCTTGGCCACCTGGGCTTTGGAAAGGGCCTGCTTGGAGAGGCCTTTGAGCCCCCCGCCCTGGCGTCCTCGGGCCCGCGCCGCCGTCAGGCCGGCTTTGGTACGTTCGCGGATACTATCGCGCTCAAACTCAGCCAGCGAAACGAATTGGTTGAACAGGAGTCGGCCCTGGGCCGTGGTAGTATCCAAGTGGTCCTTTAAGCTAACGAAGTGCCCGCCTTGCTGCTGAAACCCGCTGACGAGCGTAACTAAGTCTTTTGAGGAGCGGCCTAATCGGTCGAGTTTCCACACCACGAGCGTATCGCCCGGACGCAGGCGGGTCAAGTAGGTGTTGCAGCGTCGGCCGCTTTTTTACTGAAGATACTTTTTCCTGCGCTACTTCAGCACAGCCATAGGCCTGTAAGGCATCGGTCTATGGGTGCAACTGCTGGTCAGCGGTGCTGACGCGGGCGTAGCCAGAAATCACAGGCGAAATTCTCAAGAAGTCAACGAGCGCGCAGATAACGAGCCGTTGATTAATGAGAACAGAACACGAGGCAATTTTTGGCACCTCATCAGTAAGTGGGGGAGTACCGGCAAGTAGGCCGCTAAAACGTCCGTTTTTTTAGACAGCTGCCCTCCTTGTCTTTTCCTACCGATACTTTCTCCTACTCTCGTGCTACCCCTGAGATGCTTCCTTGCGGTCTGCATGACGTGCTAATGGCTTTCTATCGAAAGTCGTATTTTGATACAGTTGCCGGCTACTGGCTGAGCCGACTGCCGGTTTCACCCACAAGGAGGGTAGCCATGCGGCCCACCACTAGCGCCTGATTGGCCGGTTCGTGGCCCACCGGGAAGCCGTAGCCCACCGGAAAATCGTAGCGCTGGGCGTAGTGGTCGATAATTTCGTAGGCCGACTGGCCGAAGGGCACGGCATTGTCGCGCATCTGCGAGAAGTGGCCCACGGCCAGCCCGGCCAGGCCTGCCAGCTGCCCGCTGCGGTGCAGGTGCAGCAGCATCCGGTCGATGTGGTAGAGGTACTCGTCGAGGTCTTCCAGAAACAGAATGCGCCCCGCGAAGCTGGCCTGCGAGCGGGTGCCGGTGAGCGTGTGCAGCAGGCTTAGGTTGCCGCCCACCAGCTCGCCGGTGGCGGTGCCGGGGCGGTTGAGGAGGTGCGCTGGCGCTTCGCAAGTGCTTGATTCTTCGAACAATGCGTGGCGCAGGCTGGCGAGCGAGGCGGCCCCGTTTTCCTGTCCAAACAGCACCGGCATCACGCCGTGAATGCTTTGGTAGCCCAGGCGCAGCAAGTGGCTGTTGAGCACCGTCACGTCGGAAAAGCCGGCTACCCACTTGGGGCTTTCGGCAAAGTGGCGGAAGTCCAATTCGTCCACGAGGCGGGCGGTGCCGTAGCCGCCGCGCGCGCAAAAAATGCCCCGGATGGCTGGGTCGTCGAGCTGGCGCTGGAAGTCGCGTCGGCGCAGCTCGTCGGCGCCGGCAAACTGGTGGCTGGCCGCCCCAATGCTTTCGCCCAGCACCACCTCCAGGCCCCAGCTGCTGAGCGTTTGCTGGGCAAACTCGACTTCAGCAAGGCTTATTTTGCGGGCGGGGGCCACAATGGCCACGCGCTGGCCCAGCCGAAGCGCAGGCGGAGAAATAGCAGGCATAAGGCAAGCGGCGCGAAAAAAGCCGCCGGCCCGCAAAGAAACCAGCTTCCGCGCCAACCTGGGTGCGCCGCTTCCTGTTGGCAGATAAACACGAGGACGTATCTACTTCTTACGCAACACTGAATGCCGCTGGGCAGTCGCTTTCCTCTCTCCTTATGAAACCGCTCTTTTACTTGCTGCTTTTCTCGCTGATTGGCGCCAGCCGGGCCGCCGCCCAATTAGCCCCCATCGACACCACCGCCGGGCGCTACTACCGGCCGGTTTTTGCAGCTGTCACCGTAACTAAAGACGTGGTTTATGGCTCGGCCACCACGTACAATAATACCACCCAGCAGCTGGTGATGGACATTTATCAGCCCACCGGCGACACGGTGAAGCGGCGGCCGCTCCTCATTTTTGCCCACGGCGGCGGCTTCGTGGCCGGGAGCAAGGCCGATGCCTACCCGGTGGCTCTCTGCACGCGGCTGGCCCGGCTGGGCTACGTGGCGGCCAGCATCGAGTACCGGCTGGGCTACGCCTTCACGGGCGTGTCGGCCGCGGCCGACACGCCCAAAATTGCGGTGGCGGCCATTCGGGGCGGGCAGGATATGAAGGCGGCCGTGCGCTTTTTTCGGCGCGATGCGGCCACCACCCGCGCCTACCGCGTGTTTAGCAACTATATTATCGTGAGCGGCTCATCGGCCGGAGCCTTCGCGGCCCTAGAAACCGGCTACCTCGACAAGGCCAGCGAAGTGCCCAGCTACCTCGACCTGGCGGCGCTGGGCGGCATCGAAGGCACCAGCGGCAACCCTGGTTACAGTAGCGCCGTGGCCGCCGTTATCAACCTGAGCGGGGCCACCCAAAGCCCCGGCATTATTGAGGCCGGCAACGTGCCGCTGTGCAGCGCCCACGGCACCGCCGATGCTACCGTACCTTATTTGCAAGGGCGCATCGGCTCCCTTTTGCCTCCCAAATATGTGTATGGCAGCGGCCGCCTCAACCCCCGCGCTACCGCCTTGGGTATTCGCAACACGCTGCGCACCTTCAAGGGCGCCGGCCACGTGCCCTTCGAAACCAACGGCACCTACGCCGATACCACGTTCTGGACCATCCGCGACTTTCTGCGGCCCATCTTGCGGCTGTCGGGCACCGTGCTGGCAGCCCGCAGTACCAGCGCGGCCAGCCCCGGCGCGCTGGCTTACCCCACACCCGCCCGCGACTACGTGCAACTGGCCCTGCCCGAAAACTGGCGCGACCTGGGCGAGGCTCAGCTGCTGGATATGACGGGCCGCGTAGTGCGCCGCCTCACACCCCCGGCCCGCGACCTGCAGCTGGCGCGCGGCAGCCTGGCGGCGGGCATCTACTCGCTGAAATTCGCGGGCCAGGCCCCGGCGCGCATCGTGTTTGAATGAGTTAGCTTCCTAATGCAACTTGCTCATTTTCAATGGCTTCCAATACACGCTCTTTCAGGCGCTGAAACTCGGGGCTGGTGCGGCGGCGGGGGCGGGGCAAGCCCACGCGCAGCGTCTGGCTGATGCGGCCGGGGTGGCCGTGCAGCACCACCACCCGGTCGCTGAGCACAAGGGCTTCCTCCACGTCGTGGGTCACGAGCAGCAGCGTGGGTTGCGCATCGGCCCACACGTCGAGCAGGTGCTCGTGCAGGCTGGCTTTGGTAAAGGGGTCGAGGGCGCTAAACGGCTCATCGAGCAGCAGCAGCGCCGGCCGCGTCACCAGCGCCCGCGCAATGGCCACCCGCTGCGCCATGCCACCCGACAGCTGCCGCGGCAGCGCCCCGGCAAACGCGCTGAGCCCTACCCGCGCCAGCACGGCCGCCGCGCGCGCTGCCTGCTCGGCTCCCGGCAGGTGCCGGATGCCGAAGCACACATTGTCCTGCACGCTCAGCCAGGGCATCAGGCGCGGCTCCTGAAAAATGACGCCCACGGCCGGGTGCGGGGCCGTTAGCGGCTCATTTTCAATGAGTACGCGGCCGGTGCTGGGTGTCTCCAACCCCGCTACTATGCGCAGCAGCGTGCTTTTGCCGCTGCCGCTGGCGCCTACCAGCGTCACAATTTCGCCCGCCGGCAAGTGCAGGCTGATGCCGTTCAAGGCCACCACGCCAGTGTCAAACTGCTTGCCGATGTGGTCGAGTTGAAGCATGGGAGGTCATTTAACAATTATCGATTATCAATTATCAATTTTCGCTTGGTCCCTATCCGGGCTCTAAAAACAGCGCCATCTGCCTGTTAAATGATAATTGTTAATTGTTAATTGTTAATTGGAGTTTGTGCCATGCGTGTCCTGCCAGCGCAACAGCCGACGGCCCAGCAGCGCCAGCAGTGAATCGGTGCAGCGGCCCAGCACTGCGAAGAGCAGAATACTGGCCAGAATAGTTTGCGGGCGGCCCGTCATCTGGCCATCGACCAGCAGGAAACCCAGGCCTTTGGTGGCGCCCATAATTTCAGCGGCCACCACAAACATCCAGCCCAGGCCCAGGCCGTTGCGCAGGCCCACGAAGTAGGCGGGCAGGGTGGCCGGCAAAAACACCCGCCGCACCAGCGCCAGCCCCGACAGCCGGTACACGC
>CAXTFI010000294.1:0-5242 GCA_964243255.1 uncultured Hymenobacter sp.
TAAAAAAATTAAACAGCGCGAACCAACTCTATTATCAAGCTTTTAATAACTGCTTCCAAGTACCTTTTTCCCAGTTGTATTTCAGCGTGCTGGGCAGGGCTTGCCAGAAATACTTGCTGGTTTCGACGGCGAAGCTGGGCTGCATGTAGCAGTTGATGGTGCAGCCCTCGCACTGGGGCAGGCGGCCTTCGAGGGCAGCCAGGCGCTGGGTTTCGGGGGCGTTGTATAGGTCGAAAAGCCGGCCGGCGATGGGAAATTTTTGCTGGCCAAGGTGGTAGCAAGGCAGCACCAGCTCGTTGCTGGGCGAGATAACGAGCGTGGTGCTGGCGGCCCGGCATACGGGCGCGGCCACGTGGTTGCCACCGTCGCGCCGCAACGCAATGAAGCCCTCGTTGAGGTACACGCCCTTGCGCTTGCCAAAGGCGGAGAGGAAATCCAGCTCGGCCGCGGTAAGCTGCTCGCCGGTTTCGATGTCGCCGTACCCGAAAGCGGGGTTTAGCAGCAGTATGAGGCCGTTGGGCTGGGTTATTTCGCGGTACACGCGCTCCAGCTCGGCCAGGTTGTGGCGGAAAACGGTGAAAATGATATCGGGCCGCTCGCCCAGCTCCTTGGCCATGCGAATGCTCTCCATTACGAAGTCGTAGCAGGCCACGCCGCGGCCCCGGTCGTGGGTGTCGCGGTCGATGCTATCGAGCGAGAAGTGCAGCATATCGACCAGGCCCCGCAGCTTTTCGGCGTTTTTGGGGTAGAGCAGGCCGTTGGTCGTGACGGTGGTGATGAAGCCTAGCTGCCGGGCCAGCGCCAAAAACTCGGGTAGCTGCCGGTGCAGCAGCGGCTCGCCACCCGTGAAGTCTATCACCTTGACGCCCAGCCGCTTGAGGTCGCGCAGGTTGGCCTCCACGTCGACCAGGGTGATATAGGGCGAGGGCTTCTCCCAAATATCACAAAATGAGCACTTTGCGTTGCACCGATACGTGACGTAGTAGTTGCAGAGAACCGGATGCTTGACTAAGCGCATAGCATAAAGGTAGATGTGAGGTAAGCTTTAGCTTGCCGGGTGTTGGTGCCCAAAACGGCAAGCTAAAGCTTACCGCACATCCTCAATGCGGCAGCTTGCCCCAGGCGGCGGCATCCCAGTGGGTGGGGGTGGCGGCCAGCGCCTCGGGCGTGGCCGCGCCGTAGTGCTCCTGGTAGTAGCTGCAAAACTCTTTGAGGGGGCAGCGCGGGCAATTAGGCTTCTGAAAAAAGCAGATTTGCTGGCCGTGCCAGTAATTATGCTTGTGAAAGTTAAACAGCCCTTCGGGGTCGAGCTCGGGCTTGAGCAGGTCGAGCAGCACGCCGTGCGCCTTTTCCACCGTCACTTTGGGGCCAAGCACGCCCAGGCGCTGCATCACGCGGTGCACGTGGGCATCGACGGGCAGCACGGGCTTGCGGAAGTTGAAAAGCAGCACCAGCGAAGCCGTTTTGAGGCCAATGCCCGGCATGTCGGTGAGCCACTCCATGGCGCGCTCGGTGGGCCAGTCGGCCAGGAAATCGAGCGAAAAGCTACCGCCCGTCTCAGCCTTGATGCGCCCCAGAATATCCTGAATGCGCGGGGCCTGCGTGGCGGGCCAGCGCGTGGTCCGAATGGCGTGGATGAGGTCGTCGAGCGGCGCGTGCAGCACCTGCTCCCAGTCGCCGAAGGCTTCGAGCATCCGGTCGTAGGCCAGCTCTTCGTCGGCGTGAGTAGTGCGGTGCGAGAGCAGGGTCGAAATCAGCTCGCGCATAGGCGTACGGCGTGGCGCCGTGGGCACGCGGCCGTAAAACTCATCCAGGATAGTGTGGTCAGCCAGCGCCTTCCCGACCGCAGATTCAAACGGATTCAACGGATTTCGCAGATACGGAGCTAAAGCTCCTGACTTTTTTGCAATAGTGCACAGCTATAGGTAGCTGGCCCTACAACGTAAAAAGGCCACCCAAGGGTGGCCTTTTTATGCTTAAAATTGGCTTTCAGCAGCTATTGCTCTCCGTTTCACCCAGCAGCTGACTACGCAGCCCGACTGCGTAGTCAGCCTGCTTTAGCAGGCGTATCTGCGAAATCCGTTAAATCCGTTTGAATCTGCGGTCGGGCTTAGAGCTGGCCGCGTTTGGCGGCTTTCTGCATTTTCTCATTGGCGAAGATGGCTACCTCTACGCGGCGGTTGGCGGCTTTGCCGGCCACGGTGGTATTGTCGCCCACGGGCTGGGTCGAACCGTAGCCGGTGGCCGTGATACGGCTGGTTTCTACCCCCTTGGTGGTCAGCTCATTGGCTACGGCCTGGGCGCGGCGCTGGCTCAGGGGCTGGTTGATGGCATCGGAGCCCGACGAATCGGTGTGGCCTTCAATCGTGACGTTGGTATCGGCGTATTTCTGGAGAGTAGTGGCCAGTTCGTCGATGTTGCCGGTGGCAGCCGAGGTCAGGGTCGACGAATTAGTACCAAACAAGATGCCCGAGGCAAACGTGATTTTGATGCCTTCGCCCACGCGCTCCACGGTAGCGCCTTCGAGGTCGCGGCGCAGCTCGGCGGCCTGCTTATCCATGCGGCGGCCAATGAGGGCGCCCCCGGCACCGCCCACAGCAGCCCCCAGGATAGCGCCCTTGGCCGTGCCCGACTTGCCCCCAATAACGCGGCCCAGAATGGCCCCGCCAGCGGCTCCACCCAGGCCACCAATAAGGCCGCCTTTCAGCGTCTTGCTCATGCCCTTGGGCTTATCGGTGCTGACGGTAGTGGTCTGGGCCTGCGCAAAGTGGCCCAGCAGCAGCAATATGGCCAGCAAATAAGAAAAGGAAAGTTTCAGGTTTTTCATGGGGTGAAAATAAAAAAAGCGAACGGCGTCGCACTAGTAATGCGGCGGCAAGTTCGGCAATTGCAACCACCTTGCCAAACTTGGCCTGGTAGTGGGCTACGTAGCATCCTACGGCTATGGTGCGCTCTACACAGCCAGAGCAAAAAAAGCCCGGCCTACTGCGTTTACCCTTAGCTAAATTTTTGACTGACTTGGCGTCCGTGACCAAACGGCCTTACTGATACCAGTTTACTATCGGGTTTGCGTCCTACTCCACTCGCACAAAATCTAAAACGGCCTTCCTGACTCCATTAGCTGCCCCAAGTTGCGGCGTGTTACGCGCCGGTCTGCCGGCTCAAGTCAGCCAACTGGTTGTCGTTGCTTAAACCAGATGCCTGCAACGACAACCGGTCGGCCAGCTCGCGCCGGCGGACCGGGGACAGGACCACCCTGACAAGTTGGTAGGGCGGCGCGATACGCCGCAACTTGGGTTGGCTAGGAAGGCTTTAAAATCAGGGGGAGGTTAAGCCGGTTGACGGCGCTTTTTATGGGGGTTCGGCGCCTGGCTATACCTGCTCGATGTCCATCTGCTTAAACAGTTCATCCTGAATGGTGTAGACATGTTTTACTGGACCCTCGAACAGCAACTGCCCCTGGTTATCCTTCACTACTTGATGAACGGCAACTTCCAGCTTGCCATCTGCGCGCTTCTTAAAGCCGATTGGCTCCACGTGCGGGTTTAATTCTTGCCACTGCCGCAGCCAGTAGTCACGCACTTCATCGTGGCCAGTTGCGTAATCGCCCTCCCACGCCTTCGACCAGCGCACTTCCGGATGAAAGGTGGTCAGGACCGTTGGAATGTCACGGGCGTTGAAAGCGAGGTACGCTTTTCGAATCAGGTCCTGGTAGTGTTCCATAATGAAAAGGCGGAATAAAAGCAACTGAAAGCCATCTTACTGGTCTTCAGTTGCTTACGACCCGGTGCTACTTGTTGCGATAGCGGTTGTAGCGGGCCGGGTCTTTTTTCTTGTCTTGGTTGCGGCCAATCAGGCCGCCGCCTACTACGCCCGCGCCGGCCCCAATGAGGGCGCCTTTGCCACCGCCCAGCAGGCCGCCCACTACGGCGCCGCTACCGCCACCAATGGCAGCGCCTTTGGCCTTGCGGCTCCAGCCCTTGGGCTTATCCTGGGCCTGAGCGGCCGTGCCCACGAGCACAAAAAACAGTAAGAGGAACGCGAAAAATTTTGAGTAAGATTTCATGTGAATAAAGAAAAAGGTGGGAAGAAAAGACTGAGCAGCAACGCGGGTGAAGCGCTGGTTTTTAACGCGGCGCCGACGCCGGGGGTTACTACCACGGGCACAAAAAAGCCCGGAGCGGGCGGCTCCGGGCTTGGTATTTTGGACTGGCAACTGCCTTAGAGTGTGCCGTTTTGGGCGGCTTTCTTCATCTTTTCATTGGCGAAGATGGCTACCTCTACGCGGCGGTTGGCCTGCTTGCCTTCCACGGTGGTGTTGTCGCCCACGGGCTGGGTCGAGCCGTAGCCTTTGGTGGTGATGCGGGTGCTGGCCACGCTCTGGGCCGTGAGGGCACTGGCCACCGACTGAGCACGGTTTTCGCTCAGCGGCTGGTTGATGGCGTCGCTACCCGTGTTGTCGGTGTGGCCTTCGACCAGGACGTTGGTATCGGGGTATTTTTGCAGCGTAGCGGCCAGCTTGGCAATGTCGGTCTGCGAAGCGGGACGCAGCGCGCTGCTGTTGGTATCGAAGAGGATGCCCGAGTCGAAGGTGATTTTGATGCCTTCGCCCACGCGCTCTACCTTGGCGTTAGCCATGTCACGTTGCAGCTCTTCGGCCTGCTTGTCCATTTTGCGGCCGATGAGGGCGCCCGCGCCACCGCCCACGGCGGCCCCCAGAATAGCGCCGGCGGCCGTGCCGCCCTTGCCCCCGATGAGGCGGCCCAATACGGCCCCAGCTACGGCGCCACCGCCCGCACCCAGCAGGCCGCCTTTGGTTGTTTTATTCATGCCGTCTTTGCGCACGCCAGTGCCGTTGTTGCTCGATAGGTCGGGCTGCGTGGTGGTTTGACGCGACGAAGCGCACGAGCCGAGGAGCATGACGAAGGCCAGCAAGACGGCCAAAAAAGACTTAGAAGAAGTCATCATTTCTGAAGATTTAGTGAAATAATTGGCACTACCAATCGGGCCTTATACGCAAAAGCCCGCTCTGGTTATCAAAGCGGGCTTTTCCAAAGTCGTGCCAATCGGTAAATGAGTAAGTGAGTAGCTGAGTAAAGTGCGCTGAGCCACTTGCTCATTTGCTCAGCTACTCATTTACCGCATTCACCATTGATAACAGGTCGGCGAGGCGCTGCTTGAGCTCGCGGCGGTCCACGATGAAATCGAGGAAGCCGTGCTCCAGCACAAATTCGGCGCTCTG
>CAXTFI010000295.1:0-5185 GCA_964243255.1 uncultured Hymenobacter sp.
TCAACAATCGGCTTTCGTGCGGGCTTAAAAGCTTTCATGCGTGAATCATGCGGACTTCGTGCGGACGATTGACCCCGCATGAAAAAACGGCTCCCTTTGTAGCGTCGCTGGCCTACAGCCCCAGCGGCAGCCACTCATGGAGCCGTTTTTTCTTACCCCCGTCCCTTACTCGCAACTGCTCGAAGACGTGCGGGCCATCGTCCGGCACGAGCATAGCCAGCGCGCCGCGCCAGCTGCCACCCCCGAAGCCAACGATACCCCCGACCTGCTAACCGTGCAGCAGGCCGCCGAGCTGCTCGACGTGTGCCCCCAAACCATTCACGAGTGGAAGCGCCGCGGCCTGCTCACTTATCACAAGATGGGCCGCCGCACCTATCTCAAACGCGCCGAGGTAGTGGCCGCCCTCCAAAGCGAGCGGCGCACCGTCAAGTCTGGCTCTGGTTCCAAGGCCCGCGCTGGTAAGTGATGCGCACCGCACGCCCCAACCCGCCCCGGCTAGGCAGCCCCCCAAAAAAAGCGGGGCAGCCGGTTCCCCAGCTGCCCCACCGCGCCACGCCGAGCCTCTTACGAAGCCTTCATAAAGGTTTGCCCCCTGGTGTCATCCATGAAGCGCCGCACTTCGTGGTAATCGTTGCCCAGGGATTCAACGGCTTCCCGCAGGCGGTCCAGCACGTCATCTTTCGGGTCGGGCCGCGACGGCACGGTGGTCGAAACAAAGCCCCGCACCATCCACAACTGCATCACGTCCTCGACCGGTACGCTGTAGGTATTATAGGTCAGGTTGTCCGACAGCAGCTCGACCGAAGCCGTGGGGTCGGTAATGGGCGTGATAATGCGCTTGAGCAGCACGTTTTCCGCCGTCACCACGACGTAGCACTGGCCCGGCCGCAGCAAGTCCCAGCGGTCCACCAGGCTGCATACCACCACGTCGCTCGGCGCAAAAGTCGGGTACATGCTCAACCCGTCTACCTCAAACGCCCGGTAGCTGCCTCGCTCGAAACTTGGTATCGTGTAGGGTCGCATGTCCTCCAAAAATACCGGGTCATTAAAATGGGTGGGGTAGCCCGCCTGAGCCGTCAGCGGCACCATCAGGGTAGCATCCTTGCCCGTCTTGTCCACGGTCACCGTCACCAGCTGCTGACTGAATACCCCCCTAGCCGGAGTCTTACCCAGTAGGGCCGCCGGCGCATCGCTGGCCGCCGCGCCATTCCGCAGCATCGCGCCGCGCCCCATCACCAGCCAGTCGGCCGATAGCTCAGGCCACACGGCCATCATCTGCGTGAGGGTATCAAAGCCCGGCTTCGCGTCGCCGCTCAGGAGCTTGTATATTTTTCCACTCTTCTCATCGCCCATCTTCACCGCTGCTTGCCTGGCAGTCAGCTTGTAATGGTCCAGAAACTGCTGTAAACGCTGTCCTACGTGAGATGTGCCCTCCATCTGGTTTGTTATTTAATACACGTTATGACCGGGCCACTACGTATGTTTATACGTACTTGGCATATTCTTCCCAGCAAATGTAACACATTACAAACAAAATGGAACAGATTACCAACAACGAGCAACTAAAAGACACGAACGAGCAGGCTCCGACGCTCTTTCAAGTCTACAAAAAGCTCGGCGAACGCAACCGGGCCGCCAAAACAGTGGTCGAGCGCATGGCCGAAAAAGGCACGGTGGTAGCCCTGAATACCGTGTACAACGTCATCTACGGCCGCTCCGGCCGGGCCGACATCACCGAGGAGTTCCTGAACGTGGCCGCCGAGATGCTGGCCCACGCCAAGGACTTGCAAGCCCGTACCGCCGCCCTGGCTTCCTAGCCCATGAATAGCATTCTCATCCACGGGGCCCTGTGCAACGGCATCGGCGGCTTCTCGCTGGCCGCCCGCCAGGCCGGTATCCCTACCATCTGGACCTGCGACACCGACCCGTTTTGCAACACGGTCAGCCATCGCCACTTCCCCGACGCTCACCAGTACCTCGATATCTACGATGTCAGCCACCCCCCGCGCCCCGACATTATTTCCGCTGGCTACCCTTGCCAGCCCCTCAGCTACGCCGGGCAGCGCCGCGGCGCGGAGGATTACCGCTGGCTCTGGCCACAAGTGCGCCGCCTGCTTGTCGAATGCCGGCCCGGCTGGTTCCTTGGTGAGAACGTTGCTGGGCACCTCTCGCTGGGCCTCGATGGCGTGCTGGCTGACCTGGAAGCCGAAGACTACGAAGCGTGGCCGCTTGTACTTCCAGCTTGCGCCCTCGGTGCTCCGCACCGCCGCGACCGGGTTTGGATTATTGCCCACACCCACGACCGACAGCCGCTACGACCGCCGCAAGCCTTACGCCCAGGGCGGCCTACCCCTGACGCTGGCGGTGCGCCTGCTTCCTACCCCCCTGGCCAACGACGCGGCCAACCAGACCCTGAGCCCGTCGCGCCTGCACAAGGCCAAAGCCCCCGGCCTGACGGCCGCCCTGCACCAGCAGCTGCACCCCAGCCTGACCGCTCAGAGTCAGAGTACAGCGGCCCGCCTTTCTGGCGACTTACTCAACCCCCGCTTTGTGCTCGAAATGATGGGCTTTCGGCCCGATTGGTGCGACTTGACGGAAGCCCAGATGCAGCAGGTGCGCCAGCAGCTCAGGACTACCCGCCAGCCGACCCGAAGCACTGGGCCCGCAACACCCTGAAAGCCGCTGGCAACGCCCTGGTGCCCCAAATCCCAGCCCTTTTCTTCCAGTTCATCGCCGACTACGAGGCTGGCCTGATTAGCTGAGAATCCCATAACCGACCCGCTTACGCTGCCCTTACTCCCCTCTTTTCAGAGGGGTCAGGGGCGAGGTGTGCCCGCAGCTCAACCCGCCATGAACTACATCCGCCACACCCGCGCCGCCTTCGAGCTGCTGGCCAGCACCGCCGACGCTACCCCCTACCACGTCAGCTTGTACGTGGCGCTTTTCCGGCAGTGGAACGAGGCGCGGTTTCCGGCCGACATCGTGCTCTTCAAGGATGAACTGATGCAGGCCGCCCACATCGGCAGCCCCAAAACCTACCGCGCCTGCCTGCGCGACCTCACCACCTGGGGCCTCATCACCTACCAGCCCAGCCACTCCGAGTACCGCGCCAGCCGCGCCCAGATGCACGAGCTAGCGGCCGACTCCACGGCCCAGGTTGGGCCACAATCAACCCAAGCCGCGCCCAAGCGCCAACCCCCAGCTAAGGCCACATCTGACCCAACCCCCAGGGCCACTTCTGACCCTAGCCTTACCCAGGCCGTGCCCCCTTTTGATAAACCAGATTCAAACCTGACTACACGCCTTGTAGAAAATGGTACTCCTTTCAGTCGTACCGCAGCAGCGCCCGAAAAAAAAAGAGGGGTAGAATCAGAGCCAGACGGTCAGCATTCAGAGGCGGAAGATTCCGACCAAGCGGCGCAGACGCAGAAAGAAAAAGTTGCGCCAAAAAGAAAGTCGGCTGGCTCCCCCTACCTGCCGGGGAGGGGGCCGGCCCCAGAGGGGTCCCGTGGGGCTCGCCGCCCCGAAGTTCTCTTCACCGATTCCGAGCTGGCCCCCATCGAGGCCTTCATCGCCGCCTTCGCCGGCACCGACTACGAGCTGGCCAACCTCCGCTACTACCACGAGCTGGTAGCCAACTGGCGGCAGCACGGCGAGCCGCCCCGCCGCCGCGACTGGCTGGCCACGTCTAAAAAGTTCATGCTTAACGATATGCAGGATGGAAAACTCAAGCTTGCCAGCAGCGCAACCTACCCCCGCGGCAGCGCCGGCCCCCTCACCCAAGCCGAGTTTGGAGCAGCAGTTGATGAATACGCTAACGGACGCTACGCTTAGCCAGGTGGCCGGCGGCAGCAGCGAAAAAGCTCGGATGCTGCTAGCCGAAATGTCGGTGGGCCTCACCAAAGCCCAGGCGCTGGCTGCCCCCAAGCTGTTCCAGGTCAAGAAGCAGGTGGGCGAAAAAGCTACCCTTAAGCTGCTGGCAGTCATCGTCAAAGCTTTCTGCGACAGCGTGCGCGTGCCCAACCGCCCCGACGCCGCCGACATCATCGAGGTGGCCGACGTGCTGATGAACACCTACACCCACGACAGCATTAAGGACATCATTCTGGCTTTCAAAGAGGCCCGCACCAGCGGCAAGGCCTTCTTTCAGGTGCTCGACCAGCCTACCCTTTTCAGTATCATCAACGACTACTTCGACGCCAAAGCCGCCTTCCTCGTCAGCGAGCACCGCGACTGCGTGGCCCGCGGCAGCAGCGCCAACGCGGAAACTGTGCAGGCCCTCGGCGCCGACCCGCGCCAGCTGCTCCACCACGTGGCCGACCGCATCCCCGCCGACCACCCCGACCGCGAGCAGCTCCGCCGCCGCCTCAGCCTCACCAAAGCCAAGGAAGCCCACGGCCTCCTCACCCCTGAGCAGGCCGAGCAGCAGCGCGCCGCCTTCCGCGCCGCCCGCGTCCCCAAAGAGCGCCCCGACTGGAAGCCCAGCCCCGAGGCCCAGGAGCGCATGGCCCAGCGCCACGCCGCCGAGGACCGCGCCATCCTCGACCGCTACCGCACCCCTACCCCCAACGAGTAGCATACCCCTCTAGCCATGTCCAGCACCGCCTACTACCGGGCCACCTGCGGCAGCACCTACCGCGTCCGCACTATGGCCGCTACCCGCCACGCGCCTGCCTGCGTCCTGCAGGCCCGCCGCAGCACCTACGCCCCCGATTTCAGTCCCGAGTACCAGACCACCGCCGCCGAAGTCGCCCGCCTCGTGGCCATCGGCTCCTTCACGCTCACCACCGCCCCGCCATGCCCCTAGCCGCCAAGCACCAGCAAACCGCGCTCGACTTCGGCACCCTGACGGCCGGCGAAATCACCAGCGCCATCCTGGCCTACCTCACCGCGCAGGGCTACGCCGTGTGGCGCCAAAATACCACCGGCATCTACGACCCCGACACCAAGCGCTGGCGCGTCAACCCCCAGGGCCGACGCGGCGTCCCCGACATTATCGGCTTCCGCAAGTCGGACGGCGTGTTCATCGCCGTCGAAGTAAAAGCCGGCCGCGACCAGCTGCGCACCGACCAGCGCACTTTCCTCGATGAGCTGAAAGCCGCCGGCGGATTGGCCTTTGTGGCCCACAGCTTCACGCAGTTCCAACAATCATTTGAACACCGATGCCTCCATTCAGCCCCAAAAC
>CAXTFI010000296.1:0-5162 GCA_964243255.1 uncultured Hymenobacter sp.
GGCGAAGGCCCTGCCCAGGAGCCCCGCCCGCGCCGCAGCGACCCGGCCGCCAGCAACCCCACACCACGCCCGCCCCGCGAAGGCGGCGACCAGCCCCGGCCCGAGGGCACTACCGGCCGCAACCGGGGCCGGCGTGGTGGCAGTGGCCGCCGGGGCGGCGATGGCAGCGCCGCGCCTTCTACTCCTCCCAGCGCTTCCTAGTCTATGCCTCGTTTCTTAGCTTTTGCCCGGCCGCTGGCGTGTCGCAACTGGCTGACCCTATTGCTGTTGGCTGGAGTCACTACGCTTGCCGCCTGCGACCCCACCCGCGTGTACGAAGACAATACGGACCTGAAATCGCCTTCTGGTGATGCCTACGTGTGGGACGTGCAACAGCGTCCCACCTTCACCTTCACCATCGCCGACACGGTGGCTCGCTACAACGTGTACTTCAATGTGCGCAATGCCGCTGGCTACGGGTTTTATAACCTTTACCTCAAGCACACGCTCACCGGCCCCGATGGCCGCCCGACCGGCCCGCCCCTGCTCCACCAAATGGTGCTCATGGACCCCAAAACCGGCGAGCCCCGCGGCGCCGGCGCGGGCGACATCTTCGACCACCAGTTTCTGGCCCTGCCCCGCCAGCACTTCAGCAAGCCCGGCGCCTACAAGCTCACCCTGGAGCAGTATATGCGCCAAAACCAGCTGCCCGGCATCATGGCCGTGGGCGTGCGCGTGGCAAAGAGAAAATAATGGTTAATTTTTTAATGGTTAATGATTAATGTTGTTCGAAATGTAGAACAACATTAATCATTAACCATTAAAAAATTAACCATTACTCCAGCTCTTTCCATACTACGTTCAGGCCCTCGGCCCACACGGGGTGGGCGATAACCATGTTCTGGAGCTGCTGATAGCGCAGGCGGCCAGTCATGGCCACTTGCAGAATAGTCATAATATCACCGGCTTCGGGGCTGAGGATGGCCGCGCCCAGAATGCGGTCGTCGGGGCCCACGAGCACCTTCCAAAAGCCGATTTCCTGGCCCGTGTGCTGGGCGCGGCTTAGGTTGCGCACGGGTATTTTCGACACGCGGTAGGCCACGCCCGCTTCTTTGGCCTGAGCCTCGCTCAGGCCGATGCGACCGAGCTGCGGGTCGGTAAACACGCAGTAGGGCAGGGGGCGCTGTTTGGCCGAGCGGTGGCCGCGGTGCAGCAGGTTGTCGCGCACCACCCGAAAGTCGTCGTAGCTGATGTGCGTAAACTGCGGCCCGCCGTGCACGTCGCCCAAGGCATAAATGTGGCGCGCGCTGGTTTGTAACTTGCTGTTTACCTGAATGAAACCCTTTTCGTCGGTCTGCACGCCAGTGGCTTCCAGGTTCAGCTTATCGGAGTTGGGCTGGCGGCCGGTGGCTACCAGCAGGTGGCTGCCGTGCAGGCGGCGCTCGCCGGCCGGCGTGTCGAGCGTGATGGTGAGCTGGCCCGCGGCATTGCGCGACACGCGCCGGGCTTGAGCATTGAATACCAGCTCGATACCTTCGTTGGTGAGTGCCTCCTGGAGGCAGGCGCACACGTCATCGTCTTCCCGCTCTAGCAGCTGCTGGCCGGTTTCGATAATGCTCACGCGGCTGCCGAAGCGCCGAAACATCTGCCCAAACTCCAGCCCGATATAGCCGCCGCCCAGAATAATCAAGTGTTCGGGAACCTCTTGAATGTTAAGTAGTTGGTCGGTGGTTATAAACCCGGCATCGGCCAGGCCCGGCACGTCGGGCACCGAAGGGCGGGTGCCGGTATTAATAAATACCTGCTTGGCCTTGATGGTGCTGGCGCGGTCCTGGGTTTCCTGCACGCGTAGCGCGTGCGGACCCGTGAAGGTGGCGTGGCCGCGCAGCACCGTGATATTCTGGTGCTCTTCGGTGAAGGACTCGTGCAGGTTGCGGCGCGATTTGGCCAGCAGGGCGTCTTTGCGGGCCATCACGGCGGGCATATCCACCTGCGGCACGCCGCCCAGCCGAATGCCTAGCTTGTCGGCCGTGCGCAGCTGGTGCATGCGCTCGGCCGAGGCCAGAATAGTTTTAGTGGGTACGCAGCCGTAGTTGACGCACGAGCCGCCCAAGTACGCTTCCTCTACTAAAATGACGGTGCGGCCCGCGTCGGCCAGCGCCTTAGCCAGGGGGTTGCCAGCCTGGCCAGAGCCGATAATAAGGGCGTCGCAGGAATAATCGGGCATAAATAAAAAAGACCACGCAAGTAGGCGCGGTGCGGGCTATACGCAAAAGCCGACCGGGTGAATGGGTGCGGTGCAACGCTTGGCGGCCGCAAATCCTCTACCATACGCGCTGCTTCTGGCTGCCGCAGTCTATTCATTTATGAAACAACTCTTTACTACAAACATTGCCTGCATTTGGCTCGGGGTTGCCGGACTGCTGGAAAGCCTGGGCGGTTGCGCGGTCTACGTGCCCATGCAGGGGGCCGCGCCGGCCATTCGCAGCAAGGGTGAGCTGGAGGTGACCGGCAGCTGGGCCCTCACCAATCGCGTTGAGCTGGGAGCTACTTATTCGCCCCTGCCCCATGTGCTGGTGCGGGCGGCTACCAGCCTCAAGCCCGACCACCACGGCCCTTTGGACAGTGCCAGCTACGCGCAGGTAAACCAATACGAGCTAGGAGTAGGTACCTACTGGCCGCTGGGCCCTCACTGGCTGGTGGGCGGGCTCGCTAGCTTTGGGCAGGCCCACGCCGAGGCACGGTACGAAGACGATGGCTTCACGCTGTTTCACCTCTTTCTGCGGCCGGCGCCACCGCATCAGTTCGATGCCATCTACACCAAGTATTCAGGCGAGGCCTACGTTACCTGGCAGCCTACCGAGCGCGTGAGCCTGGGCTTGTCGTACCGGGTGGTGCAGCTGCGCCTCACCGACGTTACCGACCAGGGACTACCCGTGCAGTCGAGTCCCATTCTGCGCTCCGAGCCCATGTTGTATTTGCGGGTGCGCCCCGGCGTAAACCCGCAACTGCTGCAACTCCAGCTAGCACTAGGGGGCTCCGTTACCCCCGGCTACGACCAAGCCAACCTGCTTGACCGGGCCGACCCCGTGCGGCAATTCAAGCTGGGCCGCAGCTATGTGTCGCTGGGGGTAGCCTTTTACCCGCACGTATTGTGGCAGCGCAACAAGGACTAAGCAAGGCCGAATTTAAAAGTCCCGCAAAAACTGATTGAAAAGCGCTCTGCTGCGAGTTGTTGGTGGATTAAGAAGCCTTTGGCACTCAATTCATCGCCAAACTGAAGTCTGATAGCAGCAACTTTGGATTTGCGAAGCTGGCTGCGGCCGGCGGTGATTTGGTCTACCAATCACCTCACTTCTGCCCGCCACATGCTACCTCGCAAAACAAGTGCTTTAACCGGACTCGCCGGTCTGGCTGTTTTATACCTAAGTGGCTGTGCCGTATACGTGCCCACCGTGCCTAGTACACCACTGGTTCGGGCAAGACAGCTGGAGGCTGGGGCTAATATTCGGGCTTTCAGTTCTTTAGAAGCCACAGCAGCCTATTCGCCAGTTAATCATCTGCTGGTCAACATCGAAACGAGTTACCGCCAGGCTAATTGGTCGACTACTTCTAGTGGAGTAACCACAACGGGCTCAGACGTGAACCGGCAGGCTAGCGTAGGGCTGGGGGCTTACCGCGAAACTACTGGCCCCACGCCGTGGTACTTGGCAGGAGTAGTCGGCTTCGGGGCCGCCTCAACCAGCATCCACGACCTAGACTTACAGTATCCATTGCCGCAGTCCTCTTCGCAATACGTGGGCCAGTATGTGCGCTACTATGGGCAAGTATACGCAGCCGCCACTCAAAGTGAGCGGCTAACCACCGGGGGCTCAATACGAGCTACCTGGGTGCATTACAACAACTTGCGGCAGAATGTGAAGGTTCTTGCTAGCCCAGGAACCAAGGTGTTTCTAGAACCCGCCTTTTTTGTGCGCAAAGGGCAGGGACCCTTGCAATTGCAGGGAACATTTGGGCTTTCAATGCCTTTCTCAGGCGCTACTGATGAGTTGACTAAGATTGTCAATCCTACGTCGCTGCTGGCAAGTATTGGCGTAGTTTTTCGTCCTCATTTGCTGGGGCAGGCTAAGGTGCTAACCAGAAAATACTACAAGCAGTAGATTGTCAATGCATTACCTGATGCACAAGTAACAACAAGTAACAACGCTACTGATAGGTATAGGTCAGAAACACGAAGAGCCACTGCCAGCAGGTGGCAGTGGCTCTTTGGAAATTAATGTCAGTAGCGTTGCTTAAGACGGTAGCTTACTTGCTACCCAGCACGCGCAGCATGGTATCGCCAATCTCGGCGGGCGAATCCACGACGTGGATGCCGCACTCGCGCATGATGGCCATTTTGGCGGCGGCCGTGTCGTCGGCGCCGCCTACGATGGCGCCGGCGTGGCCCATGCGGCGGCCGGGAGGCGCAGTTTGGCCAGCAATGAAGCCTACGACGGGCTTCTTGTTGCCGGTTTCCTTAATCCAGCGGGCGGCTTCGGCTTCCATGCCGCCGCCGATTTCGCCAATCATCACGATGCCCTCGGTTTCGGGGTCGTTCATGAGCAATTCTACCGCCTGCTTGGTGGTAGTGCCGATGATGGGGTCGCCGCCAATGCCGATGGCCGTGGTCTGGCCCAGGCCGGCTTTGGTGAGCTGGTCAACCGCCTCGTAAGTTAGCGTGCCCGACTTGGACACGATACCCACGCGGCCCTTGGTGAAAATAAAGCCGGGCATAATGCCCACTTTGCACTCGCCGGCCGTGATAACGCCGGGGCAGTTGGGGCCCACCATCGTGATGCCGGGGCGGTCCTTGAGGTAGTGCTTCACGGCAATCATGTCCTTGGTCGGGATGCCTTCCGTGATGGTTACGATGACTTTAATGCCGGCCTGGGCAGCCTCCAAAATGGCGTCGGCGGCGAAAGCCGGGGGCACGAAAATGATGCTGGTATCGGCCTGGGTGGCAGCTACGGCGTCGGCTACGGTGTTGAACACGGGCCGGCCGAGGTGCTCGGTGCCGCCCTTGCCGGGCGTAACGCCGCCCACTACCTGGGTGCCGTAATCCATCATTTGCTGCGCGTGGAACGAGCCCTCGGAGCCGGTGAAGCCCTGCACGATGACCTTGGAATCTTTATTGACGAGAACGC
>CAXTFI010000297.1:0-5133 GCA_964243255.1 uncultured Hymenobacter sp.
AAGTACACCGGGTCGCTGTGGAGCTTGAACAAGGGCGATTCCTGCAAGCTGACCGAGCGGTCAGCGCTCAAAAAATCTTCAGTAAACAAGCAAAAATAGCCCCCCTGCTCAGCCGATAGCGGCTCCCAGGAGTACGGCACCAGCGGGTTAGAAAACATCAGGGCCGGCCGGTCCAGCAGCACGGCCCGCGTGGCGTAGCTCAGCCGCCCGGTGCCCGTCACGAGCGCAATCTTGTAGAAGTCGCGCCGGCTGTAGCTCACCGGCTGCCGGCAAAACTGGCCCCGCTCAAACACATTGAAGCGGTTGGTAGCCGCCGACAGGCGCGGCGGCGCGGCGGCCGAAACCAGCGGTTGCGGCGGGTAAGCAGGGGCAATAGTGTCGCGGGCTGGCATAGTTACGAAAGTACGCAAACCAAACAACAATTCATAGCAGTTACTCGCCAGGTAGTTCTTGTTCTTACTATTTTAGAGGTGTATGGATAGTGGGCGAAAAGGCCGTCCTGCTGCGCTTGCCGAAGCATCTCGCGCGCAGCTTTGAATTACTGCTCCAATTAATGCGCGCGAGATGCTTCGGCAAGCGCAGCAGGACGTTTCCTTTGCTCACTGCTCAAGCAGCTCGCGGGGGAGCTCGGTGAGCACGCGCTGCACTTGCGCGGCTAGCTGCGCGGCGGCGGCGGGCAGGCGGGGGTAGTCGGCCAGGGCGGCGGTTTCGAGCTGCTGCACGGCATCGGCTACGCGGGGCACGCCCACCGATTCGAGGCTGGGCTTGATGTGGTGGGTGATTTTGGCCACCTCGTCCCAGTGGCCGGCGGCGGCGGCGGCGCGCAGCTGGGCCAGGCTCTCGGGGATGTTGCGCAAAAACGAGCGGATAATTTTCAGCACAAACTCCTCGCGGCCCCGCGCCAGCGCCCGCAGGCGGGTGAGGTCGTAGGCGAGCCCCGCGGCCGGGTCGGGTAGCAGCTGCACCAGGGTTTGGTATACCTCCTCCTCCTCGAAGGGCTTGGCCAGGCAGGCGTTCATGCCGGCGGCCAGGTAGCGGTCGCGGTCGGCCCGGAACGCATTGGCGGTGAGCGCGATAATAGGTAGGTTGGCGCGGGCAGGGTCGGGCAGCGCCCGAATGGCCGCCGTGGCATCGAGGCCATTGAGGCCGGGCAGCTGAATGTCCATTAGCACCAGGTCGTAGGGCAGGGCCGCGTCGCGCACCTGGTGCACGCCGGCCAGGCCATCCTCGGCCTCGTCCACCACGGCGCCCCAGCCCTCAAACAGCAGGCGGGCCACGGTGCGGTTTATCTCGTTGTCTTCCACCACCAGCAGGCGGCGGCCGTGCAGCGCGCCGGTATCATAGGCATCGGGGGGCGGCACGGCCCCCAGCGGGGCGTCGGCTTTGGGCAGGGTGAGGGTGAAGCCGAAGGTGCTGCCCACGCCCACCTCGCTGCTGAGCGTGAGCTGCCCGCCCAGCTGCGCTACCAGCGCCCGCGAAATGCTCAGGCCCAGCCCCGTGCCGCCAAAGCGCCGGGTGGTGTCGGAATAGGCCTGGGTGAAGCCTTCAAAAATCATCTCCTGCTTGTCGGGGGCAATGCCGATGCCGGTGTCTTCCACCGTGAAGCGCACGGTGAGGGTGGTGGCCGTTTCGGCCAGCTGCTCGCCAATGACGATGATGCGCCCGCCCGGCGGCGTAAATTTTATCGCATTGGCTACCAGGTTAATAAGAATCTGGTTGAGGCGGTGCGGGTCGCCGAGCACCCAGGGGTAGACGCAGGTGGTGCGCAGCGGCGTGCCGGCAAAGTGCAGGCCTTTTTCCTGGGCCTGGGTGGCCAGCGGGCGCACGGCCTCACCCATCGAGTCGCAGAGGTTGAAGGGCACGGCCTCCATCTCCAGCTTGCCCGAGGTAATCTTGGCCATGTCGAGCACGTCGTTGATGACGTGCAGCAAATGCTGCCCCGCGTGCCGGATGGTGCGCACAAACTCCTGCTGACGCGCGTTGAGCGCGGTTTTGCCCAGCTGGCTGGCCATGCCCAGCACCCCGTTGAGGGGCGTGCGAATTTCGTGGCTCACGTTGGCCAAAAAGTTTTCGCGGGCCAGCACGGCCGCTTCGGCGGCGGTTTTGGCCCGGCGTAGCTCCCGCTCGGCCTGAATACGCTCGGTAATGTCCTGCCCGTAGCCAATAACGTAGGCCGGCTGGCCCGCCTCGCGCACCAAGTGGTTGTCGTAGAGCAGGTACCGGGGGCCATCGGGGCCGGCGATGGCCAGCACCCCGCGCTGATTATCGGTGGTGTCAAACTGCTGCAAGTACTGCCGCACCACGGCCTGGTGCTCGGGGGCCACCAGCTCCTCCAGCCGGCAGCCGGGCGCCAGGGGCAGGGGCAGGGGGCGCTGCAGCAGGGCGGCGGCCATGGGGTTGGCGGTGAGCAAGGTACCCTGCAAGTCGTGGGTGCAAATGAGCGCCTGCGAGTGCGTCATCAGGTCGCGGTACTGCTTTTCGCGCTCGGCCAGGGCCTGGTCGGCCAGCTTCTTGTCGGTAATGTCGGTGCTCACGCCCAGCACCTGGCGCGTGCCATCGGGCCGCCGCAGCGGGCGCTTGATGGTGTAGAGGTAGCGCGTTTCACCCGAATTCAGGGTCAGGCGCTGCTCGAAGGCGAGCTGCTCGCCGGTGGCCATCACCTGGGCGTGGGTGGCCCGGTAGGCGTCTACCTCCGTGGCTTGCTCCGGGGTGGGGTGGGGGGCATCGCCCTCGTGCAGGTGGGTGGCCCGGCTGCCCAGCTCGGCCGCCACCCGGTTCTCAAAGATAACCTCGCCCTCCGCATTCCGCACAAAGATGGAGCTGGGAATGGTATCTAATATTTCGCTAATAAACCCTTGCTGCTCAGCCAATTGCTGCTCGGCTTTTACGCGGGCCGTGGTTTCGGCCAGGTACAGAGTGAGGCTGCCCTCGGGGGGCACAATGGCCGCCTTTTGCAGTAGAAAATACCGCTGGCCCACCTGTATCTCGGCGGCGTGGGCGTGGGTGAGCACGGCCGCCCGCAGCTGCTGGCGCACCCACACCTGCTCGGCCCGGCTCAGGCCCTGGCGCAGGGCCAGGGCGGCGGGGTTGGCATACAGCTGCCGGCCCGTGCTGTCGAGGCGCACAATCGGGTTGGGGTTTTGCTCCGATAAGCTGGCCAGCGCCTGCACTTCGGCCAGTAGCAAGGGGGTAAGCTCATCGGCCGGGGCGGGGTGGGAAGACATACGGGTGGGAAAACGCGGGAATAGGAAGAACGGCTACCAGTGAGCCTAACGTAACCAACCAAAAAATGGGTAGCCAGCTGGCCCTAAGGTTAGATTACCAGACATATTTACGCAACAAAAGCCTCCTTCCCGTGGGGAAAGAGGCTTTGCGCGCACGTTAAGCGCAGGTAATGAGCAGGTTAGCGCCCCAGCACAATGCGCACCGGCTGGCCCGAATAATCGGTCAGCGCCAGGCGGCTACTGCCCAGCCCCACGTACTCGGCTTGCAGGCTGAGGGCCGTGCGCGTGAGCACTTGCAGCTGAAAATCCCCTTGCGCGTTGGTGACGGCAATCTGGTGGGTGTTGGTGGTCGGAAACACGCAAACGCCGGGGCAGGGCTGGCCATCGGGGTTGAGCACGGTGCCCGTCAGGCATACCAGGCGCTGCGGTGTAGCGGCGGGCGCGGCCGCCACTAGCAGCAGCGGGGGCTGGCCAGCTCCGGGCCGCCTCACTGCCAGCGTGGCCGGCCGCAGGGCCCCCACTTTCCGGCCGGGAGTAGCCCTGGCAGCACCCGGCCGAAAAGTAGTGGTGCGGTGCCCCAGCGGCCGGGTAGCCGCGCCGCTGAGGGGCTGGGTGGTAGCGGCCCGTGCCGGCCCGCCCAACAGAAGGAGCGCGGCAACGAGAGCAACCAGAATAAAGCGAAGGCGTAGCATGAGAGCGCGAGTGTAACGTAAGGATAACTAAGCTGCCAGAGAAGGCTTTGTGTCTCGAAGGTAGCGGCTTGCCCAGTAGCTTGCTTTGGTAAAATATGCGAACGGTTCCTTTTGCTAGCCCAATCGTGACTACTGGCTGGCGTGGTATTTTTTTCTGATTAAATAGCCTTAAAATTAGGTTCGCCGGGCGTGGGCGCAAGCCATAGGCTGGCGGGCCGCTGGGGCTACTTAGCAAGTAGGGTAAGCTGGCTTAATTAGTAAATATAAACTGCTGATTGATAGGTATTTAATTAAGTAAACGCTTTCTCGATGCCAAGCGCTACTACTTGCAGCCAGTGCGGCTCCTGAAGCTTGAAGCCTAGTGGCTGGGGCTAACGGCCAAGCCACTAGCTAGCGGTTTTGGAGTTTGTGTACAGCATGGTTGGGTATGGGCCACCGGCGTTGAGCCGACTGTCTGCTCGTTGTTCGCACGCCTTGCTAACGATGAGTGGACAGCTGGCTCAACGCCGGCCCTGCCCCTTACATGCACTCCAAAATAGCCCTAGGCTAGGTGGCCCGCAAAAAGGGCATAAAAAAACCTCCCTCAAGCGCTGAGAGGAGGTTTTAGAAAGGAGAGTCTGGTAGGAGGGGCAGCTATTTGCCCAGGGTGATGTGCAGCACGTCGGCCGTGGGAGTAGGTACCTCTACCCGGCTGCTGCCCACGCCAAAATACTCGACCCGCAGCGATACGGCTCCGCCTGCGGGCACGGGCAGCGCAAACGCACCATTAGCGTCGGTAACTACGAGTTGGCGCGGCGCCCCGGCGGGGTACACGCTGGCACCGGGGCAGGGCCGGCCATCGGCGTTCAGCACGATGCCCTTGAGCTTCATTACCTGCGGCGCGGCGGGCAGGGCGGCCGGCTGCTCCAGGGGAGTGGGAGCCGGGGCCACCGCTAAGAGGGTGGTAGTGGGGGCTTTCTGCTGGCGCGGGGCCGTTTTTTTGCTGGCCTTGGCTGCCATGCCCGGTGTCTTCACCACCGTGTCCAGCGCCTGGTGCGTCCGCTTGGGAGCAGTGGCGCGCTTGTCGGTGGGGTCGGTGCTAGCTGAAACGGGCCTGGCGAGCAGCAAGGTGGCAAAAACAACGGCGAAAGAGCGAAGCGTAGATGTGGTCATAGCAGGACGGCGGGCTAGGGCGAAAACCTTGGATATTACAAGGAATTAGTGTTCTTTAACGAAGC
>CAXTFI010000298.1:0-5130 GCA_964243255.1 uncultured Hymenobacter sp.
CCACCACGAGGTCGTCGAAGAGCTGGCTCAGCTCGCGCTGGGCGGCGGGCGTGAAAGTGCGCTGGCCGGTGTTAAACTCGATGTTCCAGGCGCGCTTGCTCACGCTGCGGCGAATTTCATCGTCGGCGGCGAAAGACTGGGTTTCGGCCGGGGCCAGGTTCTTACCCTTGTACTGCGCTTGCAGCTTGCGCAAGGGGCTAAGGTCGAGCATGTTAGTCAGAGGCACGTAGCTGGGCAGTTCTTTCGGGTACAGCTTGCTTTGCACGTCGCCGAAGGTTTTGTACACGGCGGCGTAGATGTTGGTGCCGCCCTCGTCGAGGCCAAATAAGCTCAGGTTGTCGCTGAAATTGAAGGCCTTGCTGCCGCCCAGCTCCACTACCTGGCCGGTGCGGTCGGCCTCGCTGGTACCCTTGTAGTATTTCAGCCAGTAGGCGCCGGGCTTATCCTGGTCGCCGTAGACCTGGGCCGAGATGTCGGCGGCGCGGGCCAGGGCTTCGGGGTGGCTTTTCACCTGGTCGCCGGCCACGGCAAAGGCCGTCATCAAGCCGAGCACGGCGGGCTGGTGGGCGTCGTACCAGCGCTTGGTGGTCACCATGATGTTGGGCATCTGGTTGGAGTAATCCTTGGTGCTCACGATGTTAACCAGGCCGCCTTTCTGCTTGGCAATGTTCACGTCGCCGGGCGTCCAGGTGGCTACGGCGTCGGCTACCACGTCCACCTGTACGCCGGTGCGGCGGCCGGCCACCACTTTCTGGCGGCTTTCGGGCTTGCCCACGATGTACTTTTCGGCGGCCACCAGGAAGTCGCTGGCCGCCATGAAGTTCACGGCCTCGGGGTCGTAGGTGGTTTCGTCGGGGTTCACCTTCAGGCCGTTGTCGGCGCACCATTTCAGGGCAATGTTGTGGTCGCCGTCGCGCAGGTAGCAAGCCACCGTTTTGCCCAGCGCGGCCTTGGGGTTGTCGAGCCACTCCTTGGGTCCCATCAGCTTGTCTTCGCCAAAGCTTTTGCCCACCGAATAGGGGATGATTTGCAGCTGCGTGCCGGCCTTTTGCAGCTCGGCCTGCACGGCCGAGAACGCGGGCAGGCCATCGCCCATAATGCTGACAATCAGGCCCGGCGTCTGGGGGCTGCTTTGCAAATCCAGGGCGTTCTTTACCAGGTCGGCCTGCATCTTCGACACGTCGTCCTGGCGGGTTATCTGCATGTCGAGGTGGTTGGCGGCCAGCGCCGAGCCCTGGGTGGTGCGGGCGCCGCCGTTGGCCAGCATGCCGGCCATCTGGCTGTTCCAGGCCATCACCTCCCACACCACGGGCGTGCCGTTTTCGGCGGGCGCGGTGCCGGGCAGCGGGGCCAGCGGCACCACCAGCGTGGCGCGGTTGCTGCCCTGCGCGGCCGGCAGCTCAATGGAGCTCAGCAGCACCGACTGCGTGTCGGTTTTTTGAAAGAATTTGTTGCTGGCAATCAGCTTGTTGATGCCAAGGTACAGCAGCGCGAAAAAGAGCGCGGCGAATACGATTTTACCACGGGTTGTCATATTGGTAGGGGCGGCTCGCAGCCGCCCGTTTGGTTGAGGTTGATAAAAGGAGGGGTTGGCTCGGGCGACCTGCCGCCGGTGGACGGCTGCGAGCCGCCCCTACAGCAGCACGGCCAGCAGCAGCAGGGCCAGGCAGCCACTAATCAAGCAGGCTAGAATAGGCATCATCGGAGCGTTGTTTGGTGGCGGCTACGGAGGTGGAAACGAGCGGTTTGTCGGTGGTTAGCAGCGCGTTGAAGTCGCCTTTCTGGTAGCGGTCGAGCAGGCGCTGGCCTTTCTCGCTCATCACGCCGTTCTGGATGTCCATCTCCTTCACAAATTCCTGCGAGTAGCGCATGGCCTGCTTAATTTGGCCCAGCTGCTGGGCCATGTCCTGGGCCACGCGGTCGGTGGCCAGGTCGAAGAAGTACTTCTTGTCGGGGTCGCCGCGCAGAATGTTCATGGCCGCGCGCATACCCGAGCTGGTACGCTTCACCAGCTCATACTCGTCTTTCAAGAGGCCCACCTTGAACTTGCTGCCGTCAATCTGGCGCAGGGCCGCTTTCAGAATCTGGCGCATCACCACGCTCACGTTGGCCGTGGTGGTGGCCATGGGCTGCAGGCGCTGGTTGTAGTCCAGAATCTGGGCGGCGCGGCTGGCGTAGCTCTCGGCGGCATCCTTTTCGCCCTGGCGGGTGGCCGAATCGGCCAGGGCCAGGTACTCCTGCATCTGGGTGCTGTTGGCGGCCAGCTTGCGCTTCACCAGCTCGTGGGCGCCCTCAATGTGGCCGATTTCGCCCTCCATCTGGCGGGCTTCCTTTTCGGTGTTGCGGATGTAGTCTTCCATGATGCCGATGGGGTCGGTGTTCACGAAAATGCCCGCCGCGGTGCGCAGTATCCGCTGCCCGGCGTACCAGAGCCCGGTTTGAATCCGCTTGTTGGTAACCAGCAAAAACAAGCCGAACAGCAGCCCCAGCCCGATGCTCAGCTTCACGCTATCGAACACAATGTCAACGAGGTAGGGCACGATGCGGCCCCAGTAGTAGACGCCGGCCGCAGCCGCGCCACCCAGCACCACCCAGCCCGCTACCTTTTCGGGCTGCTGCCACTTGGGCAGGGTAGGGGTGAGCTCAGAAGGAAGCAGGGTTTTCATGGTATTGGCGGGTTGGTAAGTGAGAGATGCGTACTCAATGCCAAGACCAGTGCCGAAACCCGGCGGAAAACCTTTTTATTACATAAATTATTGACCGATAAGTAGTTAATAAAAAATCCCGCCCGACTAAGTGCCGGGCGGGAGGCTGGTTTTTCCAAAATGGAAAGATTTTTTTGCTAAAAGAGCAAAGCAGATAGGCCGCTACCGGCTGCCAAACCGGTAGCGCAGGCCCAGCGCCCCGGCCGGCGTGGGAGCCGACATGAGGCTGCTGAGCGGCGCGTTGAGGGTGGCATCGAGCACGGCCTCCAGGTGCGCGGTGCAGCGGTAGCGGGCGCTAATGCCACCCGTGAGCAGCCCAACCGAGTAGCGGTAGCTGGAAGCGGTCGTGCTGGTGGAGAGTAGCGCGCCCGTGCCATTGAAGGTGGTGTACTGGTAACTGGTGGCCGATTGCTCTTTTTCCAAGGCGAAGCCGCCGAGCAAATCGGTTTGCAGCCGGTGCGTGGCGTGGCGCGTGAGCGTATAGCGGGCCAGTACCGACAACGTGGTGTGGTACCAGTTGGCCTGCCCAAAATAGTGGTGCTTAGCGATAAATACCTGCGGGTCTTGCTCCACATAGCTTAGGGTGCCGTAGTCGAAGGTGCTTTGCTTGTAGGCCACGCCGGCCTGCACCGCCAGGTGTGGTAGCAACTGGTAGCCGGCCGTTATCTGCACGGGTGCCCGCAGCTCGCGCAATGAGTTGCCGCTTATGCCTTGGTAATCACTGCTATAAGCAGCCAGGCCTACGTAGTAGCGAGGGGCCGCCGGCTCGACGCGCTGGGCCAGGCCGGCAAGCGGGCAGCCTACTAGCAAGGCTGCCAAAACAGGGTAGTGGTTTTTCATCAACAAGCAGTGGAACTGGAGTTGCAACTAACTAATAATTAAAGCAAATTACGTAGCAATGCTTGTTGAATAAGTTAAAAAAATACAATAGTCTAGTCATTCACTACCAAGCTCCCAGTAAGCGGCGCACCAAAACAATCTCGCCCGTGTGGTAGGCCGCATGGTCGCCGAGGAGCAGGGCCTCACGCAGGATGTTTTGGCCGTCGCCGTGAGGCAGGGGGGCAAAGTAGTCGGTGGCCGGGTCTTCGAGCAGGTCGATAAACCGCTGCTGGTCAGTGGCTAGCTGGGTGAGGGTGGCCTGCCAGCCGGCTTCGTCCACGGCCATCTCCTGGGCGGGCCAGTAGCCGGCGGGCCACTCGGGCGACACGTGCGCGGGGTGGAGGCAAAACTCCACGATGTCGTGCTGCGCAATGCGCAGGTGCTCTACCAGCTGCCAAATGGTGTAGGGCAGGTCCGGCATGGTTTGGTTGCGCAAGGGCGCGGGCAAGTCGGCCACGGCCTGCTCGAAGGTAACGTGGGCATTGCCACCTTCGAGCAGTGCGGTTAGCTCGGCCACAAGGGCGGCGCGGGTGGGCTTTTCCATAAGCTGAGAGGTTAAATTCTGGCGTACGCAGCCCACTCAAAATGGGTAGCCGGCCGCCTAGCGCTGGCCAAACCGGTAGCGCAGCCCCAGCGCCGTAGACCCCGGCAAGCCCGAGTACTGACCCCGCAAGAAGCTGCGGCTCAGCGTCACGTCGAGCACTGCCTCCAGCCGCTGGCCAAAGCAGTAGCGGGTGCTGAGGCCGCCCGTCAGCAGGAGATTGGTACGGCTAACGTGCTCATCATACGCTGTGGTAGCGATGACGGTTTGCATGTTATCGGTATCGGTGCGGGTGTTAGCGTAGTTGGTGCGGTCGTAGTCCAGGGTAAGGCCGCCCAGCGCATCAAACTGCACGCGGTGCGTCGGCTGGCGCGTCAGAGTATAGCGGGCCAGCAGCCCTGCCGATGCACTGCGCCACGAGGTGCGGCCCGAGTAGGTGGCAAAGTAAGCCGGGCTGCCGGCCGCAGTATAGATGCCATAGGGGCCATCGTTGGTGTAGGTACGGCTGTTGCCGCTGTAGGCCACGCCCAACTGCACCGCTAGCCGCGGCCGCAGCTGGTAGCCCACCGTGAGCTGCACCGGCACGGTGGTGCCCCCGTAATAAGTGCCACCCAAGGGCTGAAAATCACTGCTATACGCCGATAGGCCCACGTAGTAGCGGGGCGGGGCATCGGCAGTTTGGGCGCGGCCGAGTAGGGGCAGGCTCAGCAGCAGGACGCAGCCCGCAAGTCGAAATAAAGCCATAGTAACAAAAATAAATAGGGAAATTGCGAAGAAGAGGCCCTGCGGCTTTTGAGGGTTGCAGCGCGGCAGCAATAATATACCCAAAGTGTGCGACCAGTAGCCGCGCGCTGGGCCCTAACTGCCCAGGCGCGGGTAAATTTGCCCCCGCCCATGAACGACCCCGAAATCCGCGCCCGGCTCTACCCGCTGCTCCTCGGCGGCGTGCACATCGACGAGCTGCCCACCGGCACCACCCGCGCCGACGTGGTGCACATCACGCCC
>CAXTFI010000299.1:0-5110 GCA_964243255.1 uncultured Hymenobacter sp.
CGTTGGTGCTATCGGCGGCCGGGGCCGGGCGGCCCCCGGCGCGGCGGCCCGCCCGCCGGGTGGTGTCGCCCGAGGCCAGGCGCAGGGCGCGGCTCTGGCTCACGTCGGTGAGCACCGTCACCTTGCGCAGGTGGTAGGCGCGGTGCCCGCCGGGCGGGCTGGCGATGAGCAGCCGCAGCCGCACCTGGTTTTTCTCAAAGCTCGTATCGGCTTCCAGCGTAATGTACTGGGCCCGAAAATCGTAGTAGCCCTGGTTTTTGAGCAGCGTTTCGAGGCGTTGCCGCTCCTGGCCAATGAGGTCCTCATTGTAGGCGTCGCCCACGTGCAGCACGGTGGCGCCCTGGGCCCCGGCCACCACGCGCGCCACCCCCGAGTCGGGGATGCTGCGCGTAAAGCGGCTGTAAGTAAAGTCCTGGCCCTCTTTTACTTGATACGTAACCGTGACGAGCCGGTGCAGCCGGATGCCCGCCGAGTCGCGCAGCGGCACCGACCGCACGGGCTTGCGCAGGCCCACCGCGCGCAGGGTGCTGGCAATGAGGCTGGGCTTCGAGCGGGCCGAGTCGGTAAAGCTGGCCGTGGCCCGAAAATACCCCTGCGAGCGCAGGTAGGTAGTGAGCTGCTCCACTGTGCGCTGGCTCAGCGTGGGGTCGTAGATAACGGGCGGCTCGCCCAGGCGCATCACGGAGTTGCCCTTTTCGAGCGCCGTGCGCTTGCGGGCCAGGCGGCGGTCGCGGCGGGCTAGCAGCTTGCCCGTGCCGGCCGAGTCGCCCTGCAGGGCGGCCAGCCGGTCGGCGTACTTGGCTTGAATCTTTTTCACCCGGCGCTCAATGCGGGCCGAGTCGTAGAACGAATGCCCCAGCTGGTACACGGCCAGCTTCGGGATGGGCACGGTGCGGTTGGGCTTTTGCTGCACCAGCGTAAGCAGGCGCTCCTGCTGGGCCGTATTCAGGCCGTCGCTTTCCACTTCTACCTTGGTAAGCAGGCGCTGCTGGGGCGTGAGCAGGCGCAGCGGCGAGCAGCCCACCGCCAGCAGCAGGGCCACTACGGCCAGCAGCAGCCCGGCGGCCAGGCTAGCGGGGCCGAAGCGCGGCCGGTCGTTACTTTGTTGTCCTAATGGTTTCAAAAGCTCTCGCCAAATACGTTCGGTCGCTACACCAGCGCAAATATCGGCAGCGCCACGCCGCCTTCCTGGTCGAAGGTGCGAAAAGCGTGCTAGAATTACTCGGCTCGGGCCTCGAAATCGAGCACCTGCTCGCCACGCCGGCCTTTGCCGGGCAGCTGCCGCCCCCGCCCGGCCTGCCGGTGCAGCTGGCCACCGAAGACGAGCTGACCCAGCTCGGCACCCTGCAAACCAACGCCGCGGCGCTGGCCGTAGTACGCCGCCCGGCGGAAATTCCGCTGCCCGCCGCCCTGCCCGCCACCCACCTCGTGCTGGCCCTCGACAACGTGGCCGACCCCGGCAACCTGGGCACCCTCTGGCGCCTGGCCGACTGGTACGGCCTGCCCGGCTTGGTGCTGAGCGAAAACTGCGCCGACCCCTTCAACCCCAAAGCCGTGGCCGCCAGCATGGGTGCCTTTGGCCGGGTGCCCGTGTGGCCCGGCCGCGACCTGGCCGCCTGGCTGGCGTCATTGGCACCCGAGGTTGGTATATATGGGGCTGATTTAGCAGGCGATAACGTGCATAAGCTGCGCCTGCAACCCGCCGGCGTGCTGGTGATGGGCAGCGAAAGCCACGGCCTCAGCCCCGAGGTGGGCGCGCAGCTTACGCGCCGGCTGCACATTCCGCACGGCCCCGGCGGCCGCGCCGAAAGCCTCAACGTGGCCGTGTCGGCCGCCATTTTGCTCGATAATTTTTTCCGGGAAGTGTAGCGTACGCTACACTTCAATTGCCCAGCAGGCGCACGCCGAAGCTCACGGTTTGGGCCTGCGGGCCCTGGCCGTCGCGGAAAAGATTGTTCAGGTTGTACTTCGCAAAAAAGGTCAGCGACCGGTAGCCCAGCACGCCTTGCAGGCCATACTGCCAGTCGGTGAGGTTGTAGTTGCCGTAGTCCTTGTCCTTGTAGGTGTTGCCATCTTCGAAGTACTTGAGCTTGGTCCAGCTGCCCAGGCGGTAGCCCACGAAGCCGCCCGCCCCCAGGCGCAGGCTGGTGTGGTGATGCGGGCCGGGCAGGTTGAGCTGCAGCAGCAGCGGCACGGTGAAGGTGGAAGTAGCCAGCTTGGTTTTTTGGTACTGGCGGCCGTTGGTTTCGGCTACTACGCTGGTTATGCCGCTCTGATTCAGCCACTTGCTATTGCCTTCCAGCATGTAGTTGTTGAAGGCAAACTCGGGCCCAAAAATGAGGTAGAGCGGGCTGCGCCGCCCGCCCAGCCGCTGCTTGTAGTCGAGGCCCAGGTTAACGTAGCGCGAGCCCAGCGTGCGCAGGTCGGGCCGGCCGGGGCCGCTGCGCAGGTTGGTGAGCGCGTTCAGGCCCAGGTCCAACACGAAGTCGGTGGAGGATGATTTATTTTCCCGGCGCGCCTGGCGCAGCGAGTCGCGCCGGGCCTGCCGGGTTTCGGCCGAGCCCGTCACGTACACTTTTTTGCCGTCGTGGTCGATGCGCATCTGCAAGCCAAAGGCCTTGTCGAGCGCCACATCCACGCGGCTGGTGCGGTCGTTGGGCTGGCCGGCTTGCTTGCGGGTGGTAATGCGGATTTCCTCGGGCAGGTTTTGGCCCGGCCGGTCGCGGTTGGGGTGAAACTCCACCGTTACGCGGTCGGTGCTGGCCACCTGGGCCGCCGCATCGGCCTGCTTGATGTAGCCGCCCAGCCGCGCCACCAGCGAGTCGAGGTGGTACTGCGGCAGCTGGCGCAATTGGGCAGCATCGCGCACCACCAGCGTCATCACCGCCTTGTTGGGCAGCCGCACCACAATGGTATCGGTGGGCAAAGCGGCCAGAGGCACCTTCGGCAGGGCCAACGCATGGGCCTGGCCAGGAGCCGCGGCGGCAAAAATTGCTAGATAAGCAGCAGAAAAAAGCAAGGATTTCATCAGTGAAAGAGCGTTAAGAAAAGGCTGTGAAAAGGAGGGCTGCCCCTATTCAAGGGCAGAGAAAGCAAAAGCTGCGACCGGCGGCAAGCTGTCGCCAGTAGCTACAAATCAATGGCTTTGCTGAGCGTGCGCCCGCCGAGGCGGGCGTGCACGGTCAGGGTTTCGGGCAGGCCGGTGGCCTCCGCCAGGCTCACGGGCTCGCCGTGCACCAGGTGGTCGGCCTGGCGCAGCAGGCCCCCGAGGCGCAGCCGGGGCCGGCGGCTGGGCGCGGTTTCGGCCACCGCCACCGGGGGCGCCGGGTGGGCAAGTTCGGGGCCGCGCCGCACCTCTACTTCAATCACGCCGGCCGGGGCCGTGGCGGCCGTAAAGGCGGCTACGGCCCCGGCGGCGTTTTCGTGGGGAGCCGGCGTACCGCTTGTTGCCGGGGCCTGCTGCGAGGTGGTTGGAAGCTGGCCGGCCGGGGTTTTCCGCCCCCCGGTGGTGGCCAGCTGGTCGGCGGCCGCGTCCGGCCGCCGGGTTGTTGAGTGAGAGCTACTGGCTACCCGGAGTGCCGTGGCGGCGCGGCGCAGCCGGGTAGTAGCGGCTATCGGAGGGCTAGATGGCGAAAGGCCAGCGGGCGTTGCCTGGGCCGAAAAAATTTGCTGCTTTTGTTTAAAAGAAGCCGGCGAACTACCCGCAACGCTCTCTTTAGCAGTAGTTTGGCTCGGCAACGAAGCAGTCGCGAGTGTGCTGGTAGAAGGGGTTTCCCTAGTGGTAGTTGCGGAGGCGGGCGGGCGCTGCGGCTGTGCGCCGGCCGGCTTGGTAGCGGCTACCGGGCCGGCCAGCGGCCCCAGGTAGCGGCCGTACCACAGCCTGGCCCCGCCGACCAGCAGCAATAGCAAGAGCACCGCTACCGCCGAATACTGCGACCAACCGGCTACCCGGCGCCGACGGGGCTGAGGGTGCAAGTGCTCGTCCTCCAGGCGCTCCCACAGCGCGCGGCGTGGCTGGGAAGCGTGGCTGCCCAGCCCCGTCCGAAACAGGGTGTCGAGGCGCTCGGCCTCCGCTAGCTCGGCTAGCCGCTGCTGCAAGCCGGGGCCCGGCGGCGTGGCGTGCCCATCCAGCTGCTGGCGAAACAGGTCGTCTAATTCATTTAACATTTAACAGATAGCATTTAACAGTTGAAATGTCGTAGCAGGAGGCTGGTTTCGGCAACTCGCTTTTCAGAGCTGGTGAGGACTGATACTTCAAAAATAATTTATGTAAAAAACAGTCAGTCAGCTATTTATAAAATGTGCAGCTCGACGCTCTAATAATTTGCTAAGCTGTTTGAGTAGGAGTAATAACCGATAACTGTTAAATGATAACTGTTAAATGTTAATTGACATATGGGCCAGCCGGCGTTGCAGCATGGCCCGCGCCTTGCTGAGCTGCGATTTGCTGGTGCCCTCCGTGATACCCAGCAGCTCCGCGATTTCGGGGTGCGAGTAGCCTTCCAGGGCGTAGAGGTTGAAGACGGTGCGATAGCCGGTGGGCAGGGTTAGCAGCAGGGTCAGCAGCTCCTCGGCTTGCAGCTGGGTGTCGGCGGTGGCGGGGGTGGCGGCCAGGTTTTCGGGCTGCGCAAAGTCCTCAAACGAGAGGTGCAGCGGCTCGCGGCGGCGCAGCTCCATTAGCGCCTCATTCACCATAATACGCCGTACCCAGCCCTCGAAGCTGCCCTCCTGCCGAAACGTGGGCAGCGCCCGAAATACCTTGGCAAAACCCAGCAGCAGCGCCTCCTCAGCGTCTTCGGGGCGCTTGAGGTAGCGGCGGCACACCGTCAGCATCAGCCCCGCAAACTGGTTGTAGAGCTGGCGCTGGGCGCGGGGCTCGCCCCGCAGGCAGGCAGCAATGAGGTCGGGCTCAGTCACGGAAAAAGGTAGCGGTAGGGCAGGGGCGAAAGCGTGTTTGGAACGGTAGATGCGAGGCCGGGCGTAGGGGTTGCCTGGGAATTGGAAAGTTAGGCAAAAGACCAAAAAAAAGCTCCGGCTGTTGGCCGGAGCTTTTTCGAAATTATTAAGGAGTTTGTCAGGCCGTCCTGCTCATCTGGCGTCCGCTTGCCGA
>CAXTFI010000300.1:0-5081 GCA_964243255.1 uncultured Hymenobacter sp.
CGGCCATGTTCAGCAGCAGGTTGCGGCCCATCGTGCCGAGGCCAATCATGCCGAATGCGTAGTCCGTGGGGGTGTCGCTCATCGTGCGAAGGAATAGGAGTGAAAGCGCAAAGAAAAGCTATACGCGAAAACGGCGGCTAGGCTGCCCATGAGCGCGCCATGAAGCCGCCGCGTGGCCGCGCCTAGCCGGGTTAGCGTAAGCAAGGTTCACCCTCCTTGGTTTGAAAATGCCGGTTCCTAAATGGCTATTGGGCAGCTTGGCAGCGCTGCTGCTACTGCCCCTGCTAGCGGCGCAAGCCGCGCCGCCTACGCTAGCTCAGCTGCTGCGCGCCAGCCGCTGGCAGCATCGGCTGCTGCTAGTGGGCGCACCCATGGCTAATCACGCAGACCTTCAGCAGCAGAAAAAGCTGCTGGCTTCCGCAGCTAACGGGCTGGCCGAGCGCGATTTTCAAGTAGTAGAAGTCATCTACGACCAACTCTCACCCGCCGACCGCCAGTGCTGGACGCAGCAGCTGGGCCAGCCACTCAGCGGCTTCGTGGTAGTGCTCATCGGCAAAGACGGCGGCGTGAAGCGTACTAGTCGCAAGCCCCTGGCTGCCAACGATTTATTTGGTACCGTGGATAAGATGCCCATGCGCCGCCAGGAACTGCGGCTGAAGCGCCTATAAATCCTGAATGGTCAGCACGTGCACGGCCGGGTCAAGGCCCCGGAAATCAGCGATGTTCTGCGTGAGCAAGTCGGCCCCGGCGGCGCGGGCGGTGGCCAGGATGGCCGCATCGGGAAACTTGATTTTCCTGAGCTTGCGGTAAGCGATAGCGTACTGGGCCTCGCCTGCTCCAAACGGCACTTTTTCTAAACTATCCAGAAGCAATTGCATGCGTTCTGCCTCGTTTGGGTCAGGGAAATTAAAGCCTAATGCTTCCGTGTAAGCCACAAACGATACAAGTATGCGGCTGTATTGCGCGTGGAGCAAACGCGGGTCAAATCGCCGTTTTGAAATGGCAATTAGTATATTGGTATCCAGCATGACCAGCTTATTTAGCATGGCTTAACGGTCAAGCTCACGCTCATCGTCAGCCCGTAGCTGGCGTTGCCACGCCGCTGGGTCTGTAATAGTAGGGTAGGGGTCGTGGCCCTCGAAGGCGGCGTAGGCTGCCGCCAATTTGTCCCAATCGGTGCGACCTACGGGCGTGGAGGCTGCTGGCTCAGCTGATACCAAGAGTACCAACCGCGCATTAGCTAACTCTGGGTAATCACTAGGCAGCTGAAACTCAACCCGGCCATTCTGGGCATGCGCATGAATCTCAAGAGTTTGGCTTGACATGATGACTGGGTTTAAAGAAATGAATTAAGAACAATGAATTAAAGCCTCACCCCACCAGCACCGCGTCGCTAGCCGCGATTTCCTCCAAGATAGCGTACACCTCCGCGCCCAGCTCGGCATCGACCAGGCGGGTGCGCCACTGCTTGGCGCCCTCCAGGCCCCGGAAATAGTGGGCGTAGTGGCGGCGCATCTCGAAGATGCCGGCCTTGGGGCCTTTCCACTCCAGGCTCTTGTCGAAGTGCATTTTGCACATGGCAATGCGCTCTTCCAGGGTGGGCGGGGCCAGCTTTTGGCCGGTGAGGGCGTAGTGCTTCACCTCCCGAAAAATCCAGGGGTAGCCGATGGCCGCGCGGCCAATCATCACGCCGTCCACGCCGTAGCGGTTCTTATAATCCACCGCCTTTTCGGGCGAGTCGATGTCGCCGTTGCCAAAAATCGGGATTTTGATGCGCGGGTTTTCCTTGATTTTGGCGATGAGCCGCCAGTCGGCCTCGCCTTTATAGAGCTGCACGCGGGTGCGCCCGTGCACCGTAAGTGCCTCAATACCAACATCTTGCAGGCGCTCGGCTACCTCCTCCACGTTCTGGGTGTCGGTGTCCCAGCCGAGGCGGGTTTTCACGGTTACGGGCAGGTGGGTGTTGCGCACCACGGCGGCGGTCATGGCTACCATCTTCGGAATGTCGCGTAGCAGGGCCGCGCCCGCACCGCGCAGAGCCACCTGCTTCACCGGGCAGCCGTAGTTGATGTCAATCAAATCGGGCCCGGCCTCGGTGCTGATGGCCGCGCACTCGCCCATGGTGTCCACGTCGGAGCCGAACAGCTGAATACCGATAGGGCGCTCGTAGTCAAATACATCCAGCTTTTGCCGGCTTTTGGCGGCCGCCCGTATCAGGCCCTCGCTTGAGATAAACTCGGTGTACATAAGGTCGGCCCCGTTGGCCTTGCACACGGCCCGGAAGGGCGGGTCGCTCACGTCCTCCATCGGGGCGAGCAGCAGCGGGAAGTCGGGCAGCTGAATATTGCGAATAGTGACCACGAGAATAGCAGAAGTTTAAGGTTAGAGATGGGGCAACAGAATGTTCTGCTCATCTGGCGTCCGCCTGCCGAGGCGTCTCTGCCACGCCGTTGGAGTACTAATCCAACAATGCGAGCGAGATGCTTCGGCAAGCTCAGCATGACGTTCTCGGTTAAGTCGAGGCAGTCTTGCCGCCCGCCACCGAGAATTTATCATGCAAATTTACGCCCCCTTGAACACCTCCACCCTTATGAAAGGTTTAGTACCCCGCACTGTGCACCCCGCCGTGCAGCTTTTATTGTTGCTGGGGCTGGCGGTGGCGGGGCTTTGCCTGGCCAGCCTGCTGGCGCTGGTGCTGGCCAGTGCGTTTTATGGCATCTCGATGGCGCAGTTTGGGGCGTTGGCCGCCGCGCCCGAGCGGGTGCCCAATGGCTGGGCTGTGCTGATGCTCTACCAGGGCCTGTCGCTGGCCGGGGTAGGGGCGGGGGTGCTGCTGCTGCCGCGGTTGCTGGGGCAGTCGGTGAGCAGCTACTTTGCGCCGCGCCGGCTGGGCGCGGCGTGGTGGCCGGTGGCGGCGGGGCTGGTTATTATCTGCTCGGTGCCTTTTTTGTCGGCGCTGGTGGCCTGGAATGCGGGCGCGCACTTCCCGGCCTTTCTGCACGATTTTGAGCTGTGGTCGCGCGAGAAGGAGGACCAGGCCGCCGGCCTCACCAAGTTTCTCACCGATTTTAATTCGCCCGGCCGCCTGCTAGTGGGCCTGGTCGTTATTGCTATTGTGCCGGCTGTAGCCGAGGAGCTGGTGTTTCGGGGCGGCGTGCAGCGCTGCCTGGTGCAGTGGTTTGGGTCGCGGCAAGTGGGCGTGTGGCTGGCGGCGGCCATTTTTTCGGCCATTCACGTGCAGTTTTTTGGGTTTGTGCCGCGCTTCGTGCTAGGCCTGGTGTTGGGCTACTTGTACGAGTGGAGCGGCAATATCCTGGTGTCGATGGCCGCGCACTTCACCCAAAACGCCTTTCAGCTCGTCCTGCTCTACCTTTTTCAGAACAAGCAGCTGCCCAGTTCTTTCAACCCCGACGCCAACGTGGCCGTACCCTGGCCCGCCGTGCTCGCCTCGGCCGCGCTCCTGGCCGGGCTGCTCTACTGGCTGCACCAGCGCTGGACGGCTACCGCACCAGCCGCCTACGTGTAGAGACGCATCCTTGCGTCTTGTCGTTGAACGACCACCGGGTGCGGCTCAAACAACGACGAGACGTTCAACGACGAGACGCAAGGATGCGTCTCTACAACCTTATTTTCTACCTAGCTTTCTCTCCGATTTGGACCCAGCCACTACGCCCCCGCCCGCCCCCGCCGACCCGCCCAAAGGCCCCAGCAACCTACGCCTGCGCGTCATTTGGGCCACCCTCGCGGCGGCGCTGCTCATCAGCTGCACCTTCGGCGGACCCATCTCGTTCGGGCTGTTTTTCGCTGCTGTGCAGGCAGTTATGTTGAAAGAGTTTTACCGGATAATGCGGGCAAGTGGATACAAGCCAGCGTTTTGGATTGGAATTGTATTTGGCACATTATTATGTTTGTACAACGCCTTTTTTGCGCACCTTGAAGTACAAATTGGCAATGTCTTTTTGACTGGCAACAGTGGGGGCCTGGGAGGGGGCTGGACAATATATCCGCCTCTAAGTGAAGTTCCTACTACTCAGTCTTTAGCAGAGGGTTTCCCAGTTAAGGAAGGCCTATTAGTTAGAGCATTGTTAAATTTTCTTCCTATATGGGGAGTGCTTTTACTTGTAGGCTTGATAATTCGAGAAATAGTACGCTGGCCAGCTGACGAGCAGCCTTTTGCCAATGTAGGCGTAACACTTATGGGTATCTGCTACATCAGCATTCCTATGAGTCTGTTGACCAACATTGCCTATCATGGCGTGCATTACTCTCCCGGACGCGTCTTTTGCCTCATCCTCTTCATTTGGGCGGCCGACACTGGCGCCTACTTCGCGGGCAAAAACTTTGGCAAGCACAAGCTGGCCCCCAGCATTTCGCCGGGCAAAACCTGGGAAGGCTGGGCCGGCGGCGCGGCCCTCACGCTGCTGGTGGGCTGGGCGGCGGGCTACTTTTTGCCCGATATTCCGCTGAGCCACCGGCTGGTGGCCGCGGGCGTGGTGGCCGTGTTTGGCCCGCTCGGCGACCTGGCCGAGTCGATGCTCAAGCGCAGCGCAGGCGTGAAGGACTCGGGCACCTTCCTGCCCGGCCACGGCGGCTTGCTCGACCGCTTCGACGCCTTTTTGCTGGTGCTGCCGGTGCTGGCGCTGCTGCAAGTGCTGTTTGGATAGGATAGAGAAATGAGGAATTGGGAATTTAGAATGAAGAGTTATCAGACCGGTAATTCTTCGTTCTAAATTCCCAATTCCTCATTCTCAGCGGGCGTACCTTTGCGGCGCTTTTTCGTTAAGCACCCACATCCTCCCCTTTCCCACCCACCCTTCACTTTTTACCTTCTCAGATGGCACCCACCACTGTGTATAAAGAGCCGGCCCCGCAGGTTGGCAACACCGAAAATCCGCTTGAGTCCATGATGTCGCGCTTCAATATCGCGGCCGAAATATTGGGACTCGACGACACTACCTACGAAGTGCTGAAGGCGCCTGATAAGCAGGTGATTGTGCACCTGCCCGTGTCGATGGACGACGGCAAGGTGCGCGTGTTTGAGGGCTACCGCGTGGTGCACAACACCATTCTGGGCCCCAGCA
>CAXTFI010000301.1:0-5041 GCA_964243255.1 uncultured Hymenobacter sp.
CCCCGAGGCCATGACGACCGTGGTGGTGGGCGACCAGAAGGCGATTGCGTCGCAGCTCAAGCAATACAAGGACTCGCAGAAAAAGCCGCTGTAAGCAGCTAGCTGCAGTTAGCGCAAAGTTTCGCAAAGTTGGCAGAGTTCCGCAAAGACTGGGCAGACGCCTTTGCGGAACTCTGCCAACTTTGCGAAACTTTGCGCTAAAAAAACGCCCGCGTGCGTTGTAGCTCCTATGCGATACCTGTTGCTTTTATTATTGCTGCCGCTGGCAAGCCAAGCCCAACGCTCCCAGCGCGTTACGATTTGGTTTGACTCCACTAAGCTGCACCCCCACGAGATATTCCGGGCCCTGGTGGCCCGCGATACCGTGATGCAGGGCCCCTACAAGCGCTTTTACCCCAACGGCCGCCTCGAAGCCCAAACCCGCTACACCGACGGCAAGCGCGACTCGCTCTACGTGGAGTTTCACGCCAACCGGGCGCGGCGGCTGGAAGCCACCTACGCGGCCGGCGTGCGCCAAGGGCCTTTCAAAACCTACTACCCCGATGGCAAGGTGGCCCAGGTGGGCACCTTTTTGGATGACGAGCCCAGCGGTCCGCTCACTACCTACTTCCCCACCGGCGAAATCAAGCTGCAAACTACCCTTGTGAAGGGCCAGCCCAACGGCGCGGTGCGCGAGCTGTATACCAGCGGCCAGGCGGCTGCCGAGGTCACGTATGCCGACGGCCAGCCCAATGGGCCGGTTAAGTTCTTTTACCCCAGCGGCAAGGTGCAGAGCGAGGGCACGTTGCGCAACGGCCTGCTGGCCAGCTCTTACAAAACGTATTTTGAAACCGGCCAGCTCGAAAGCGAGACGGTAATGGACGAGAAAACCGGCAAGGGCAGCTACCGCGCCTACTACCCCGGCGGCCAGCTCCAGACGGAGGGCACCTACGCCCCGGCCGCCGTGCGCGAGCGCCAGGTGACCAACAAGCTCGGCGACGACCTCACCAAGCGCGTGGCCCCGCGCACCGGCACGGCCGCCCTCGACGGCCCCGCCACCTCCTACTACGAGAGCGGCAAGGTGCGCGGCAAAACCACCTACCGCCTGGGCACGCCCACCGGCCACGGCCTGGGTTACTACGAAAACGGCCAACTGAAGGAAGAAACCGACTATGCCAACCAGGGCCGCGACCGCAAAGTGGTGCGCTACTACGACGTGCCCGGTCAGCCCCGCCAGGCCGAGGAGCAGTATAAAAACAACCGCGCGGCCGGCACCTGGCGCGAGTTTTACCCCGATGGCAAAACCCCGCGCCAGGTAGAAGCCTACGCCGCCACCGGCAAGCTCACCGGCGAGCGCCTCACCTACTTCGACACCGGCAAGGTGCAGACGCGCCAGCAGTTTGACATCAACGGCCTGCAAACCGGCCTGGGCCAGGAGTTTTACGCCAGCGGCCAGGCCCGCAAGGAGGCCAACTACCTCAAGGGCATTTTAGTGGGCGCCTTCCAGGAGTTTCACGACGATGGCAGCCCGGCCGTGACGGGCCAGTATAAAAACGGCAAGCAAAGCGGCGACTGGACCTACTACAAGGCTGATGGCCACAGCATTGCGCGCCAGGTAACCTACCGCGACGGCAAGCCCGCCGGCACCACCACCCGCACCAAGCTCAACGGCAAGCCCTATGTAGCGCCGAAAAAGAAGTAGCTCGGACTTTGGACCTAGTCAGAAAGCATAGGACAGCTATCATCCGCATAATTCCTGGCGTTTTTTATGCCTTCCCAACAAGGTGCGTGTGAATTCCGCACAGGCGAAATTATCTAGACGCAGGTTAGGGGTTGAGCCGATGATTAAGATGCCGGCATGACCAAGAATTTGTTGTATGGCTCGGGAAGTATGGCTCAGCTAGCTACTTTTTAGAACCCACTTCTTGAGCTGCAAAAAGCGGCTGTAAGTACCCCTAAGGGGGTAGGTTCTGAAAGGTGCACTTTCTTGAGCCAGAGGGTTTTACATCTATACTAGGCTTGCTTTACAGCCCTTATTGTCTACTCGGGGCTGCCTTGCTAACACGGCCACAGTAATTAAATGAGTGATGAGTTAGTCATATTGAAGGGATGTACAGTTTAGCTTTGATGCTTCAGACCATCCGTCTCCTTGCTTTTCGCCTACATAGCCCCGTGAAATTTTTCCTCCACCTCAGTGCCCTACTAGTAATTTCTTTCTGTGCGTATGCGCAGGAAAGCAGTCCCTTCACTACAGGATTTGAGGAAACCATTCCCTCGAAAATACTAGAGGAGAAACGCACTGTCTTGATTCATATTCCCGCAAGTAACGGAGGAAATAAAATAAAGGATAAAGGGCATTATCCCGTCATTTATTTACTAGATGGGCCGGATAATTTTAATACAGTTGTGAGTATTGTGGAGCATATGGAGGAATCAGGTCTTTGTCCGCCTATGATTGTTGTCGGAATCGCACATAAAGATAGATTGAGTGAACTCACAACTGGTACTGATAAAGAGTTTCCTACTGCTACTGGCAATGGAGATAAATTTATGTCTTTTGTTGAAAAAGAGCTTATACCTTACATTAATACAACGTATCCAACCACTACCTACCGAACATTTATTGGCCATTCAGTAGGCGGCTTAACGGTTATAAATACGTTGCTGCACAATCCGCAATTATTTAATTCGTACGTTTCGCTCGATGGCGCTTTATGGTGGAGAGGACAAAAGGTAGTACAAGAAGCTAAAACAATTTTGCCCGTTTACAAATACAAAGGAAAAAGATTGTTTATGGCAATGGCCAATCGGTTGGAAAGAGGAGTCGATACCGTAAGCGTTCAAACGGACACAACAGCCTCTACTGACCTCCTCCGTAGTAATCTTAACTTTATTAAAGAGCTTTCTAAGAACAAAGGAGATGAATTAGCCTTCAAGTATAAATTTTATGAAAGCGACAATCATGCTTCCGTTAGATTAATTGGAGAATACGACGCACTTCGATTTATTTTCAGTTTCTATAAATTGAAAATTTATGATAGCGAATTAAATAGTCCTAATTTTGATTTAGAATCATTATTGGTAGCTCATTACAAGAAGGTATCTGATCACATGAGATACACGGTTAAGCCAAATGAAACCGAGGTCAATAATCTTGGTTATCAGATGCTACGAACTAAACAGTTTAAAAAATCAGAAGCTTTATTTAAACTTAATGTCGCCAACTATCCTAGCAGTGCCAATTGCTATGATTCATTCGGTGATTTCTATCTTGAAACAGGAATTAAATCTAAAGCCATTGAGTGTTTTAAAAAAGCGTTGGCTTTGAAGCAAATCCCAGAAACTAAAGTCAAATTAGAGGCCCTGTTGAATAATAAAAAACCGAGCAAGTAGTTATTGAAAGGTTATTGTTTCAATTGTATAACAAAAAGGAGAGAGTACTACGCCTTGCCGGCGTAGTACTCTCTCCTTTTTGTTCAGTTACATAATGCCTGTTTTCGGACAACTCTTAGAAAAGTGGTAGTTTCGAGCTTCTTTTTAGTGCGGCCAGCATAATATATTTCTCCTAGCAAAAGGTGCCTAGCAGGTTGCATGGGCCCAATGTACTATTTGGCCCAAACCTCTAGCCAAAGCTTCTTTGTAATCCCCGGTACTATCCGAATACGGGCACCACGCGTCCCTCATCCACCTTGAGCGCAGCGTCGTATTTCTTGCCCGTCTTAGCCGAGAGAAAACCCTTGATGACGCCCGTTTCGCCGCGGCGCAGCAGCTGGCGCAACTGCGTGTCGGTCAGCTTTTTACCACCCCACTCAAAGGGCACCCGAAACTGGCAGTCTTCGCGGAAGCGCGAGCAGCCGAAGGCGCTGCTGCCCTTGAGCATGGTGCCGAGCTTGCACACCGGGCACGGAATCTGGCCGGGGTCGGTGGCGGTGGTGGGCTTGCTTTCGGCGGCGGGCACCAGCTCGGGGTTGAGGTGGGCGTCGAGCACCAGCGCACCGTCGAGTTTTTCGCCCGCGCCCGTCCGAAAGCCCTTGATGAGCTGCGTGCGGCCCTTGGCAAACAGGCTTTTGACTTGCGAGTCGGTCAGCTTTTTGCCCAAAATCTCGGCGGGCAGCCGAAACTGGCAGCCTTCCCGAAAGCGGGCGCACCCAAAGGCGGTTTTGCCGCGCAGGATGTGGCCGGTTTTGCAGGCGGGGCAGTTTCCTAATGAGGAATTTGGAATGGGGAGTGAAGAATTATTCTTGGCGACAGCGGGCCCAGTAGCGACAGCTTTTTTACCAGTTAATTCCTCATTCTTCATTCCCAACTCTCCATTGCGCGAAGCGCCCACCGCCCGGCCGCTCCTATCGGTTTTTACCTCCTGCACCATTTCGCGCACCAGGCCCTTGAGCTCCTCCAGAAATTGGTCGGAGGGCAGTTCGTTGCGCTCAATCTGGCGCAGCTTCTTTTCCCACTGGCCGGTTAGCTCCGCCGATTTCAGGGTTGGGTTGTTGATTAAGCCAATTAGCTCGACGCCGGTGGGCGTGGGCAGCAGGCGCTTTTTATCGCGCCGGATGTAGTTGCGCTTAAACAGCGTTTCGATGATGGCGGCGCGGGTGCTGGGGCGGCCGATGCCGCTTTCCTTCATGGCCAGGCGCAGCTCCTCGTCGTCGATGTTGCGGCCGGCCGTTTCCATGCCGCGCAGCAGGCTGGCCTCGGTGTAGTCTTTGGGCGGCTGGGTCATCTTGCTTTCCAGGCGCGGCTGGTGGGGGCCGCTTTCACCCTTGGTGAAGCTGGGCAGCACGGTGCTCACTACGTCGTCGTCCTCGTTGCCGGTGGCGGCTTTTTCGCCGGCCGGGGCGGCGGGCTTGGGGGCGGTTTGCTGGGCCGGGTCGCCGTAGACCACGCGCCAGCCGGGGCTGAGAATCTGGCGGCCACGCACCCGAAACAGGTACTCGGCGGCCTCGGCCAGCACGGTGGTGTTGCTCACCTCGCAGTCGGGGTAAAAGGCGGCGATGAAGCGGCGCACGATGATGTCGTACACGCTGGTTTCCATGCCGCCGCCCGGCCCGCCGCTACCCGT
>CAXTFI010000302.1:0-5037 GCA_964243255.1 uncultured Hymenobacter sp.
TCGATGTGGCGCGGCCCGGTCACGAATTTCTCAATAAACACCGCCCCGTCGCCAAACGCTGAAATAGCCTCATTAATAGCCAGTTGCATTTGCTCTTCAAACTCGTCCACGTGGTGCACCAGGCGCATGCCCTTGCCGCCGCCGCCGGCCGAGGCTTTTATTAGAATCGGAAAGCCTACTTCCTGGGCAATAAGCTTGGCGGCCTCCACGTCGGCAATGGCCTCGTCGGTGCCCGGCACCAAGGGGATGCCGTAGGCCTTCACGGCCTGCTTGGCCGAGAGCTTGTCGCCCATCATTTCCATGGCCTCGGGGCTGGGGCCCACGAAGATGAGCCCCGCCGCGCGCACAGCGCGGGCAAAGCCGGCATTCTCGCTCAAAAAGCCGTAGCCGGGATGAATGGCATCAACGCCCAGCTCGTGGCAGAGGGCAATAATTTTATCGCCCCGCAAATAGCTCTGCGCTGAGGCGGGCGGGCCCACGCACACGGCTTCGTCGGCGTAGCGCACGTGGGGCGAGAGGCGGTCGGCCTCCGAGTAGATGGCCACGGTGGCGATGCCCATTTCCTTGGCCGAGCGCAGCACGCGCAGGGCAATTTCGCCGCGGTTGGCAACCAGCAGCTTCGCTATTTTTTTCATGCGGGGTGGGAGATGGAGAACAGCGTAAGCTTTCGCTTGCGAGCAGGGCGCAGCGAGCAGGGCGGCGGCTGGTGTTATTGCTCGCTGCGCCCTGCTCGCAAGCGAAAGCTTACGCTACATTACAGCCACAAAGAAAACCTTAAACCGCTACCTTGGTACTAGTAGTAGCTGGCGCGGCCTCCCGGCTACGCCCAAATTGTGTACAAGTGCCCTACAAGCCTATCTTTGCGGTTTACCCGTTTTTTGCTACGCGAGCCCCGGCGCTCGCCGTTATTGCTCCTCTACCTTATTCCCCCTAGTTTTTCAGTGGATATTTTCGACCGCGTCACGGCCAATCGGGGCCCGCTGGGTTCGCACTCCCATTACGCCCACGGCTACTTCACGTTCCCGAAGCTCGAAGGCCAGATTCAGCCCCGGATGATGTTTCGCGGCAAAGAGGTACTGACCTGGAGCTTAAATAATTACCTGGGCCTGGCCAACCATCCCGAGGTGCGGCAGGCCGACACCGACGGGGCCACCGACTACGGCATGGCCTACCCGATGGGCGCCCGCATCATGAGCGGCAACTCCAGCCTGCACGAGCAGCTGGAAAACGAGCTGGCCGAGTTTGTACACAAGCCCAGCGCGCTGCTGCTCAACTTTGGCTACCAGGGCGTGGTGAGCATCATCGACGCGCTGGTGAGCCGCCACGATGCCATTGTGTACGACGCCGAGTCGCACGCCTGCATCATCGACGGCGTGCGCCTGCACCAGGGCAAGCGCTTCGTGTTCAGCCACAACGACATGGAGAGCCTCGAAAAGCAGCTCGAGCGCGCCAAGCGCCTCACCGACGAAACCGGCGGCGGCATCCTGGTCATCACCGAAGGCATGTTTGGCATGTCGGGCAACCTCGGCAAGCTGCCCGAAATCGTGAAGCTGAAGGAGAAATTCAACTTCCGCATCTTCGTCGACGACGCCCACGGCTTCGGCACGCTGGGGCCCACGGGCGCGGGCACGGCCGAGCATTTGGGCTGCGTAGAAGGCGTAGACCTAATTTTTTACACCTTCGCCAAGAGCATGGCCAGCATCGGCGCGTTCGTGGCGGGGCAGGAAGGCGTTATTGAATATTTGCGCTATAACATGCGCAGCCAGATTTTCGCCAAGTCGCTGCCCATGCCCCTCGTAATTGGGGCGCTCAAGCGCCTGGAGCTGATTCGCAACCACCCCGAATACCGCGAAAACCTCTGGACCATCGTGCGGGCCCTGCAAAGCGGCCTGCGCGAAAAAGGCTTCAACATCGGTACCACGCAGTCGCCGGTGACGCCGGTGTTCCTCAACGGCCAAATCCCCGATGCCACGGCCCTAACCTTCGATTTACGCGAGAATCACGGTATTTTCTGCTCTATTGTGGTGTATCCGGTGGTGCCCAAGGGCGTGATTATGCTGCGCCTCATCCCCACGGCCGTGCACACGCTGGCCGACGTAGATGCCACCATCACGGCCTTCGAAGTTATTGCCAGTAAGCTCGACAAGGGCCTGTATAGCAAGCAGGCTGCCACGGCTTAAGGTCGTAGCACCCCACCCCTTACCCGCCACGCGCCAGCTGCCCTTGGGGGTGGCTGGCGCGTTTGTTTTTTGCACATTTCCAATATGGTTGAGCTTGGCTACGGCAGCAAAAACGCGGCGCGTCAGAAAAAAAGGCCCCTGCGAGGCCAGAAATGGGGTTTTGAAAAAAACCTGGAACACTTGCTTGCGTAGAAAGCGCCTGTATATTAGGGCCGCGTAAGCACCAGTTCTTTCTCTCACCCCTCACCAACCCATTTTCATGGCAAATCCCTTCAACAAAATCAAGGACCTCATTCACTCGCTGGAAGACGACTTCGAGAAGTCGTACGACAAGAACAATGCGGCCGCCGGCACGCGCGTTCGCAAAGGGATGCAGGACTTGAAAAACCATGCGCAGGCCATCCGTTTGGAGGTTCAGAACATGAAGAACTCGACCAAGGATGGGGCTGCCCCGGCTCCGGCCGCCAAGAAAGCAGCCCCCGCCGCGGCTAAGAAAGCAGCTCCCGCTGCGGCCAAAAAAGCCGCCCCCGCTGCCAAAAAGAAGTAGTCCAGCGCACGGGTTCATCCAGCTGTTTTTGGATTAATCGGATTTTGCGGACGGCTACTAAGCCAAAAAAGCCCGGCCAATGGACCGGGCTTTTTCGCGTGGTAGGGGTGAGGCGCTCGGCTGAACGAGTGAAAGTTGGGAAGCTATTAACTCAACTCAATTAAGAAGTAGTCCTTCTTACCCTTTTTGATGACCAGGTACTTATCCAGCAGTAGCGGCAGCTCGGCCACGGGCGTGTCGGGCGAGGTTGCTTTCTGGCCATTCAGGCTTAAGCCATTGGCCTGCACCAACTTGCGCACTTCACCGCGGGAGGGCAGAATCTTTTTGTCGGTGGCTTCGCTCAGCAGCACGGCCAGGGGCAGGCTAGTGGCTTCGGCGCGGGGCACGCGCAGGTGGGGCACGCCGGCAAATACGTCGAGCAGGGTGGCCTCGTCGAGCGCAGCCAGGTCGCCCTTGCCAAACAGCACCTCGGAAGCCGCCACAGCCGCCTCGTAGGCCGCTACGGAGTGCACCCGGATGGTAACCTCCTTGGCCAAAGCCTTTTGCAGCGTTTTGAGGCCGGGATTTTGGGCGTGCTCAGCTTCGATGGCTGCGATTTCGGGCTGGCTGAGCAGGGTAAACACGCGGATGAGGCGCGGGGCGTCGGCGTCTTCGGCGCGCAGGAAAAACTGGTAGAACTGGTAGGGCGAGGTCAGGGCCGGGTCGAGCCACACGGTGCCGGTTTCGCTCTTGCCGTACTTGGTGCCGTCGGCCTTGGTAATAAGCTGACCCGTAAGGGCATAGGCCTTGTCATCGGGGCCGCCGAGGCGGCGAATAAGCTCGGTGCCGGTGGTGATGTTGCCCCACTGGTCGCTGGCGCCCATTTGCAGGGTGCAGTTCAGGTTTTTGTAGAGGTGAAAGAAGTCGTAGCCCTGCAGCAGCTGGTAGCTGAACTCGGTGTAGCTGATACCATTACGTGCTTCATCTTGCTTTTCAGCAAGGAGTTCAGCTTGAAGTTTTGAGTTTATGTCAACAACTTCTGCACTCTCACTCTCTACTTCCCATATACCCTCATCAATTGCTGAAGTCTCAAATTCTCCACTCAAAGCTTCATCACTATGCGCCCGTCTTAATGCAGCAATCTTTTGTTCAAGAAGTTGAATACGGTCAGTTAGATTAGTGCTCAGTGTTTTGGCTTTCGTCAAATCAACTGACTGGCCCATTCTGGTTTTCACCGAGTCTTTGGCCATCATGTAGTTCACGGTCAGGTGCTTGCCTACATCGCGCAGAAAGCCCAGGAAACTGAAATCCTTGAACCAGTCGTAGTTGTTGACGAGCACCGCGCCAGTGGGCGAGTCGTTAAATTCCAGGAATTTTTCGAGCTGCGCCCGGATGCCGGCCTGGTTGGCGCGCAGGGTGGCTTCGTCGAGCAGGTTGCGCTCGGCGCTTTTGCCGCTGGGGTCGCCAATCATGCCGGTGGCGCCGCCCACCAGGGCCACCGGGCGGTGGCCGGCGCGCTGCAAGTGCACGAGCAGCATAATGGTGGCCAGGTTGCCGATGTGCAGCGAGGCCGCCGTGGGGTCGAAGCCGATGTAGCCCGACACGGGCGCGGCGCTGGCCAGGTGCTCGGCGGTGCCGGGCATGGCATCGTGGTACATGCCGCGCCACTTCAATTCTTCAAGTAACATTTATCAATAATCAGTTATCAGTCTCCGACGAGTAGGTGACAGGGTAATAGAACCACCGCAAAGTTAGCCGACCAAGTAACTTTGCCTACCCTGGCTGGCCTGCGCCAGCCTATTGTTAACTGATAATTGATAACTGATAATTGATACAAGACGCCGACGTTATTCTCAAAGCTGTGCAGCAGCGGCAGTTTCAGCCGGTGTATTTTTTGCAGGGCGAGGAGCCCTATTTTATTGATACCGTGGCCGATGCGCTCGAAGCCGCAGTGCTGCCCGAGAGCGAGCGCAGCTTCAACCAAACGGTGCTCTACGGCAAGGATACTGACGTGGCCAGCATCCTGGGCCAGGCCAAGCGCTTCCCGATGATGAGCGCCCACACGGTGGTTATTGTGAAAGAGGCGCAGGCCGTGGCCGACCTGGAAACCGAAAAAGCCTGGCCTTTTCTCGAAGCCTACCTCAAAAACCCGCTGGCCAGCACCGTGCTGGTGCTGTGCTACAAGCACAAAACCCTGGACAGCCGCAAGAAGCTGGGCAAGCTGCTGGCCGGCAAAGACGCGCCCGCCGCGGTGCTCATGACCAGCAAAAAGCTCTACGACAGCCAGGTGCCGCAGTGGCTCACGGGCTACGTGCGCAGCCGCAAGCAGCA
>CAXTFI010000303.1:0-5014 GCA_964243255.1 uncultured Hymenobacter sp.
TGGCGTACATCTTATTTCCGCTGGTGGTTTCTCAAAAGGGAACGCAAAAGTACGGAATCTTTCCGGTACTACCAAACCTAAGTGGTTAATCGTCATTCGGTCGGCCAAAAGCGCCCTAGCTACCCCAAGCAACGACAACCGGTCGGCCGGCTCGCGCCGGCGGACCGGGGGCAGGACCACCCTGAAAAGTTGTAGGGCAGCGCGATACCCCGCAACTTGAGTTGCTTAAAGCATATTTTTCGATGGCGCGGCTAACTACCTGAGCGCAAGAATGCAGACCGAATACGCCGATGTTTTGTGGACAACCGATGTTATCCACAGTGCAAATGTGGATAAGTGCCTATAAATCGGCCATTTCACCCTGTCTACTTCATGCGCTACTCAGAGTAAGCTTGACGGTAGGCAAAAAGCGGTTCGCGGGCGGCGGCATTTTTTGCTTAGAAGCAACCCGGCTATCTTTGGAAAACGGCCGGGCCGGGGCCGAACAAGCGTCCGCAGTGGCGGTTAGCTTTTTCAGTTAGCAAAATCTAGTTTCACCTTGAAACCCAACGTTTTTATGGAGCCTCTCCTCGCCGAAAATCCCAACCGATTCGTTCTTTTCCCCATTCAAAACCCCGAAGTCTGGGATTTTTACAAAAAGGCAGAAGCTTCGTTCTGGACCGCCGAAGAAATCGACCTCTCGCAGGACCAGAAAGACTGGAACGGCCTGAACGACAACGAGCGCCACTTCATCAAGCACGTGCTGGCCTTCTTCGCGGCCTCCGATGGCATCGTGAACGAGAACCTGGCCGTCAACTTCATGCAGGAAGTGCAGATGCCCGAGGCGCGCTGCTTCTACGGCTTCCAGATTATGATGGAAAACATTCACAGTGAGACGTATTCGCTGCTGATTGACACCTACATCAAGGACCCCAAGGAAAAGGATTACCTTTTTAACGCCCTCGAAACGGTGCCCGCTGTGCAGCGCAAGGGGCAGTGGGCGCTAAAGTGGATTAATTCGGAGAACTTCGCCGAGCGCCTCATCGCCTTCGCGGCCGTGGAAGGCATCTTTTTCTCGGGCTCGTTCTGCTCCATTTTCTGGCTCAAGAAGCGGGGCCTCATGCCCGGCCTGACGTTCTCGAACGAGCTGATTTCGCGCGATGAGGGGCTGCACTGCGACTTTGCCTGCCTGCTGTATAGCTACCTCGAAAACAAGCTGCCCGAGGAGCGCGTGCAAGCCATCATCCGCGATTCGGTAACGATTGAGCAGGAGTTTGTGACCGAGGCGCTGCCCGTGAGCCTTATCGGGATGAACTCTAAAACGATGAGCCAGTACATCGAGTTTGTGGCCGACCGCCTGCTGGTGTCGCTGGGCTGCGCCAAGATTTATAACACGGCTAACCCCTTCGATTTCATGGAAATGATTTCGGTGCAGGGCAAAACCAACTTCTTCGAGAAGCGCGTGGCCGAGTATCAGAAGGCGGGCGTGATGACCGAGCGCGCCGACAACATGTTCTCGCTGGACGAGGATTTTTAATAAAAACCCTTTGCCAACGCCCGTGGCCGCGCGCCTAGCCGGAGCAGCCGCCACCTTCTACGTACGCCCACTCCTGGCCTGCCAGGGCGGGCAGCCTCTTTGTTTGCTGCTGGCTGGTAGCACGCTCGCCAGCAGGTTTACCTGCTTAAGGCAATTGGCTTATGCTCACGGCTATACGTTACGTCTGCGGGGTGCTGAGTTTAGCGCTGTTGGGGCAATGGAACGGCTTGGTGCCAGAAGCCTCCTCGGCTCGTGCCGGGGAGGAGGCGCTTGCGCTAGCAAAGTCCCTGGCGCCCCTTATTGCGGCGTTGCTCGACACAACGGTGGCCGGCAGCGCCCGCGCCGCCGACCTGCGGCTGGGCTTGCAGGCCGGGGCCGATGTGCGTGCTTTCTACGGCCCCGGCCACGCGCCAGCCTGGGCCACGCCCCCGGATAGCCTTAGCCCCGATGCTCAGGCAGCGCTGGCCCTGCTGGGCCGGGCGGCCGACTACGGCCTGCGGCCCGCCGACTACGGCGAGCCGCAGCTGCGCGCCCGGCGCGACTCGCTGGGCCAGCCCGGTGAGCCCGCTCAGCGCGCCGGGCTGCAGGCGCGGCTCGACGTGTACCTGAGCGATGCCGTGCTGCGCTTTATGCGCGACCTGAGCCGGGGCCGCCTCCAGCCGGCCACCTGGTCGGCCCGCGAGCGCGCCGCCGGGCGGGCCTGGGAGCCGGCCCCGGTGCTGCGGGCGGCGCTGGGCACGGAGCAGGTGCCCGCCGCCATGCTGGCCGGCCAGCCCACCAACCGCGAGTACCGGCTGCTGCAACAAGCCCTCGGCGAGTGGCTGGCCCGGCCAGCCGCCCTGGCCGACTCGGCTGACCCGGCCGGGGCGGCTCGGCGGCAGGCGCACTACGAGCAGGTGGCCGTGAACCTGGAGCGCTGGCGCTGGGATGCCTGGCCGGCCGATACCGGCGCCTACGCGCTGGTGAACCTGCCGGCGTTTGAGCTGTCGGTGATAGCCCACGACTCGGTGCTGCGCCGCCACCGCGTGATTGTGGGCAAGCCCCAAACGCCGACCCCTACCCTAAGCAGCCGCATCGGCTACTTTACGCTGGCGCCCGACTGGCGCACGCCTTATTCCATTGCTACCCAGGAATATTTGCCCCGCCTGAAGGAAGATGCCGGCTACCTGCGGCGCCACAACCTGGCGCTGTACGACCGCCGGGGCCGGCGCCGCAACCCCTACCACATCGATTGGGACCCGGTGACAGCGGAGAACTTCCCGTTTACCATCCGGCAGGAGGCCAGCGCCGATAATACCTTGGGCAGCATTGTGTTCCGCTTTGCCAATCCCTACGAGGTGTACGTGCACGACACGCCCCTGCGCTTGTTTTTTAAGCCGCCCAGCCGGGCGTTCAGCCACGGCTGCATTCGGCTGGACCAGCCCCTGGCGCTGGCCGACTACCTGCTGCGCCACGACGGCCAGCCGCAGCCCCCGCTCACCGCCGCCGAGTGCGCCCGCCTGCCCCGGCCCCGCAACGTGTACCTGCGCCACCCGCTGCCGCTGCACGTGCGCTACGCCACCTGCGCGGTTGAAAAGGGTCGCCTGCGGTTTTTCGACGACGTGTACCAGTGCGACGAGCTGGTGCGCCAGGGGCTATTTGGCCCACGCCCCTAGCCCGCCGCGTGGCCTACAGCGGCTAGGCCGCGGCGGGCGGCGGGTGACCTTTTGCGCCCCCCCGGTATTCAGCAGTGGCCGCCAACAACGGTGTTGCCGCTCACCTACCTCATTCATGCTTATTGCCAGTGAAAAGTGGCCGCTACCCGGCCAGGTTGACCCGCTTGTTTCGCCCTGCGCTTTTTGCCGGCGCCGCATTGTGGTGGGCGGCAAGCCGTTGTTTAGCTCCTGCTCTTGCAAGGCGTTTGGGCCACCCGTGACCATCGGGGCGCTGGCCGTGGGCGCAGTGCTGGCGGGGGCCGGCTTGTGGTGGGCGGGCCGCCAGAGTGGCCGCCGGAATTAGCTGTATATAACCAATAAAAAATTAACCGCTGCCTTTGTCGCCCAGCCAGTTTTGCGAAAAACGGCTGGGCGGCCTCATTTTCAAGCTATGTGGAAAAATACTAAAGTTTTCCCTTGGCTACCCCAAACATGGGAACTAATTTCCGGCTTTAAATTACTCCAGCTTACTTTGCGAAGCTAGCCAGATTAGTAGTCATTGCCCACCATAGCACTCCCCATAATATGCTCGTAATCAAACGCGATGGCCGCCGCGAGTCGGTCAAATTTGACAAAGTCACCGCTCGCATTGAGAAGCTCTGCTACGGGCTCAACCAAAATTTTGTGTCGCCCATTGAGGTAGCCAAAAAGGTCATCGACGGCATTTACGATGGCGTGACGACGATTGAGCTGGACAACCTGGCGGCCGAAACCGCTGCCTCGCTCACCACGCGGCACCCCGACTACGCCATCCTGGCGGCGCGCATCGCGGTGAGCAACCTGCACAAGGTGACCTCGAAGTCGTTTTCGAGCACCATGAAGCGCCTCTACACCTACGAGGACCCCAAAAATGGCGACAACGCCTCGCTGATTGCCAAGGACGTGTGGGAAGTCATTCACAAGCACGCCCACACCCTGGATTCGGCCATCATCTACGACCGGGATTATAACTACGACTTCTTCGGCTTTAAGACGCTGGAGCGCAGCTACTTACTGCGGCTGGATGGCAAGGTAGTGGAGCGGCCGCAGCACATGCTGATGCGCGTGTCGGTGGGTATTCACAAGGAGGACATCGACTCGGCCATCAAGACCTACAACATGATGTCGGAGCGGTGGTTTACCCACGCCACGCCCACGCTCTTCAACGCTGGCACGCCGAAGCCACAGATGTCGTCGTGCTTCCTGCTGACGATGAAGGACGACTCGATTGAGGGAATTTATGACACCCTGAAAGACTGCGCGCTGATTTCGCAGAGCGCGGGCGGCATTGGGCTAGCCGTGCACAACGTGCGCGCCACGGGCTCCTACATCAAGGGGACAAATGGCAACTCCAACGGCCTGGTGCCGATGCTGAAGGTGTTTAACGACACGGCCCGCTACGTGGACCAGGGTGGCGGCAAGCGCAAGGGTGCCTTCGCTATTTACCTGGAGCCCTGGCACGCCGACGTGTTCGAATTCCTGGACCTCAAGAAGAACCACGGCAAAGAGGAAATGCGCGCCCGCGACTTGTTTTACGCCCTCTGGACGCCCGACTTATTTATGAAGCGCGTGGAAGCCAACGGCGACTGGACGCTGATGTGCCCCCACGAATGCCCCGGCCTGAGCGACACCTGGGGCCCCGAGTTTGAGAAGCTCTACACCAAATACGAGCGCGAAGGCCGCGGCCGCAAAACCATCAAGGCGCAGGAGCTGTGGTTTGCCATCCTGGAAAGCCAGACGGAGACGGGCACGCCCTATATGCTTTTCAAAGACGCCGCCAACGGCAAGAGCAACCAGCAGAACCTGGGCACGATTAAGTCGAGCA
>CAXTFI010000304.1:0-4997 GCA_964243255.1 uncultured Hymenobacter sp.
GTGCCGTAGTCGTAGGCCCAGCCCGCGCCGGCCGTAAACTGGTTGTAGCGCAGCATGTCCATCACGCCCACCGCCGGGAAGGCGACTTTGAACAGCTCGGGGCGCTGGCTCATGGTGGCGCCTACGAGCAGGCCGCCATTCGAGCCACCCGAGATGGCGAGGTACTCCTTGGAGGTATAGTTGTTTTTGACCAGGTACTCGGCCGCCGCGATGTAGTCGTCAAACACGTTTTGCTTTTTGAGCTTGGTGCCGGCCAGGTGCCAGGTTTCGCCGTATTCGCCGCCGCCGCGCAGGTTGGGCACGGCGTACACGCCGCCGTTTTCGAGCAAAATGATGTTGGAGGTGCTAAAGCCGGGCGTGATGTTCACCCCAAAGCCACCGTAGGCATACAGCAGCGTGGGGTTTTTACCGTTCAGCACCAGGCCTTTTTTGTAGGTGAGCAGCATGGGGATGCGCGTGCCATCCTTGGAGGTGTAAAACACCTGCTTCGACTCAAACTTGCTGGGGTCGAACTGCACGCCGGCCTTTTTGTACACCGTGGAGGTGCCGCTGGCGATGTCGTACTTGAAGATGGTGGGCGGGTAGGTGTAGGACGTAAACGTGTAGTACGTCTCCTTGTCCAGCTTTTTGCCGCCAAAGCCGCCGGCCGAGCCCACGCCCGGCAGCTGAATGGTGCGCAGCTTCTTGCCGGCCAGGTCGTATTCCTCCACCAGCGAGGTAGCGTCTTTGAGGTAGGTAGCGAAGATTTTGCCACCTACCGTGTTCACGCTCAGCACGTTCTTGGTTTCCGCAATCACGTCCTTCCAGTTAGCCTGCTGGGGCGCGGCGGCATCTGCGGCCACGAGCCGGAAGTTGGGCGCGCTGTGGTTGGTGTAGAGGTAGAGCTTGCTGCCCACGTTATCAACCACGTAGCTCTGGCTTTTCTCGTCGGGCACCACGTTCACAATGGCGCTGCCGGGTTTGCTCAGGTCTTGCAAGTACAGCTTATTGCCGGTGGTGGTGTTGGCCGCCGAAACGACGAGGAAGCGCTCGTCCTCCGTCACGTTGGCCCTGATGTAGCGGTTAGGCTCTTGCTCGCCGCCAAATACCAGTTTATCAGTGCGTTGCGGGGTGCCCAGCTGGTGGTAGTATAGCTTGTGAATCTGCGTTTTGCCGGCCAGCTGGCTGCCGGCCTTGGGCTTGTCGTAGCTGCTGTAGTAGAAGCCGGCGTTGCCCTTCCAGGCCAGGCCCGAAAATTTCACGTCCTTGAGCGTGTCGCCCACAATAGACTTATCGCTGGTGCGCAGCACTATCACCTTGCGCCAGTCGGAGCCGCCCTCCGAAATCTGGTAGGCCGCCAGGCTGCCATCGAGGGTAAACTCGATGCCGGCCAGCGAAGTCGTGCCGTCTTTGGAGAAGGTGTTGGGGTCGAGAAACACCTCCGGCGCGCCGGTGCCCAGCTGCCGGTACAGCACGTACTGGCTTTGCAGGCCGGTGTTTTTGGAGAAATACGTGTACTTGCCCTCCTTGGTGGGCGCGGTATATTTCTCGTAGTTCCAGAGCTTGGTGAGGCGCTCGCGGATGGCCTCGCGGAACGGAATCTTGCCCAGGTAGTCCTGCGTCACCTGGTTTTCGGCCTGCACCCAGGCCTTGGTATCGGTGGCCTGGTCGTTTTCGAGCCAGCGGTAGGGGTCAGCCACCTTGGTGCCGAAGTAGGTGGTCACGGTATCGACCTGGCGCGTGGCAGGGTAGGGCAGGGGCTTGATGCTGGCCACCGCCTGCGCGCCAGCCGAGCCAGCGGTGAGCAGCGCCAGGGCTGAAGGAAGGAGAATGTGCTTCATAAAGAATGGGTTAGGAGAGGTAGAAATTAAAAGGGAACGTCATGCTGAGCTTGCCGAAGCATCTCTACCACGCCATGAGGATTAGTAACTCTCACGGCGTGGTAGAGATGCTTCGGCAAGCTCAGCATGACGTTCTGCCTTTATTTTAATGGAAGTGATAAGAAGCTAAGCCCCGCTAAAGTAAGCACGTAGCCAGCCACTTACCCAAAAAGGGTGCCCTGGCGCTCGGGCTGCTCGAAGGCCAGCAGCCACTGCTTGCGCAGCATGCCGCCCGCGTAGCCGGTGAGCGAGCCATCGGCCCCGATAACGCGGTGGCAGGGCCACACAATAGCCAGCGGATTTTGGCCATTGGCGGCCCCCACGGCCCGCACCGACTTAGGATTATTCAGCAGCTTGGCCACGTCGAGATACGACGCCGTGCGGCCGTGCGCTATACCCGCCAGCGCCGCCCACACCTGCCGCTGAAAGTCGGTGCCCGCGCGTGGCTCATAGGTTAAGTCAAACGCAGTCAGCTCCTTCTGAAAGTAAGCGTGCAGCTGGCGATGCGGCTCGCGCAGGCAGTCGGCCAGGTCGGCGGGTGCGGTGGGCGGCGGCACGTCGTGGTCGAGAAACTGCACGGCGTGCAGCCCGGCATCGGAGGCGCGCAGGGCCAGCATGCCGATGGGCGTGTAGAGGTGGGCGAGGGCTTCCATAGCGTGTGCGGTAAGCTTTAGCTTGCCGTATGTTGATAGTAATGACAACAATACGGCCAGCTAACATACGGCAAGCTAAAGCTTACCGCACATTTCACCAGGCCAGCTAACAATACGGCAAGCTAAAGCTTACCCTACATTCCGCTACTCCACCAACATGCGCTGGCGGCGCGGCTTAGGTTCGGCCTGCTGCACCAAGGCTTGCTGCACCACTTCCTGCGCCGCCAGCAGCGCTTCGGCGCTGGCGTGGTGCAGGTGCCGGAGCGGGGGGCCATCGGGCCGCAGCTCGGCATCCCAGAGGCCCGAGCGGTGCCAGTGTTGGAGGTGGTCCCAGTCGGGGCGGTCTACAATGGGGTAGAGGCACACGCCCCACAGCGGCAGGCCGGCGTGCAGCGCCGTGGCACACTCCTGGCCAATCATCTGCCACCACAGCGGGCGGTCCACGCCGGGGTGGCTGGTTTCGGTCACCACAAAGGGGCGGTTGTAGCGCTTGTGCGCCTGGGCCAGCAACTCGCTCAGGGGCACCCAGCGGGGGTCTTTCACCGGGTCGTTCCAGCCCAGGTGGCGGTGGGGGTGCAGCTGCCACTGGTTGTCGTAGTAGTAGTTAAAGCCCACGATATCGAGCAGGCTTTCGTGGCCGCCCAGCTCGGGGCACATGCGGCCCGATAGCATATCAATGGCCTGAAACTGGTCGCGGTGCATGCGGCGCGCTTCGCGGGCGTGGCTAACCCAGGGGTTGGGCGGCGCCACAATATTGACCAGGGGCTCGGTGCTGAGAAAGCGAATGCTGGGGTCGGCCTCGCGCAGGGCCCAGCTGCCTTCGATGTAGGCGCGCATCAGGCCGTATTTCACCTCCCAGCCCTGGCCCACGCAGTAGGGCGAGGTGCCGCGGGCATCGCCGCCGAGCCACGCCATAAAGCTCACTTCATTGATGGGCGTCACGATGAGCGTGCCCACGGGCCGCTGCGAGCGGTAGAAATCCACAAACGCCCGGCACAGCGCGGCAAAGCGCCGGGCAAACATGGGGTGCAGCGGCGTGAGGTCGTCGGGGTAGCCAAAGTGACACAGGTCCCACACCTGCTGAATGCCGTGGCGCTCACCAGCTTGCAGCATCGTTTTCACGGTGCTCCAGTCGTACTGGTAGGGCGTTTTCTCAATCATCGCCCAGCGAATGCCCTCGCGCACGGTTTTGATGTTGAACTGCCCCAGGCTGGTGTAGTCCTCCTGCAAGAGCTGCAAATGGCCGGTGAGGGGCAAAAAATCGACCCGGTCACCAAAAGCATTGAGCTGGTCGGTGCACTCGTAGCCGCCCCACCAAAAAGAATCGAACGGAGAATCAGCTGCAGTAACTGCCATAGTAAATAAAGTAAGGTGAAGTGGCGCGGCTAGCCTAAACGCGGCCCGCCAGCGACTTAGCTTCAATGAAAATACGCTTGAACTCGGGATGGCTGGCCCGGATGGCTGTCTGTACAGCCTCTACAACGGCCTCTACCTGGCTGGTCGTCAAAGCGTTATCAAAGTCCACGTCGAGGGCCAGCATCACGTCGTCGGGGCCCAGGTACATGGTGAGGGGCGGGCGTACGGCGGTGACGCCGGGCGTGCGCCGGGCCAGGTCCTGCACCAGCAGGGTGGTTTCTTCGCTCGCGCCCTCGCCAATAAGCAGGGCCTTGGTGCGCGACACCAGCAGCACGGCCACGCCCATCAGCAGCAGGCCAATGACAATGGACGCACCCCCGTCAAATGAGGGATTATGGAGTAAATGCCCAAAGTACACGCCCGCCAGGGCAATGAGCAGGCCCGCCACAGCCGCCAGGTTCTCAAACACGGAGGCAAATACGGCCGGGTCGCGGCTGGTGCGTAGCGTGCGCCAGAAGCTGACGCCAGCCACCCGGTTTTCGAGCAGCGCCCGGTTGGACAGCCAGGCCGCCGACCCTTCAAAAAACAGCGAAATGCCGAGCACGAGGTAATTCCAGAACGGACTTTCGAGCGGCTCGGGGTGCTGGAGGTGGGCAATACCTTCGTAGAACGACATGCCGCCGCCGATGGCAAAGATGAGCACCGCCACAATCAAGCCCCAGAAATACAGCTCTTTACTGTAGCCAAAGGGGTGTTGCGCATCGGGCGGGCGCTGGCTGCGGCTCATGCCGTAGAGCAGCAGCCCGCCGTTGCCGGTGTCCACCAGCGAGTGAATGCCCTCGGAGAGCATGGCCGACGAGCCGGTGACGTAGGCGGCCACAAATTTGCTGACGGCGATGGCCACGTTGGCGGCAATGCCGCCGTAGAGCGAGAGCTTGGAGGAGGAGGATGCTGACATAGGCAACTGGCGTGTACGCGGCGAGCGAGTTGGGGTTGGTACGGAAGTAATTGGCTTCCAACGCAAAAGCCCCGCAAGTGCCGAAGCAGCTTGCGGGGCTTTTGCTTGATAGTGAGCCTCTTATTGGACTCGAACCAACGACCTGCTCATTACGAATGAGCTGCTCTACCA
>CAXTFI010000305.1:0-4915 GCA_964243255.1 uncultured Hymenobacter sp.
TCACCACCATCCTGCTCCAAATCCTGAGCAACCTCGCCAACGACTACGGCGACTCGCAAAACGGGGCCGACAGCGTGCACCGCCAGGGCCCGCTGCGCGCCGTGCAAAGCGGGGCCATCACGCCCGCCGAGATGAAGCGCGCCATGTGGGGCTTTGGCGCGGCGGCGCTGGTGAGCGGCATAGCCTTGCTATTATTAGCGCTGGGTTTGGCAGGCGCGTGGGTGCTGCTGGCGTTTTTTGGGCTGGGGTTGGCCGCCATTTGGGCGGCCGTGAACTACACGGCGGGCCGCAACCCCTACGGCTACGCGGGACTGGGCGACGTGTCGGTGTTCCTGTTTTTTGGGCTGGTGGGCGTGTGCGGCACCTACTTTTTGCAGGCGCGCAGCTTGCCGCTGGCCGTGCTGCTGCCCGCCGCCGCGCTGGGCTGCTTCGCCACGGCGGTGCTGAACGTCAACAACATCCGCGACATTGCCTCGGATGAGCTGGCTGGCAAAATCACGGTGCCGGTGCGGCTGGGGCCACGCCACGCGCGCCGCTACCACTGGCTGCTGCTGCTGCTGGGCATGGGGGGCGCGGTAGTGTACGTGGCGCTCACCTACCACTCGCCCTGGCAGTGGCTGTTCGTGCTCAGCCTACCGCTGTTTGCCTTCAATGGCTACCAGGTGTGGGCGCGCCAGGAGTCGATGCGGCTCGACCCGCTGCTCAAGCAGATGGCGCTGAGCACGTTGGTGTTTACGGTGCTATTCGGGGTAGGGCAGGTGCTGTAGTGTTGGGTACGGGCCAAGTAGTTTTTAGCCCGCAGAAGCCGCTGAGGATTGCGCAGAAGACGCAGAAGCAGACGGCTTTAACGGGCCTGCTGGGTGGGTCAAGTAAAACGGAAAAGCTTGGTCTACTGGTTCTTGCCGACGCTTTTATTCAGGGCAGGCACCGGCACAATGAGGTCGCGCAGCCAGGTGGGGCGGGGCTGCTTGGCTAGTTGGGCGCGCCACTCCTCATCGGTGAGGCGGGTTTTGCTGGTAAACTCGTAGTAGCTGAGTGTAGCCCCGCGCGCCAGCACGGGTAGGCCGTTGATTTCGACCACCACGTAGAGCGCATCGGCCGCGCCGACTGCTTCTTCCAGCACATCCTCATTAAAGGCGTACACGTCGGCTACCAGGCCCACGTGGCGCTCGCGGTCGGGTAGCGGGTCGTAGTCATTCATGCCTAACGTCTTGAGGGTAAGCCCTTCTACTTTGCCGCCTACTGAGGAAAGGCTGTTCATCTCGTCGGCAGTGAGTTTTTCGTGCGCGACCTCTTTGCGGGCCAGGCGGTGCAGCTCGGTTACCAGCTGGCGCAGGTCGCTGTTGAGGCTGTCGAGGTGGGGCGTATTAGCCTGGAGGCGGTGCAGGGCCTGATTCTGGAACGCCAGCAGCGCCAGCGCCCGCTCCCAGAAAGGTAGGTTGGGCTCCACGTAGCCGAGGTGGTCGGGTGGGGGCGGGCCCCCGCCGCCGCCGCCCATTTCGGCCCCCACGGGCTGCTCGGAGTAAAGCAGCAGGTCGTGCTTGAGCTCGGCCCAGCCGGCGAGCGCGGTGCTGAGGTTGCGCCGCTGCCAGGCCGGCGTGCGGGCAAAGTAAGGTGGGTTGGTATCGGGGTTAGGCGCGTTCAAGCCCAGCAGCACCTGCATGGTTTTGGTGTACAGGTTCTGGTCCCAGCTTTTATAGGCGGCAAACTGCTTTTGCACGGCCCGCAGCGTGTCGGGGTAGGCGGGCCAGTGGGTGGCCTCTTTATAATGATTGAGCAAAATATCTTCCGCCGGGCGGTTGCCGAAGGCCGCAAACGCATCGAGGCCTCTCGGGAAGGGCCGCAGGGGTTTGGGGCTGCGCATGACTTCGGTGAGGCGCGAAAGTATCTCGGCATCAAACGTATAGCGCCCGGCCGTGAACAGCAGCGTGGGCCGCGCCAGCGCCACCACGGCCTTGTCGGTAGCGCCCCTGGGCCGGATGCGGTCGGTGCCGGCGGCCACCAGCTGCTGGCGCAGGCGGGCCAGCGTGGCGGGCGCGGCCAACTGGTCGAGCGACTGCCCGGCGTAGCTGGTTCGCAGCAGCTGCAGCAAGTTGGTGAGCGAGCGGTTGTCCTCGTCGCCCACCAGCACGTCGAGCACGTGCGTGAGGTTGGCAAAGCCCTGGGTAGCCTGGGCATTGGCCGCCAGGGCCTTAGCCAGCGCCACGGCGTGCAGCAGCCCCGCATCCGAATCCAGGAAAACCGGGGCCGTGTTCAGCCACTTCACCGTGCGGAAGTAGCGCCGCGTGGTGTCGTTGCGCGTGTACTGGCCGCGCGGCTTCAGGGCCTGGTACTCAAAGAGCGAGTCTTGCAGAAAATCGGAGCCCTTGGCAGTAGCCGCCGTGCTGCGGCTCACTTCCTCGGCCACCTGGCCGGCGTAGGCCCCGGCGATGGGCGCGCTGCCGCCCGTGAGCAGGTTGCGGCCGATGGCGTAGTAGGCGGCGGCCCACTCGGCCGCGGCGCGGGCCTGGGGGTTCTGGCTTTGGGTGGCCAGCGCCTGGGCCTGGGTGCTGCCCTGGCGCAGCATCTGGGCCACCACGGGCACGAGCCGCACTTCCTCCACATCGCTGAGAATACCGTTCAGGTATTTGTGTAACAGCTGAAGGATGAGGTCGGTAGTTACGAAGTTGGGCGTATAGCTGTACTCGTTTTGGTCGTAGAGGTAAAATAACTGCTCCTCGCGGGTGGGCACCAGCACAAAGTTATTACGGGCCAGTACCGGGCGCATGGCCGGCGTAAATGGCTCTTCGCGCTGGTTTACCACGAAGTCGAGCCCCAGCATGGGGTAGCTGCCCTGCGGGGCCACGCGGTGCGCCAGCAGCAGCAGCTCCTGGGCGTGCACGCGCCGGGCAAAAGCGGCTTCCTGCCGGTTGAGCGGCACCGCGATGGGCACGGCTTTAGCCACTACTTCGCCCTTGTCGTTGTAGGTGTCGCCCTCCCACACGGGCCGGTACCACTTGCGCGTGTCGAAATACGAGCGGGCCGTGCTGTTCATAAAGCAGTAGCCGTTGCGGGCGTACAGCTCGTTGCGCAGCAGCAGCAGGTCGAGGTACGACTTGCCGGCCAGGCTTTGGGCGAAGTCGAAGGGCGGCGGCGGGGCGTGGTGCTGGCCTTCTTCCTGCGAAAAGCCATCCGCGCCTTCGCCGTATTTATAAAATTCCGCAATGTCGGGCCGTTGGTATAGCTTGATTAGCTGGCTTTTATCCTCGGTCAGCACCACGGGCACCAGCTCGCCAAAGCCATTATCCTGGGCGGTGTCCGAATAAGTAAGCGGGGTAGTAGCCACGGCCTCGGTCGTAGCCGGCGCAGTGGGCTGCCCGCCCTTGCGCTGCCATTGAAAAATGCCCAGGCTGATAAGCACAAAGGCCAGCACGCCCAGCACCAGGAGTAAGGGTTTGTTCGTCATAAAGCAGAGAAATAATAGCTGCCAGCGCCGCTAGTGGGCCTGCACAAAGGCCCGGTAGGCCCCGGCCCGCGCCAGGCCGCGTGCCAGGAACTTATCGAGCACCAGCCCAAAGCCCTGCCAATGATACTGCCCAATGCAGCAGCGGCCATCCGGCTCCTGCTCAATGGTCTGCACGTAAGTACGGTCTGCCTTAGACACCACCTTGAAATACAAGATGTTGAACATGAGCCGCGAGCCGCGCCAGCGGGGCCGCAGCTGCCCGGCGCTGTCGAGGCTATATACAAAAAGCCGCCGCCGCACCGCCCGGTCCAGCGGCGTGCGCTTGACGGGCCCCACCAGCAAATCGGGCCGGCCGTCGTGGTCCACGTCGCCCTGCGTGAGCCGGTACACCGGGAAGCCCAGCGCCAGCGTCGTTTCGCTGTCGCCGGTGCGGGCGCGCACCTGGTACTGGCGCATATGTGGCAGGTAGCGCAGCCGCACGGCGGTGCGCGCCCCGGCCGGGCCATTCAGCACGAGGTGCGGCACCAGGTAAGTCGGTAGCGAGTCGGCCGCCACTGGCGGCGCAGTGGGGCGCGCCAGCCAGCTATTATCTTGTTGAACAGCTAATTGGCTGCTAACATCGCCGGGCTTCAGGCGCTGCGCCAGTGCCTGGCGAGCGGCCGCATTGGCCACTCGTGGCACGGCTCCCACCAGGCGCAGCGGCCGCAGGTAGGTAGCCGCTACCCGCCCGTTCAGCAAGTCAAAGTCGGCCTGCACGGCCAGCGCGGTCGCGCCCCCGCGCTGGTCAAACAGGAAATTGCCCAGGCTGTATATAATCGGCCGGCCGCGGTAAAACTCCACCGGCTGCACCACATGGGGGTGCGCGCCCACCACGGCCGCCGCGCCCGCATCCACGAGGTCGTGGGCCTGCTGGCGCTGCCCGGCGCTGGGCTGCGCCGCGTACTCGGTGCCCCAGTGCAGGTACACCAGCACGGCCCGCTCGGGAAACAGGTTTTTGTAGGTGGCCACCCGTTCGCAAAGCGCCGCAAAGTCGCGGCTACACACGCAGCCTTCGCCCGCAACACCTTGGGTAAGAGCCGAATAGGCGAACACGACCACGCTGCTATCGGCGCCGAGCACCGTGGGTAAGCAGCCGGCTAGCGAATCGGGCTGGTAGCCCAGCAAACCCAGCCGGGCGGCGCGCCCGGCGCGGGCCGTGGCGCGCAAACCCGGCAGGTGCTGGTCGAGGGTATGGTTATTAGCCAGCGAAACGTGCGTAAAACCCAGGCCGCGCAGCCACGCCGCCCACCGCGTATCACCCTGAAAGACAATAGATTTGCGCGCCGGCTGGGCGGTGTCGGTCAGCGGGCATTCGAGGTTGCCCACTACGTAGCGGCTGCCGGCCCACAGCGCCCGCGTGGTATGGCGCAGGGCGGCGCTGTCGCGGGCCAGGGCGGCGGGCACGGCGCGGGCCAGCAGCACGTCGCCCAC
>CAXTFI010000306.1:0-4808 GCA_964243255.1 uncultured Hymenobacter sp.
AGCCGCGAAAAGCTGCTCGATGAGGAGCGCTACGCCCAGTCGTATGCCCGCGGCAAGCACCGCACCAACGGCTGGGGCCGCCGCCGCATCAAGCTGGAAATGAAGGCCAAAGGCCTGAGTGACTACTGCATCAAAAGCGGCCTCAAGGAGCTGGACGGCGACGAGTACTACGACAAGCTCAGGCAGCTGCTGGGCCAGCGCGACGCCCGCGAAAAGGAAGCCCACCCTATGAAGCGTAAAATGAAGCTCATGGCCTACCTCACGCAAAAAGGCTACGAGTCAGACCTCATCCAGGAGGCGCTGGGCGAGCTGTAGCGCGAAGCTTCACTTCGTGCGCGAGCGCAGCGAGCAGGCGGGACCGCGCCACTTGGCCCAAACGGACCAGGCGCAAGCTGCTCGCTGCGCTCGCGCACGAAGCAGCGCTTCGCGCTACAGCTTGCGGGCTGGCCCCGGCGCCACCAGCCGCTGGCCGATGATGACGCGCCGCCCGGTGAGCGTGTGCAGCATAGGTACTAGTATTTGCTGAGCATTGCGCTGGGTTTCGGCCAGAATGCCTGATTGCAGGGCCGACTTGCGCACCTGGGCTTCGGCGTAGCGGTAGGCCTCATCCACGAGGCTGGCATCCTGAAAAAAGCCGTTCTCGGTGCTAAACACCCGGCTCTGGCTGTGGTCGACCTGGAAGGCGCACAGCTCGGGGTCGGGCAGGATGATGCGCACCACCGAGTCGCCCTCCAGCGTCACGTCCTGGGGTCTGATTTTGCGCAGGTCGAGGCAGCCCACGGCCTCCCCACCCACGATGAGGGCTGCCTTGGCATCGGGCAAAAACGGGTACTTGGCGCTACGCCTGTACTCCACCACGTCCTTGAAGCGGTAGCGCACCAGCTCCAGCTTGCCCAGCGCCTCCACCTGGGTGAGCACCGTGTTGTGGGTCACGGTCACCTGCGGCTCGCGCGGGGCCAGCGGGTTGAAGGCCGCCAGCGAAGGCCCAATCTTCTGCCACAAAAACACGCCCAGCGCCACGAGCAGCACCAGCGGAAACAGGCGACGAAGCAGGCGGGGCAGCATGGCAAATAAGGTGAGTAGCGCGTAGGATGACCAGGCGTTAATACCCCAAACCGCAGGCTGGGGTTGGCCGGGGCGTAGCTTTGGCGGGTGATGCGCGTAGTTCCTCCCGTTATTTTAAGGCTGGCCCGGCGCTGGTGGCCCCGCCACCCGTGGCTGCTGCTGGGGCTCTGGCTACTGGTACAAGCCGCGTTTTTGTTGAAATTCCACGGGCCGCACTACGCCAACGACAGCGCCCGCTACCTCGACTACGCCGCCAACCTGGCCCGGCACGGCTACTACCAGCAGGAGGCCGGTGCGCGCGCCGCCACCATCGCCAACAACGGCACCGATAACTTTCAGTACGCGCACAACCAGCGCTACATCCTCTACCCCTGGTTTCAGAGCGTGTGGCTGCGGCTGGGGGCGGGCTGGTGGGGCATTGTGCTGGGGCAGCTGGCGGTGGCGGGGCTGGCGGCCGGCGCGCTTTACAGCGCGGTGCGGCGGCTGGCGGGTGGGCGGCGCGGGGCAGCGGCGCTAGCCACTGGCTTGTTTATAGTTTGGCCTGATATTCAACAATTTAACTGCTATTTGCTTACCGAGTCGTTATTTATCAGCTTGTCGGTGCTGTCGTGCTGGGCATTGGGGCGGGTGCGCGGCGGCGGCTGGGGCGCGGGGATAGTGCTGGCGATACTGCTGCTGCTCACGGCCCTGGTGCGGCCCAATGGTTTTGTGGTGGCGGCTGCGGTGGGCCTGGCGGGGCTGGCCCAGCTGTATGCGGCACGGCGGCGGCTGTTTTGGCTGGCGGTGGGCGGCGGCGTGCTGGCCGTGCCGCTGGCCGTGTGGTGGCTCAACTACCAGCTGGTCAGCTTCTTTATTGTCGAAACCTACCAGCGCGGCGAGCTAATGTTTGCCACGCCGGTGTGGGCCATCCACCCGAGCGCGCCGCTGGCCATGCCGCCCGCTGGCCTGGGCCAGATGTCGCGGGTGCTGTATTTCGCCGCGCACAACCCAGCTTTCTTAGCTAAGTTAATGATAGGCAAGCTATTGGTGTTTTTTAGCAGCGTTAAGCCCTATTACTCGCTGGGCCACCGCTTGCTGAGCGTGCTGGTGCTGTGGCCCAGCTACTGGCTGGCGGTGCGCGGCACGCGCCGGGCGGCGGTGTGGCTGCCAGCGCGGGCGTTTCTGGCCGGCGTGCCGCTGCTGCAAGCCGCCGTGGTCATGCTCACCGTCGATGATTACGACGTACGCTTTCTGGCCCCGGTGCTGCCGTTCGTGTTCGCGCTGGCAGCTTTACAATTATCAGTCATCAGTCGCTCGAACTCGGACTAAAGCGACTGATAACTGATAATTGATGACTGATAATTGATGACTGATAATTGATGACTGATAATTGATGACTGATAATGGTCAAAACCCTGCCCATGCTTGCAGGCCGCCGGTGTGCACGGCCACCACGGTGCTGCCGGGGGCGAAGTGGCCTTTTTCGATTAAGTCAAGCACGCCGGCCAGCAGCTTGCCCGTATAAATCGGGTCCAGCACTACGCCATAATCGGCCTGGAAGCTCTGGATGAACGCCCGCAGCGCGGGCGGCAGCTTGGCGTAGCCGCCGCAGTGGTAGCCGGTGTGCAGCTCGTAGTTGGCCAGGCGGCGGCCAGCGGCGGCCAGCGTCAGGGCATCCACCTCATCACGCAGAAAGTCAGCGCCTTTGAGGGCCGCCACGCCAATGGCGCGGGCCGGGTAGCCCCCCGCGGCCAGACCCAGCGCGAGGCCGGCCAGCGTGCCGCCCGTGCCGGCCGCCACGGCCACGGCATCGAAGTCGGTGTGCTGGCGCAGCTCGGCTATTAGCTCGGCTACGCCTTTCAAAGCCAGCGCGTTAGTGCCACCCTCGGGCAGCAGGTAGGCGGGGCCAAACTGGTGTTGCATTTCGGCTATAAACGCGGGCTCGGCGCGCCGGCGGTAGGTGGTGCGGTCGAGGTAGTGCAGGGCCATGCCATCGGCGCGGCAGCGGGCCAGGGTAGGGTTGAGCGGCTCGTGCGGCTCGCCCCGCACCAAGCCGATGGTTTCAAAGCCGTAGAGCCGGCCGGCCGTGGCCACGGCGGCCAGGTGGTTGGAATAGGCCCCGCCGAAGGTGAGCAGGCGCGTCTGGTCTTCGGCCTTGGCTTGCAGCAGGTTATGCTTCAGCTTGCGGGCCTTGTTGCCGGGCAGGTCGGGGTGCAGCAGGTCGTCGCGCCAGAGCAGCAGGCGCACCCCGGCGCGCTGGGCCACGGGGTGGGGGATGGGCTGGAGAAAGTCGTCTGTCATTGCGAGCGCAACGCAGGGGAGCGCGGCAGTCTTTCCTTCGTCGTTCGCTTCATCGAGTTAGTAGTGCTAACGGGAGGGAAAGGTTGCCGCGCTCCCCTGCGTTGCGCTCGCAAGGACAGGCGGTGCTACGCTTCGCCCTCCCGGCGCTGGCGGAAGCCAAACACGCCCGCCGCCACTACCGCCAGTAGCACGCCAATGCTCGATAGCAGCGAAACCGTGTTGCCAATTTTGTATTCCTTAGGCTCAAACACGAACTTAATTTCGTGCGCGCCGGCCGGCACCTGCATAGCGCGCAGCACAAAATCGGCGCGGAAATACGGCACTGGCTGGCCATCGAGCGTAGCCTGCCAGCCATCGGCATAGTAGATTTCGGAGAAGACCACCGTGGCCGGCTGGGCGGCCGAGTAGCGGTAGGTGAGCGCGTCGGGCGCGTAGTCGGTGAGCGCGATGGTGGCCGACGAGTCGGCGTACGTGGCCGGCTTCACCGCCGGAAACTTCTGGCTATCGAATACGGCTACCTGCTTGGGATTGAGGCTGGTGAGGGCCGCCATCTCGGCGTCGGGGGTGGGCACGGCCTTCAGCTCGCGCACAAACCAGGCGTTGCCGAGGGCGCCGGGGTTGCGCTGCACCTGCTCGGCTTCGCCCTGCTTTTGGGGCGGCACTATTACGTAGCGCGTGTTCAGCATGTTGAGCACGCCGGTATTGTTCTGCGAAATCTGGCGCTCTACCAGGTCCTGGTAGCGGCGCAGCTTGGCGCCGTGGTAGCCGCCAATGCTGTGGTGGAAGTACGAAGTGCGCGCTTCGTTAAACGGGTTGCCGAGGTTCAGCACCCGGAAGTCGGCGCTGCTGTCCTGCAAAATCTGCTTGTCGGCCGGCGAGGGCTGGAAGCTTTCGGCAATGGTTTCGGACTGAAAATTTTTCTCGCCCAGGTAGCGCTTGTCCACTGTCCAGAGGTCGAGCAGCACCAGCGCCACCACCAGCGCGGCGGCCGGCGTGGCCGCTATTTTGCCCTTCAGGTAGAAGTACAGCGCCGCCAGCGTGAGGCCTACGAAGAGCAGCCCGCGCCAGATGTCGTTGTGTAGCAAGTCGGCGCGGTCGGCGCGCAGGGCGCTCATCAGCTGCGGCGTGAAGCCGCCCTGCGTCAGGCTGGCATCTTGCGGCGAGGCGTAGTCGAAGCTCAGGCTGGCCACCCACGTCAGCAGCAGAAAGCCCGTCGTAATGGCTCCGGCGTAAAGCAACTGCTTGGTGCGCAAGGGGTTATCGGGCGAAGCGACTACCACCGCCGGCGTGCCCGCAGCTGCCCGCGCCGCCTTGGCCAGGGCCGGGTGCAGGGGCTCGGCGGCGGTGGCTGGGGCGGCGCCCGCGGGCACCAGCGCCGCGCGCGGCCGCAGGATGCGCGCGAGCGCCAGCGCCGCCAGCAGCGGCATGGCCAGCTGCGCCATCACCAGGCCCATGCTCACGGC
>CAXTFI010000307.1:0-4793 GCA_964243255.1 uncultured Hymenobacter sp.
GTGGGCGGCGAAAACAACGCCTTCACCTCGCAGGACATCACCAACTACTACCTCTCGCTGCCGGCCACCAACATCGAAACCGGCTTCTGGCTTGAAAGCGACCGGATGCTGGATTTGGCTTTTTCGGAGAATGGCCTCGACGTGCAGCGCAAAGTGGTGGTGGAGGAGTTCAAGCAGAACTACCTCAATCAGCCCTACGGCGACGTGTGGCTGAAGCTCAAGCCCTTAGCCTACACCACGCACCCCTACCAGTGGAATACTATTGGCAAGGAAATCAGCCACATTGAGGAAGCCGAGATGGCCGACGTGCGCGCCTTCTTCCGCCAGCACTACGCGCCCCAAAATGCCATCTTGGTAGTAGCCGGCGCTGTGGCCTTTGAGGAGGTTAAGCGCCTGGCTGAGAAGTGGTTTGGTCCCATTGCGGGCGGCGGGCGCCCGCCGCGCCAGCTGCCCCAGGAGCCCACCCAAACCGCAGCCCGCCACGCCGCCGTCACGGCCGCCGTGCCGCTGAGCGCCCTCTACAAAGCCTGGCACATGCCCGCCCGCCTCGACCCGCGCTACCACGCCCTCGACCTGCTCGGCGACTTGCTGGGCCGGGGCAAAAGCTCGCGCCTGCACCAGCGCTTAGTCAAAGAGCTACAGCTCTTTAACAACGTGTCGGCGTCCGTGACCGGCGCCCTCGACCCCGGCTTGTTCGTGGTCAGCGGCAAGCTCAACGTTGGGGTGGCCCTCGAAGAAGCCGACCGCGCCGTGGAAGCCGTAGTGGCCGAGCTGCTGCGCGACGAAGTGCCCGCCGACGAGCTGCAAAAAGTAAAAAACCAGGCCGAAGCGGGCCTGGTTTTCGGCGAAATTGAGCTGCTAAATCGCGCCCTGGCCCTGGCCATCGGCAAGCTGCTCGGCAACGCCAACCTCGTCAACGAGGAGCCCGCCCAGCTGCAAGCCGTGACGCCCGCCGACCTGCGCGCCGCTGCCGAGCTGGTGCTGCGCCCCGAAAATTGCAGTACGCTTTATTACCAGGCCGCTGAGTAACTACTTAGCTATCTGACAAATAAGAACGTCATGCTGAACGCAGTGAAGCATCTCTACCACGTCGTTGAACGATGCGGTAGAGATGCTTCACTGCGTTCAGCATGACGTTCTTTTATAGGCGGTTATGCGCTATTTCGGCGTGCCGAGCGTGGTGTTCGCGCGCCTGGCCGGCTTGGGAGCCGGGCCATCGTAGGGTGGCGTGTTTTTACCGTTGTCCTCCACGTTCACGGGCTGGCCGGGCGCCGCGTACACGTTATTACCCTTGCCATCGTCGTTGGTGCCGCGCAACGGGTCGGCGGCGCGGGCGGCGGGCGTGGTGTTGGGCACCATGCGGGTAGCCGGCTTGCGGGCCGCGCCAGCCTTGGGCTTGGTTTGAGCAAGGGCTGCCTGGGGCGTGCCCGGCAGGGCGAGCAGGGCTGCCCCCAGCAAGGGCAAGCAAAAACTGCGATAGGAAAGCATAACGCCTAAAAAGAGAGGTTGAAACGTGCCACCGCTGGCCAACCGGCTGCTGGGCAGCTCATTCTACGCAAAGCGGCCACGAAAGGCTAGCTTCCGTGGCCGCTTGGGGCAAGCAGAAAAAGGGGAGAAAAGCGGGCGGCTAGCGCCCGGTAGAGATGGTGGTGCTGGCCACCTCGCGGCGCAGGGGCCGGCCGTTGTAGTCGGTTGTCACGCCGTGGCCTACCTGGTTGATGGGCATGCCGGGGGCCACCGACAGGTTGGTGGTGGGGCGATGCGCCACGGTGTTGTCGCCTTTGGGCAGGGGCTCATCGCTCCAGCCACTCCAGCCGGTGCTGCTGGCGGTGGCCGGCACCTGGGCGGCAGCCACGGCGGCCTGGGCCGCTTCGGCTTTGGCAGCGGCCACGGCAGCGCGCTTTTCGCGGGCGGTGAGGGTGCGGCCGGCGCGGGGCACGGGGCGCGAGTAGGCCCCGGCTACCGCCTTGGCGGGCGCGGTTTGAGCAGTGGCGGCGGTGGTGGCGAACAGCGCAACACCCAACAGCGGCAGGAGAAAACGACGGACCATGGTGAAAAGGAAAAGGAGTGGAGGAAGTTGAAAGCTGAAAGGGTATTTGCAAAGGCGGTGCCAATTTTCAGAAAAGCCCCCGGCCGGGCCCAAATCGGGTGCCGCTGCTTTTGAGGCAACTGGCTTGCAGTCAATATATTACAACTTATTCAAAAAGCAAGGCCGGGCCGCGTTTTAGCGCGCCGCAGGGCCGGCCGTACCTTTGCGGGTATCATGCAGGAATCTATTTCGGGCCTGGCCGCTGAGGTGGCCGCCGCCGACGTCAGCAGCACCGCCGCCCTCGACCAGTTTCGCCTTCTCTACCTGGGCCGCAAGGGCCGCCTGGCCGACCTTTTTGACCAGCTCAAAACGGTGCCCGCCGACGAGCGCCGCGCCATTGGCCAGCAGCTCAACGGCCTCAAGCAGCAGGCCCAGGCCCGCTTCGACGAGGCCCACGCCGCCGTGGAAGCCGCCGCCGCCAACCAGCCCGCCGACGCGGGCTTCGACTACACGCTGCCCGCCGTGCCGCACGCGCTGGGCACGCGCCACCCCCTCAACCTGGTGCGCGAGCAGATGCTGCGCATCTTTTCGCGCATTGGCTTCGCGGTGGCCGAAGGCCCGGAGATTGAGGATGACTGGCACAACTTCACGGCCCTCAACTTCCCCGAAAACCACCCGGCCCGCGACATGCAGGACACGTTTTTCATTGGTGAGCTGGTGAGTGGTGAGAATGAGGAAGAAAAAACTCACCACCTCACCACCTCACCAGCTCACCTCCTAAGAACCCACACCAGCACGGTGCAGGTGCGGGTGATGGAAAACGAGCCGCTGCCCATTCGCCGCGTGATGCCCGGCCGGGTGTACCGCAACGAGGCCATCTCGGCGCGGGCGCACATGCTGTTTCACCAGGTAGAGGGCCTCTACATTGATGAGAACGTGAGCTTTGCCGACCTCAAGCAAACTATCTATTACTTTGTGCGTGAGCTGTTTGGCGAGGATATCAACATCCGGTTTCGGCCCAGCTACTTCCCCTTCACCGAGCCCAGCGCCGAGATTGACATCACCTGCCTCATTTGCAAGGGCGCGGGCTGCAACATCTGCAAAGGCACGGGCTGGGTCGAAATCGGCGGCAGCGGCATGGTAGACCCCGCCGTGCTCGAAAACTGCGGCATCGACCCCGAAAAATACTCGGGCTACGCCTGGGGCATGGGCATCGAGCGCATCACCATGCTCAAGTATCAGGTGAAGGACCTGCGCCTGTTCACCGAGAACGACGTGCGCTTCCTGCGCCAGTTTGAGGCGCAGTAACTTTAAGCTGTTGGCTGACCGCGCCTAGGGTCAGCTATTGTTCGCCAAGGTGTTATTCTCAAAATAAGCTCGCCGTTAAAAAATGAGCATTATCCTGCCTTTCGCTCCCGACCAGGAGCTGGAGCCCAGCGCGCACATGGGCATGGCCGAGCGCCTGCAGCGCATGACGGAAGACGAGTTTTTCGCCTTCTGCCAGGCCAACTCGCAGCTAAAGTTTGAGCGCCTCGCCGACGGCACTATCATTTATATGGCTCTAACCGGAGGCGACACAGGTCGCCGCAACAGCGAATTGGTCGCTGACCTGACTATCTGGAACCGCCAAGCTCGCCTGGGGCTGGTGTTCGACTCTTCCACCGGCTTCCGCCTGCCGAGCGGCGCGGTGCGCTCGCCCGATGCGGCCTGGATGAGCACTGCCACTTGGCAGGCCCTCACCGACGAGCAGCGCAGCAAGTTTCCGCCCGTTTGCCCCGAGTTTGTGGTGGAGCTATTATCCAGCTCCGACTCGCCCGAGGAAATGGCGCTGAAAATGCAGGAGTACCTGGCGGCCGGCTGCCGCCTGGCCTGGCTGCTCAACCCCAAAAAGGAAACCGCCCACCTCTACCGCGCCGACGGCTCGGTGAGCGTCGTCAAAAGCTTCGAGGAAACCCTTAGCGGCGAGGACGTGTTGCCCGGCTTCAGCTTCGCGCTGAGCCTGTTGCGCTAAGACGCTAACTAAGTTAAGTCAAAGCTCAAAAAACTATCCCTATTATTTCGATTTCGCATAGTCAGCCCGCGCAGCGGGCGTATCTGCGAAATCCGTTAAATCAGTTTGAATCTGCGGTCGTGAAAGTTAGAACCCTTAAACAGAATAAAGTCAACGTTATAACGCTGGGCTGCTCCAAAAACCTCGTCGATAGTGAGGTGCTCATGGGCCAGCTCAAGGCCAACGACTTTCTGGTGACGCACGAGGCGAAGAAGTCGGACGCCAACATTGTGATTATCAATACCTGCGGCTTTATCGACAACGCCAAGCAGGAGAGCATCGACACCATCTTGCGCTACGCGGATGAGAAGGAAGCTGGCAAGCTAGAAAAGTTATACGTAACCGGTTGCCTGTCACAGCGTTACAAAGACGAGCTGGAGGTGGAGATTCCGCAGGTCGATGCGTTTTTTGGCACCCTGGAACTGCCCCAGATGCTGAAAGTGCTGGAGGCCGACTACAAAAAGGAGCTGGTGGGCGAGCGCCTGCTCACCACGCCCAAGCACTACGCTTACTTCAAAATTGCCGAAGGCTGCAACCGGCCGTGCTCGTTCTGCGCCATCCCGCTGATGCGCGGCAAGCACGTCGATAGGCCCCTGGAAGACCTGGTGACCGAGGCCAAGCGCCTGGTGGGCATGGGCACTAAAGAGTTGATTCTCATTGCCCAGGACCTCACCTACTACGGCCTGCAAGCCTACGGCGAGCGCAAGCTGCCCG
>CAXTFI010000308.1:0-4690 GCA_964243255.1 uncultured Hymenobacter sp.
TTCACGCCCCAGTAGCGCTGGCAGCCCTCTTCGTGCGAGCTGCTGGTGCGAAAAACGGTGGGGTAGTGGGGCCAGGGCGCGTAGGCTGGGCGCTCCTCGCCGGGCTGGTGCATCATGGCGAGCTGCGTTATTGACTTGGCTTGCTGGCGGTTGGCCGTGCCCACGCAGTCGGAGCCCGTGTCGCCGCTACCGATAACCACCACGTCGAGGCCATCGGCCAGGATGTGCTCGCTATCCACGGGCGTGTTGCTGACGCGGCGGTTTTGCTGCGACAGGTATTCCATCGCGTAGTGAATGCCGGCCAGCTCGCGGCCGGGTAGGGGCAGGTCGCGCGCGGCCGACGCGCCGCCCGCCAGCACCACCGCGTCGAAGCCCTGGCGCAACTCAGCGGCCGAGATATCGCGGCCGATTTCTACGTGGCAGCGGAAGGTCACGCCGGCCGCTTCGAGCAGCGCGATGCGGCGCTCAATCACCCATTTCTCCAGCTTAAAATCGGGCACGCCGTAACGCAGCAGCCCGCCGGGGTGCGGGTCGCGCTCAAACACCGTAATGGTGTGGCCCGCCTCGGCCAGCTGCGCCGCCACCGCCAGCCCCGCCGGGCCCGAGCCAACTACGGCCACTTGCTTGCCCGTTTTCAGGACCGGTGCCGTGGGCTGCACGTAGCCTTTCTGGAAGGCGATTTCGATGATGTGCTTTTCAATTTCCTCAATTACCACCGGCGCGCTGTTGATACTCAGCACGCAAGCCGACTCGCACGGCGCCGGGCAAATGCGCCCCGTAAACTCCGGGAAGTTGTTGGTAGCCGCCAGAATGTCGTAGGCCTCCTTCCATTCCTGCCGATACACCGCCTCATTAAATTCGGGAATAATATTGCCCAGCGGGCAGCCCGAGTGGCAGAACGGCACCCCGCAGTTCATGCAGCGCGCCGACTGGTGGTGCAGCTCTTCCGGAGGGTAGAGGCCGATAAATTCCTGGTAGTGCGCCACGCGCTCGGTCGGCGCCGCCTTGGGGGGTAGGGCGCGGGGAAATTCTTTGAAGCCGGTGATGTTGCCCATGTGTGCAGTCCCACCCCCCGGCCCCCTCCCCTGCAGGGGAGGGGGAGCCCAGGTGGCGGAATAAGTTAGAATGGTCGTGAAAATTGACTATTTGTGTAACAAGAGTTTCTCAGAAGCGTCATGCTGAGCTTGCCGAAGCATCTTGGCAGAACGACCCCCTAGGGCTGTTGTTTAGGAAACATGTTTCATCAAGTTAAGCATGACGTTCTTTATAGACCGAATACATATTTTATACTTTTATAATGGCCCGTTTTCTTACGCAAAAGGAAAAACCATCATATCCTTATTGCTGGCGGATAGTGAGTATTCCAATAAATTTCTGCCGTTACTCGACCAGTTTCAAGTTGAAAACTTGGATGATGGAGGAATGGGCAGCATTCGCTTTGAAAGCTCCAAGCTAGGCCGAAAGTATGGTGGTGATATTGCTCACGTTGAATTGAAGGACGAAGATGACGTACCCGTTATCATCAGCCTAATTATAGACCAGTATGACCAGTTGTATGACCTCGATGTGTGGAAAGTAGATTTCTCGCCTACCAAGAACCTAGTGCTTCCTACTGCTTGAGTAACAGTGCCGCCGTGGCTCCCCCTCCCCCGCAGGATTCTGCGGATAAAGCAGAGTGGGGTAGGGAGGTGAGGCTACCGCACCACCGCCCGCTCCAGCACCCGCTTATACTCCAGCGGAAACACCTTCACGAAGCGCCCGGCTTCTTCCTCCCAGTTGCCCAGCAGGAAGTTAGCCAAGTGGCTGCCCGTCAATTCGTGGTGCTGCTTCAGCAACGCCTGAATCTCGGTTTCATCGGTTTCGCTCAGGCTTTCCAGGGCCACCATGTCGGGGTTGCAGTTGGCGGGGAAGGCGCCGGCCGGGTCGAAGACCCAGGCCAGGCCGCCGCTCATGCCGGCCGCGAAGTTGCGGCCCGTGCGGCCCAGCACCAGCACCCGGCCACCGGTCATGTACTCGCAGCCGTGGTCGCCTACCCCCTCCACCACGGCCGTGGCGCCCGAGTTGCGCACCGCGAAGCGCTCGCCGGCCTTGCCGCGCACGTAGAGCTCGCCCGAGGTGGCGCCGTAGAGCGCCACGTTGCCGATGAGGATGTTATTCTCGGGAATAAACGTGCTGGCGGCGGGCGGGAAGATGGCTAGCCGTGCGCCACTCAAGCCCTTGCCCACGTAGTCGTTGGCTTCGCCTTCGAGTCTGAAGGTCAGGCCGCTAGCTGCGAACGCGCCGAAGCTCTGGCCGGCCGAGCCGGTGAACTTGTAGCGGATGGTATTGGCGGGCAGGCCGGCGGCGTGGTAGCGTTTGGCAATCTCGTTGGAGAGCAGCGTGCCGATGGTGCGGTCGGTGTTCTTCACGTCGAACTCGGCCGACACGACCTCCTGACGCTCCAGCGCGGGCTGGGCGTAGGCTAGCAGCTGCCAGTCGAGCACTTCGGCGATGCCGTGGTCCTGGCTTTCGCTGTTGTAGAGCGTGCCGCCCGAGATGTTGGGGGCCGGGTGTAGCACCGCGTCGAGGTCGATGAGCCGGGCTTTCCAGTGGCCGGCTTCGGGGTTCACTTTCAGAAATTCGCTGCGGCCCACCATCTCGTTGAGGGTGCGGAAGCCCAGCTCGGCCATGATTTCGCGCAGCTCTTCGGCTAGGAAGCGGAAGAGGTTAACAATGTGCTCGGGCTTGCCGCTGAACAACTTACGCAGCTCGGGGTCTTGCGTCGCCACGCCCACCGGGCAGGTATTGAGGTGGCACTTGCGCATCATCACGCAGCCGCCCGCGATGAGCGCCGCCGTGGCCACGCCAAACTCTTCGGCGCCCAGCAGGGCGGCCACGGCGAGGTCGCGGCCGGTTTTGAGCTGGCCATCGGCTTGCAGCACCACGCGGCTGCGGAGCTGGCTGCGCAGCAGGGTTTGCTGCGCTTCGGCCAAGCCCAGCTCCCAGGGCAGGCCGGCGTGCCGGATGCTGCTGAGTGGCGAGGCGCCCGTGCCACCGTCGTAGCCCGAGATGAGGATTACGTCGGCGTGCGCCTTGGCTACGCCGGCCGCAATGGTCCCTACCCCCGCCTTGCTCACCAGCTTCACGTTGATGCGGGCGGCGCGGTTGGCATTTTTGAGGTCGAAAATCAGCTGCGCCAGGTCTTCGATGGAGTAGATGTCGTGGTGGGGCGGCGGCGAAATCAGCCCTACCCCCGGCGTGGCGTGGCGAACCTTGGCAATCCATTCATCTACCTTGTGGCCAGGTAGTTGGCCGCCCTCGCCGGGCTTGGCACCTTGCGCCATCTTGATTTGCAGCTCGTCGGCGTTGGTGAGGTAGTGGGCCGTCACGCCGAAGCGGGCCGAGGCAATCTGCTTGATGGCCGAGCGCATGGAATCGCCGTTTTCCAGGTGCTCGTAGCGCAGCGGGTCTTCGCCGCCCTCGCCGGTGTTGCTTTTGCCGCCGATGCGGTTCATGGCGATGGCCAGCGTGCTGTGCGCCTCATGCGAAATCGAGCCAAACGACATCGCGCCCGTCGCAAAGCGCTTCATGATGTTCTCGGCCGGCTCCACCGCTTCGAGCGCAATACTGGGCCGGTGCCGGGCAAAGCCGAGCAGCCCCCGAATGGTAAAAAGCTGGTTGGGGTGCTCGTTGAGCAGCTGCGCGTACTTCTTGTAGGTCTGGTAGTTACCAGTGCGCGTGGCGTGTTGCAGCAGGTGCACCGTTTCGGGGTTGAACATGTGGGCCTCGCCCTGGCGGCGCCACTGGTACACGCCGCCCGTGGCCAGCAGCTCGGGGCCGACGGTGGTTTCCTGCTTGAAGCCGTGGAAGTGCTTGAACAGCGTTTCCCTGGCAATCTCATCCAGCCCCAGGCCCTGAATGCGGGTCACGGCGCCGGTAAAATACTGGTCCACCACGCGCTGGTTAAGCCCCAGAATCTCAAATACCTGCGCGCCGTGATAGCTCTGCAGGGTTGAGATTCCCATCTTCGAGAAAATCTTCAACAGCCCATCGCACACCGCCTTGATGTAGTTGTAAGCCAGCTTTGCGGCGGCTAAGTCAGCGCCCAGCAGCCCGGCCGCGTGGCGCGTCTGGATGGTGGCCAGCGCCAGATACGGGTTGATGGCCGTGGCCCCGAACGACAGCAAACAGGCAAAATGATGCACTTCCCACACGTCGCCGGCCTCCACCACGAGGCCCACCGAGCCCCGCATCCCGCGCTTGATGAGGTGGTGATGCACCGCCGACACCGCCAGCAGCGACGGAATGGGCGCGTGCTCCGAGTCCATCGCCCGGTCGGAGAGAATCAACACCTCAAAGCCGTCATTCACCGCGTCTTCCGCGTAGCGGCACAGCCGCTCCAGCCCGCGCTGCAGCGCGCCCGGCTTGCCATCGGCCTTGAAGTAGGTCTGCAAGGTTTTGGCGTGAAACGAGCCCGTGTCGATGCTGCGCAGCTTTTCCAGCTCCAGATTGTTGAGGATGGGGTGCTTGGCGGCTACGCAATGGCAGTGCAACTGGTTCTCATCCAGAATGTTACCATTATTACCAATGAACGTGGCCAGGCTCATAACCAGGCGCTCGCGAATGGGGTCGATGGGCGGGTTGGTCACCTGCGCAAAAAACTGCTTGAAGTAGCTGCTCAGGTGCTGCGGCTGGTCGGAGAGCACGGCCA
>CAXTFI010000309.1:0-4579 GCA_964243255.1 uncultured Hymenobacter sp.
CGCCTGGCCTGGGCCGATAGCCTGCCCGGCCCCGTGGTGGGCACCGGCCCGCGCCTGGTGCGCGGCCGGCTGCTGCTGGCCACGCCGCACCAGGTGCACTGGCTTAGCCCCGCCGATGGCCGCGAAGCCCCCGGCTTTCCCCTCAACCTGCCCGACTCGCTGACCGTGACCAGCGTGGCGGCTGGCCCGTCGCCGCGCCTGGTGGTGGCCACGGCCGGACACGACCTGCTGCTTTTTGACACCAACGGCCGCCGCTACCCCGGCTGGCCCCACCACCTGGAAGCCCCGCTGGCCGGCCCGCCCGTGCTGCTCACCGTGGGCGGGCGCGACGTGGTGGTGGCCGCCCTGCGCAACGGCTATCTCTACGCCTTCGACCAGGCGGGGGGCCGCTACCCTGGCTTCCCCGTCAGTACCGGGGCGCGGCTCGATGGGCCTTTGCTGGCGGCCGTGGGGCCCACGCTGGCCCGCAGCCAGCTGCGCGCCGTGAACCAACACGGTGAGCTGCTGACCATTACGCTGAGTGGCGATGTGGTGGCCCGCCGCCGGGTGGCCACCTGGAGCCGCACGGCCAGCTTCCGGCTGGTGCCGGAGGCGGGCGGGCGCGCCGGCTCGTTTGTGGTGGTGCGCCAGGATGGCGGCCAGCTCGACGTATTTACCCCCACCGACGTGGCCCCGCTGCTGAGTCGCCAGCTGCTGACCTCGGGCGAGAAGCCGGTGCAGTGGTTTGACTTTGGCCCCGGCCGCCAGGTGCTGGCCCTCACCGAGTTGCAGCCCGGCCAGGTGTCGCTCTTCGATGGGCAGGGCCGCGCCCTGGGCACCGGCGCGGGTAGCCCGGTGCCGGCCGGGGCCTGGCCCAGCACCGGCACCGGCGTGGCCCTGCGCTTCGACGCCGCCCGGCAGCGCTACCAGCTGCTGCGCCTCGTGCGCCGTGAGCTGCGCCGCGATGAGGTGCGGGCAGAGTAAGTAATGGGGCGGCGCTCTGGGATGTGCGGTAAGCTTTAGCTTGCCGTTTGTAAGCCTAAAGGGAAAGCTAAACCCAGTCCGCTATTACCCGGCCAACTTTCCCGAAACGGCAAGCTAAAGCTTACCGCACACGTTCAATCATGACTCATTCCCTTGGCCTCGTGGTAGGCAAGTTTTGGCCGCCGCACCGGGGCCACCAGCTGCTGCTCGAAACCGCCGCCGCCCAGGTAGCCGAGCTGCTGGTATTGGTGTACGCCAACCCCGACGACGCTACGCACCCGGCTCCCGTGCGCGCCGGCTGGCTGCGTGAGCTGTACCGGGGCGACGACTACACCCAGGGCCCGCACATCGGCACCACACCCCTGCGCATCATCGCCCTCACCGCTGCGGCCGATGGCATTCCGCCCGACGTGGCCGATGACCACACCCAGCGCGAGTTTGTGCGCCAGTGGCTGGCCCGCCACGGGGAGGCTATCGACGTGGTTTTCAGCAGCGAAGCCTACGGCCCCGGTTTTGCCGCGCACCTGGGGGCCACGCACCTGATGGTGGATGAGCCGCGCCAGCAGGTGCCCGTGAGCGGCAGGGAATTGAATGTAGAATTGGGAAGGAGGAATGAAGAATTATTAACTGGTAATTCTTCATTCCTCCTTCCCAATTCTACATTACCCCACCTGCACCCCTACATCGCGGCGCAGTACGGGGCGGTGCCGCCCACCGCCGTGCCCCGTCTGGTGCTGCTGGGGGCCGAAAGCAGCGGCAAAACCACCCTGGCCACCGCCCTGGCCGCGGCGCTGGGCACCGCCTGGGTACCCGAATACGGCCGCACGCTGCACGAACAAAAAAACGGCGAGCTGGCCTACGAGGACCTGCTCTACATTGGCCGCCGCCAGCTGGAATTGGAAGACGCGGCCATGCCCCAGGCCCAGGCCTGGCTCGTCTGCGATACCAACGCGGCCACCACGGCGCTGTATTCCTACTACTATTTTCACCGCTGCGACCCGGCTTTGCAGGCGCTGGCGCGGGTATGCGGGGCGCGCTACGCCCACACGTTTGTGTGTATGCCCACCGTGCCCTTCGCGCAGGATGGCTGGCGCGGCCCCGAGGCGCTGCGCCAGTTTCAGCACGGCGCTATCCTGATGCAGCTGGAGCTGCTGGGTATTCCTTATACTTTGCTCGATGGCAGCGTGCAGGAGCGGGTGGCGCAGGTGCGGGCGGCGTTAGAAGGTTTCTAGCCAACGCGTGTGGATAAGCTATCCAACTGACGTAGAAATCGCGCCCTATCTTTCTAGCTTACTAATTTCACATGAAAAAGACAGTTGCTGTATTAGGGGCGTTGCTAAGCGTCGCAGGCTGCGCGTTTGGGCAAACTCCAAGCGAAAAACTCTATCAAGCTGTGGTACAACGAGATACTGCGGCCGTGCGGCAAGCCTTAAGTAACCAAGCCGACCCCAATTATATAAAAGCCGCTGGTCCCTGGATGAAGGCTAGCGTACTAACAACGGCCGTCAACAACCGCGATGTGGCCGTGGTAAAAATGTTGCTTGCTCGCCAGGCCGATGTCAACTGGAAAGACGGCTTTAATACTACGGCGCTAATGTATGCTGCTGCCCTTGGTAACAAGGAGTTGACAACGTTGCTGCTCGCGGCCGGGGCCGATGCCCGCGCCAGTGATGGCAAGGGGAATACAGTGCTTTCGGCCGCCGAAGAGGGCAAAAACCAAGAAATCATCCAGCTTATTCAAGATAGGCTAAGCAAGCGTGCTAAGCACTAAGAGAGCACTGTGTGAGTTGGTGCGAGTTTAACGAAGCTGGAACTTGTGCCCACTTTTCCAGGGAGGCTGTGCCACTCATAGCGTGCAGCCAGCACAACCCCGCTGCTTTGCTGCTGGCGTGGCAGCAGAGGCACAGCCTCCACGTCATGGCCAGGCACAAATTACGCTGCGCTAAACTCGCGCCAGCGCAACCTACACAGCCGCCTCAAACTCCACAATAAATGCCGTACCCCGGCCCACTTCCGACTCGGCTCGGAGCGTGGCTTTGTGAAAGATGGCAATGGTTTGGGCGATGGGTAGGCCCAGGCCGTAGCCCTCGGGGGCCTGCGGCCCGGTGGCGTGGAAGCGCCGGAAGCGGTCGAAGAGCAGCGGCAGGTTTTCGGCCGCGATGCCGGGGCCGTCGTCTTCCACGCGCAGGGCGTAGCCGCCGGTGGGGGTGGGGCGGCCCAGCACCCGAATCTGCCCGCCCTCGTGGTTGTACTTGATGGCGTTGCTGAGCAGGTTGCGCAGCAGCGTGTGCAGCAGCGTGGCATTGGCGCGGGGCACCACGTAATCGGGATTTAGGTCGATATGCAGGTCGATTTCGCGCTGCTGGCGGCGGTCGTCCAGCTCCTCGGCCACGTCGCGCACGGTTTGGGTGAGGGGTACGCTGGCGTCGCGCAGGTACTGCTCGTTCTCGATGTTGGCGATGAGCAGCAGCGTGCGCACGGTGTTGCGCAGGCGATATAGCGTGCGCTGGCTTTCCACTATCTGGCGGCCGTGGGCCTCGGGCAGGGTGGGGTCTTGCAGCATATTCTCGAAGCGCGACTGCAGGATGCTGGTGGGCGTGAGCAGCTCGTGGCTTACGTTGCTCATAAACTCGCGCTCCTTCTCAAACGAGGTTTGCAGCTGCCGCATTAGGGCCGAGAGCGAGTCGTCGAGCCGCCGGAAGTCGGTGGTGTCGGTGTCGAGGCGCTGAAACGAGAATTCGCCCGGCTGCCGAATGCTGCGCAGCTTGCGCGAAATAAGCTCGCGCAGCGGCCCCAGCAGGTAGTGGGCAAAGGCCGCGTCGGTAAACACGGTGATGAGCGCGCCCGCCACCAGCACCCACAGCGCCAGCCGCCGCAGCGTATCGGTGAGTAGCTCCACGGTGGCCAGCGACGAGCCTATTTCGAGGCGGTAGCGCCGGGGCGGCGCGCCGTTGGGGGCAGCCTTTACATCGGCGGGGCTGAGCGTGCCCAGCGGGGCCACGTAGCTCAAAATGCGAAAGTCCTCCACCTGCTGGTCCACTTGCCGGGGCTCTTCAAACACGCGCTCGGTGGGTGGCTCCGCCGGCCCCTGGGTGCGGGCCGGCAGCGGGGTAATGGTGATGTATTCCTGCTTGAGAATATTATAGTCGGCGTAGCTCTCGGCGTGCTCGGCGCGCAAAAAGGCCGTCAGGCCATCGCGCGCAATGAGGCGCAGCAGCTCCTGCTTCTTATCGCGCAGGCGCTGGTCGGTGTGGCCCACCGCCACGCGCTGCACAATGGGCGGAATAAAGAGCGCCCCCAGCAGCACCAGCAGCAGCTTAGATAGGCCATTGAACAGGCCTAGCTTGGTTTCGAGTCGCATAATGCTGATAAAGGTCGGTGAGTAAATAACAAAAAAAGAACGTCATGCTGCGCTTGCCGAAGCATCTCGCGTGCAGCAGTAATTTCTACGATTTGAGATTACTACCCCCACGCGAGATGCTTCGGCAAGCGCAGCATGACGTTCTTTTTTATTTAAAAAACGTCTTTACACCGCCCGGTAGCCGATGCCGCGCACCGTTTCGATAAAGTCGGCCGAGCCGAACTGGGCCAGCTTCTTGCGCACGTTTTTGATGTG
>CAXTFI010000310.1:0-4566 GCA_964243255.1 uncultured Hymenobacter sp.
GGCGTGGACGTGTACGCCAACCGCGACCGCGACCTGCTCTCGCGCCTCGACCTGCGCCGGCTGCTCGACACCGATTTTCTGGCCCTGCGGCCCAGCGCCACGCTCGGCGAGCTGGTCGATGTGTTTCGCCACGCCCACCGCAACGTGTTTCCGGTGGTGGGGCGCACCGGGCAGCTGCGCGGCATCATCAGCCTCGATATGGTGCGCGACACCCTGTTTGACGGCGCGCACTACACCACCATTAAGCTCAGCGAGCTGATGCAAAAGCCCCCCGCCGTCCTCAGCCCCACCGACAGCGTGGAGCACTGCCTCGACCTGCTGGAGCGCACCGACAGCACCTCCCTGCCCGTGTGCGACGACGCGGGCAACTACCTGGGCTTTATTGTAAAGTCTTCTATACTAGCAAGTTATCGCCGCGAGCTGATTGAGGAAGGCCAAGTGTGAGGCGATGAGTAGCGAGCGAAAAAGCAGCCTGCTCAGCGCTTGGCAAAGCCCTGGTCGGTGAGCTTTACTTGCGTCATATCCAGGCCGTACTGGTTTTTGAACATCGCCGCAATGTTCTGCTGGTAAGCCGGCAGCGTCCCGGCCTTGCCAGCCGACTGCCAGCCGCCCTGCACTACCACGCATTGCAGCTTCATTTCTTCGCCCAGCTGGGCGGGCACGCCGGGGGCGCTGAGGCGGGCATTTTTACTCAGCAGCGGTAGCAGCTGGGTGCGCACCCCGCGCACCATTGCCGGGGTTACTTGCTTGTCGGTCTGCACGTTATTAACTACCATGTAGCCCAGCACCATATAGGCAGCCAGGGCACTGGCGGCGTCGTTTTCGCGCAGGTCGTAGCCGTCGATGAGGCCGCGGTAAATGGTGCCGTAGTCGTACTTGCCCGGCCCAAAAGTGGTGGCCACGGCCTGCGCGGCGGCGGGGCTTTTGGGCTGCAGGTGGGCTACATAGTTCTGCACTGTTTTTTGCTTGAGCGCGGGCGTGGGCACGTAGGCAAAGCTGGCGGAGCGGGCCGCGCTGGCCGTGGCCGGGCGGTCGGCAATGCCGGTGCGCCTGGCTTCGGCGGCGCGCTTTTGCAGGTCGTAGGTTATGGCGGCGTTGGCACTCCAGCCGGTCATCAGGGTCATGTCGAGCGCCGGGCCAATATCCTGGGCGCGGGCGGCGCGGGCGGTCAGCAGCAGCAAGGCCACGCTGAGCAGCAGGCGTAAGCGGGCAGATTTTCGGGCAGGTTGCATACCGTAGGGACGCTAGTAACGAACTGTGGGCAAGAATACCGGCCTTGGTTTACGCGCCCGTTGGGCTTTGGTTTCTGAGGTAGGCCCAAACGCAAGCGCTACCTTTTGGCGCAGGTAGCTGACTATCAGCCTTATACTCAAGTGTACGCTGGGGTTACCCACGAGCAGGCTGTTGCTGCTTGCGCTGCCGGGCACGCGCTGGGTCAGCGCGATTACCAGCGCGACTACCAGCCCGCGCCGGGCGGGCCGCGCGTAATTTTGTCCGATGCCCTCCCCTGCTAGTTTCGCTAGTCCTACCGCTTTGGCCCCTGCGGCGGCCCCGCTGGTGGCCGTGGTGGGCGGTGGCCCGGCCGGCCTGCTGGCCGCCCAGCGCCTGGCCGAAAGTGGCTACCGGGTGCGCTTATTTGAGCAAAAAGCCACTGTGGGCCGCAAGTTTTTGGTGGCCGGCCACGGCGGCTTCAACCTTACCAATGGCGAGGACGTGGCCGCCTTTGCGCCCCGCTACGGAGCGCAGGCCGGTTTTTTTGCCCGGTTGCTGGCCGCCTTCTCGCCGGCCGACCTGCGCCGCTGGGCCGCCGGGCTGGGCATTGGCACCTTCGTGGGCAGCAGCGGGCGCGTGTTCCCCGAGGCCCACCATACGCCCGCCGACCTGCTGCGCGCCTGGCTGCGCCGCCTGGGCGAGCTGGGCGTGGAAATCAATACCCGCCACCGCTGGCTGGGCTTTGCGGGGGGCACCGGCCTGCGGCTGCTCCACGAGCCCACGGGCCAGGAATTTACGCTGGAGCCCGCCGCCACCGTGCTGGCCCTGGGCGGCGCCAGCTGGCCCCAAACCGGCTCCGACGGCCGCTGGACCACCCTGCTGGCCGCCGCGGGCGTGGCCAGCCAGCCCTGGCAGCCCGCCAACTGCGGCATTGAGGTGGCGTGGTCGGCCTTTTTCAAAGAGAAAGTGGGCCGCGCGCCCCTCAAAAACATTGCCCTCAGCTGCGGAAACCACACGGTGCGCGGCGAGCTCATGCTCACCGACTACGGCCTGGAAGGAACGCCCGTGTATGCCCTCACGCCCGCCGTGCGGGCCGCGCTGGCGGTGGGCGGCCCCGCCACGCTGCACCTGAACTTGAAGCCCGACCTGGCGCCCGCCGAGCTGGCGCGCCGCCTGGCGCAGCGCCGGGCGGGCGCGTCGCTGCCGGCTTTCCTGGCCAGCACCCTGCACCTCAAGCCGCCCGTGCCCACGCTGCTGCGCGAGCTGGCCCCCGCGCCGGGCGAGCTGCTGGTGGCCCTCACGGCGCTGCCGATTGTGGCCACGGGCCTGCGGCCCCTGGCCGAGGCTATTTCGGCGGCGGGCGGCGTGCCCTTTGCCGAGGTAGATGCGCGCCTGATGCTGCGCCGCCGCCCCGGCACCTTCGTGGCGGGCGAAATGCTGGACTGGGAAGCCCCCACCGGCGGCTACCTGCTGCAAGGCTGCTTCAGCACCGGCGCCTGGGCAGCGGCGGGTCTGCAGCAGTGGCTAGCAGCGCAGTAGCTCGAAGCTCTGCTTTGTGCGCGAGCGCCGCGAGCAGGCGGAACTACGCCAGTAGCCCTGACGACCATGCTCGCAGCGCTCGCGCACGAAGCAGAGCTTCGCGCTACTGCTAGACAACCCATTCGGGCAGCTTGCAGTAGAATAGCTATTTTCTTACTTAAAAAAGCGTTTTTATGGCAGCAGCCCAAAACTCCCATCCCGACGACATCTACACCTCCTTCAAGCACGACGTTAATATGACGGCCGGCGAGCTGGAGAAATGGCTTAAAACCGACGAGTCGAAATCGGTAGGCCAGGCCAGCGGCGACGGCGCGAGCATCGGCCATCACTCAGGCGAGCGCATTATCGGGATTCTTCATAAGAAGAAAGCCGACCTCACGCCCGACGATGAGGCTCATATGCACAAGGTGCACAGCTACATAAGCCGCCACCTGGCCCAGGGCCCGGCCCACCAGGAAGACGAAAAAACCTCCCGCTGGCGCTACTCACTCATGAACTGGGGCCACGACCCGCTGAAAAAGTAAATGAGTAAGGGAGTAAATGAGTAAAGTAGTCGGGCACGCGCACTTTACTCATTTACTCCCTTACTCATTTACCGCTCCACTTTCCTTTGTTCGGCTTCCTTCAGAATCTGCTTGGCTTCGCGCAGCAGCTGGCGGCCGGGGTCCAGCTCGTCGCGGGCGATGAGGGCGAACAGCAGCAGGAATGAGACGATGGGCAGCAGCCAGCCCAGGGCAAACCACAGCCAGAACGAGCGCCCGCGCGAGGCGGCGCAATAGCCCGTCATGATGGGGATAAACGATAGCGCCACCACCATCACCAGGAGCATGTCGATGAAGAGCATAGGCGGCATGGAAACGGGAGGTGAAGGGCTGGCAGCCAGCGCGCGCCGGCAACCCGAAGATACGATGAAGCTGGTTAAAATGTGCTGCCTTTGGCGCAGAAACGTTACTATTAGCCGGTTTTCTACGTATGGGCAAGAAGCCAGTGCCGCCCGCTTATGCGTGGGTGGCCCTTCCGGCCCTGGCGGCCATCGCCCCCCCGACTGCCACCTATGTGGGAACACCAAAGCTTGTTTCGCGTTTCGGCTCAGCTGTTTGCCGAAGGTATTTTTAATTTGCTCGACCGCAACTTGCGGCCCGAGGTTTTTTTGCTGGGCCTGGCTTCGGGCCGTGAGGAAGACGACCCGGCGAGCGTGGTGGTGGAGCCCACCAGCCTGCGCTACGGCCCGGCCGATTTTGGGGGTATTAAAACCCTGGCCGCCTCGCTGGAAGCCGGCAACCTGAGCCCGCGCGACAACGTGTACCACCTGCACCCGCAGGACCACGACCGCATGGAAAAGCAGCACTGGTACGAGCTGGTGTGCAAGGCCACCGACCAAACCCTACAGGCGCTGGTGGCCCGGCGCGGCGAAAACCGCCGCTGCTTCTGCTCTACGCCCCTGAGCCTGAACGGCTACCTGGTGGTGGTAGTGATGCAGCTGGCCGCCGACACCTACGACTCGTACTACACGCTGCCCGGCAAGCCGGGGCCCAACCGGCCGTCGTCGCTGCCCCACGCGGCGGTGCTGGAGTTTTTGCACGAGTGCACCCGCGCCCTGCGCGAGGCCGACACCGCCGACAATGAGCAGCCGGTGCTGGACCGCGACTACAACGAGGTGCTGCGCGGCGCGGGCCGCCGCCTCATGCTGCGCATCTCGCCCGGCAACACCCACGGCCTCTACGATGCCTGCCTGGGCGTGGCCGCCCTGCGCCACGAGGGCGACGAGGGCCGCGGCACCATGCTGCTGGGCCGCCGCCAGCACGCGGCCATTGT
>CAXTFI010000311.1:0-4555 GCA_964243255.1 uncultured Hymenobacter sp.
TGAAGCGCCTGCTGGGCAAAAGCTACCGCGACCTGGGCCCGCACGCCGGCCAGCTGGGCTACAAGGTGATTGACGACGACACCGAGGGCCTGGTGAAGGTGCGGGTGGGCGAGCGCTTCTACTCCCCCATCGAGCTGTCGGCCGACATCCTGCGCGAGCTGCGCCACCGCGCCGAGCACGCCCTCAAAACGCCGGTGCGCCGCGCCGTCATTACGGTGCCCGCCTACTTCAACGACTCGCAGCGCCAGGCCACCCGCGACGCCGGCCGCCTGGCGGGCCTGGAGGTGCTGCGCATCGTGAACGAGCCCACCGCCGCCGCCCTGGCCTACGGCATCGGGCTGGACCCCGACGAGGAGAAAACCGTGGCCGTATTTGACCTCGGCGGCGGCACCTTCGATATCAGCATCCTGCGCCTGCACCAGGGCATTTTTGAGGTGCTGAGCACCCACGGCGACACCTGGCTGGGCGGCGACGACATCGACCGCGCCATCGTGGAGCACTGGCAGGCGGCGTTCAACCTGACCGCCGAGTTTCAAGAGGTGCCGGCCTTGCAGCAGCAGCTGCGCCTGGCCGCCGAAATGGCCAAGCGCTACCTCAGCCAGCACGACGACTTCACGACCCAGCTCATCGACGGCGACGAAACCGTGACCAGCGTTACGCTAACCCGCGCCGAATTCGACGGCCTCATCCGGCCGCTGGTCGACCGCACGCTGGCCGCTTGCCGCCAGGCCCTGGGCGATGCGAAGCTGACGCCCGCCGCCATCAACGCCGTGCTGCTGGTGGGCGGCTCTACGCGCGTGCCGCTGGTGCAAGCGGCAGTGGCAGAGCTGTTTAATCAGCCCGTTAATAATTCCCTCAACCCCGACGAGGTGGTGGCGCTGGGCGCGGCCATTCAGGCCGATATATTAGCTGGCAACCGCCGCGACGTGCTGCTGCTCGACGTGACGCCCCTCACGCTGGGTATCGAAACGCTGGGCGGCCTCCTCGATGCCATCATCCCGCGCAACTCCAAGATTCCGACCAAGGCCGGCCGCCAGTACACCACCAGCGTCGACGGCCAGGTGAACCTGAAAATCGGCGTCTATCAGGGTGAGCGCGACCTGGTTAGCGAAAACCGCAAGCTGGGCGAATTCGTGCTGAGCGGCATTCCGGCCATGCCCGCCGGCCTACCCAAAATCGACGTTAATTTCTTTCTCAACGCCGACGGCATCCTGCGCGTGGAGGCCGTGGAGCTGCGCTCGGGCACCCGCCAGCAGGTCGATATCAAGCCCCAGTACGGCCTCACCGACGACCAGGTGGAGCAGATGCTGATGGACTCGCTCCTCCACGCCAAGCAGGACGTGGCCGCGCGCTTGCTCATCGAGGCCCGCACCGCCGCCGAGCAGCTGCTCTACCAGGTCGAGCGCTTCCTCAAAAAAAACGCCGAGCACCTGGCAGCCAGCGAAGTAGCCACTACCACCACTAAAACCGACGAGCTACGCGCCGCCCTCACCGGCAACGAGCGCGACCTCATTCTCCGGCGCATGGATGAGCTCGACGAGCTAACGCGCCCCTACGCCGAGCGCGTGATGAACCTGTCCATCAAGCAGGCCATGAGCGGCAAGAAAATCGGCTAGCCGCGCTAACCTGAAGCCCAGCAAAAAGCCCGGCTGCTCACCGAGCAGCCGGGCTTTTTGCTAAAATATTGCTACTCAACTAATTACGGACGAACCGGCGTGGTCGTGGTGCGGGCTTTATTGAGGCGGCGGGTGGGCTGGCCGCCGGTGGTGGCCGGGTTGCCATTGCCGATAATGGGCTGGTCGGCACGCTGCGTGCCGCCGTCTAAATTCCTGGCGGGCACACCGTTGGCCGGGTACAGCTGGCCCGAGCTGCCCATTGGCGTAGTGGCATTGGCGGGCACCGTGCCCGTGGGCAGGCTACCCGTGTTGGGGCTACCCACCTGGCCCGGCACCACGGCCCCCGCGCCCAGCACCGGCGTGCCCGCCGATACAGGCGTGCCGGGTGCTACCGGGGTGCCCGGAGTACCCATCAGAGGCGTTTGGGCATGGGCCGAAAAACTGATGACCAGCCCCAGCAGGGCGGCGCCAAAAAACTGAGTAGCTTTCATAAAAATCTGAATTTAAATGCGTTAAGCGGCCATCCTCAAAACCAGGCTGGTTGAGTAACGCTGCTTGCTTCTACGAAGAATCTCATTGGCAGAACACATTATGGGTAAGCGCAGCAAGGTGGCCCGTCCGCTATACGCTGCACTGCTTTTTGTGCAAAATACTGATTATCAATTATCTGAGCGCACAGTGAGTAGCTGTGAAATTTATCCATTCGTGCGCGGTAAGCACGTGGCCTATCCGCAGGCCCGCGCCTTTGTGGCCTACGGCGAGGTAGCGCCCCGGTGGCCGCGTTGGCCGCCAGGGCCAATGCGTATCTTTGGGTAGATTCTGATTGTTGTTTTTGATGCGCGTACTGCACACCGCCGACTGGCATTTGGGCCAGCATTTTCTCACCGGCCAGGAGCGCCTCACCGAGCAAAAGTTTTTCCTCGACTGGCTGCTGACGACCATGCAGGCCGAAGGCGTGGAGGCGCTGGTGCTGGCCGGCGACGTGTTTGACACCACTACCCCCTCGCACGCGGCGCAGGAGCTGTACTACGATTTTCTGGTGCGGATGCAGGGCACGGCCTGCCGCGACGTGGTGATAGTGGGCGGCAACCACGACTCCCCTACCCTGCTCAACGCCAGCCGCCGGCTGCTGCGGGCGCTGCGCATTCACGTCATCGGCGGCGTGCCGACTGACGCTAACGAGCAGATTATCAGCCTGGGTGAGGCTAGCAGCCGGGCCGGGCTGGTGGTGTGCGCCGTGCCCTTTCTGCGCGACCGCGACCTGCGCCTGACCGTGGCCGGCGAAACGCCCGACGAGCGGCAGGCGCGCATTCGGGAGAGCATCACGGGGCACTACCGGGCTTTGAGTGAGCACGATAGCGTGCGCCGCCTGCGCGAGCAGGACGTGCCGGTGCTCGCCACCGGCCACCTCTACGCGGCCGGCGGCGAGGCCCGCGAGGGCGCCGAACGCGACGTGCACATCGGCGGGCTGGGCGTGGTGGGGGCCGAGCACTTCCCGGCCACCTTTGACTACGTGGCGCTCGGCCACCTGCACCGGCCGCAGGTGGTGGGCGGGCGGGCCCACATTCGCTACTCGGGCTCGCCGGTGCCGCTCTCGTTCACCGAGGCCGACGACCGGCAGCAGGTGCTCTTGCTGGATTTCGGGGGGGTAGGGCCGCCCGAAATTACGGCCCGGCCCGTGCCCGTGACGCGCCGCTTGCAGCGCTTTCACGGCGAGCTGGACGAGGTGGAGGCGGCCATCCTGGCTTTTGATAATGAAGCCTTTAGCCTCGTGGCCTGGGCCGACGTGCTGGTGCGCTCCGACGAGGCGCCCGCCGAGGTGCAGCGCCGCGTGCAAGCCGCCCTCAAGGAGCGGCGCGCCCAGGTGCTGGCCCCGCGCGGCGTGCGCCACCAGCGCCGCACCGAAGCGCCCGACGTACTCGGCGAGGCCGCCGCGCCCATCGAGCACCTGCACGAACTGACCGTGGACGAGGTATTCCGGCGCCGCGTGGCCGGCCTACCCCCCGAGCGGGCCGCCGCCCTCGCCGCCACCTTTCAGGAGCTGCGCCAGCGGCTGGCCGAGCAAGACCCGCAGGCCTGGGCCGGGCAGGGCGAGTGATAAGCAAGCCGGAATTAAATTCGGCTATTATACTAATTTAACCGGCTTACTAACAGTAGCGTAAATATTTCACACCGTTTATTTAGAGCGGTTTGCTATTGCTAAGCTGGCTCACGTAATTTGCTGTCGTTTTCCCAAAACCTTCTATTTATTGCTACATGAAACAGTTAGTACTTCCTTTATTCTTAATCGTTGGCATGGGCACGACCCAAATTGCCCGTGCTCAGCTATTGCCTGCTATTGGGCTGGTAAATGCTATTGCCGCCCAGAATACCGCTAACAAGGCTATTGCTGCCAAAACCACGACTACCACTACTTATCGCGGACAAAGCTTTCCACTAAAGCGGACGCCTGACGACATTCTTATTGGCGATGCCACTGACCGTATCGCGCAGGTAGAAGCCCAACTCACCTTATGCCACACCGCGCTGCTCGCCGATTCGACCAATCTCACTTGCCCGCCCGAGCGGCAGGCTATCATCCGGGCGTCCATTAAATACGTCGACTTGGCCCGGCCGAACTGGGACCAGAAGGCTTATCGGCAGGAGTTTAAGTTTTACCTGGCCGAAGATGCCCGCCGTCGGCGAGCAGCCAAGTAGGCTGCCACCGCAGCTACGCCGGGTACAAAATGCGCCCGCATTCGCCGTTTGGCGGGTGCGGGCGTAATTTTAGGCTATGAAGATTATCAGCCTGCGCTTCGCCAACCTCAACTCGCTGCCCGGCCCGCACCTGATTCGGTTCGACGCGGCGCCGCTGGCCGATACGGGGCTCTTTGCCATTACGGGGCCCACGGGCGCGGGCAAAAGCACGCTGCTCGACGCCATCGCGGTGGGCCTCTACG
>CAXTFI010000312.1:0-4484 GCA_964243255.1 uncultured Hymenobacter sp.
CCGCGCAGCGTGTAGCCTTTGTAGGCCGAAATGGCCGAGACCAGGAACGCGAACACGACCGACTTGATGATGGCAAACAGCACCGTGTAGGGCTTAAACGCGTAGCGAATGCCCTCGATGTAGTCGGCGCCCGGCATCACGCCCGCCAGCTGCGTGGCAATGTAGCCGCCCAGGATGCTCAGGTTCATGGCCAGGATAACGAGCAGCGGAAACACGAAGAGCGAAGCCAGAATGCGCGGCAGCACCAGGTAGGAGGCCGAGTTAATGCCCATGGCATCGATGGCCGAAATCTGCTCGGTGATGCGCATGGTACCCAGCCCGCCCGCGATGGCCGAGCCCACCTTGCCCGCCAGCACAATGGAAATAATGGTGGGCGCCAGCTCCAGAATGGTCATCTCGCGCACCATAAAGCCCACCGTGCTCATCGGCACCAGCGGGTTGACCATGTTGTAGGCAATCTGCACGCAGGTAACGGCCCCGATGAAGGTAGAAACCAGGCCCACGATGAAAACGGAATCGGTACCAATGTCGACGGCCTCATCCAGGGTGCGCTGCCACAGCACTTGGCGGCGCTCGGGCCGGGTTACCATCACCTGCATCAACAGCACAAAACGGCCAAACGCGGAAATCGGCCGGGGATATCTATACATCACCTAAGAATAAATAACGAGCCGTAAAGGTACGGCCTGGGCAAGGGCCAGCTAGAACAGCTAGCACAAAGGGAGAACGTCATGCTGAACGCAGGGAAGCCTCTTGCTCGCTTCATTGAGTTTAGCAACCCGACGATTCGAGCGAGAGGCTTCCCTGCGTTCAGCATGACGTTCTCTCTATCTTTTTACTTTAGCGCCTGCCTTCTTTAGGGCTAGTACAGCACGTCTTCCACGGGCTGAATGGGCTTAGGCAGGTCGGTTTCGCCCAGCAGCTCGCGCAGGTCGATTTCGATGCTGCGGCAAATGGCCAGCATCGGCACGTCGTTGTCTTTGTTGTCAAACGGGTTTTCGCTGTTGTGACCCACCAGCTCGATGGTGTTGAACACCCAGCTAACGGTAGCGGCAAAGGGCACCATGAGCCAGACGTGAAACGGGCCCAGCGCCACGCGGTGGTCAAACTCCTCGACCAAGCCCAGCGGCAGCAAGGCCGCGAAAATCCACACAAACACGTAGCTAAAGAAAGCGTACTGGCGCGGGAAAGGCGTGTTCTTGATGCGCTCGCAGGCTCCTTGGGCATTAAATAAATCCTGAATGGTGTCCATCAGGGCCACGTGGCGGTATTCGCTGAGCATGCCGTTCTGGTAGAGGTCCAGCACTTCCTTGCTTTGGTGGCGCAGCAGGTGGGTGGGCGGGTTGGCTTTGGTGGAGAGCGCGCGGTCGTCGGGGTCAGCCAGGAAGGGCGCCACCTCGGCATCCCATAGCTCGGCCGTTTGGCGGCGCAGGTGCAGGCGCAGGGCATTGCACCAGGCCAGCTGGCGGTAGAGCAGGCGGCGGTGCAGCTCGCGCGTGGCGGCCGGGGTGGGCAGCAGCTCGCCGTTCTGGGGCTGCACAAAGTCAAACACCCGGATGGCCCAGGTGCGGGAGGTGTTCACGATGGAGCCCCACAGCTGCCGGCCCTCCCAAAAGCGGTCGTAGGAACCATTATTCTTGAAGCCAATGTAAAAAGCTACCGCCGTGCCCAGCGTAGCCACCGGCTGCCACGGAATGTCGAGCCAATGAATATTGAGCGGCCCGTAGAGTAGGCAAATGAAAGCGTCGTAGAGGGCGAAAATGAGCAGGGGCCGCCAGCCATAATTTTGCCAAACGAAAAGGGGACGGAGATTTTTGCGAACGTACATAAGTAGAAACTAACGGGCCATGATTTTTGGCCAAAAACGAGTAGCGACCAGCCGCCGACAACACATGCTTGTTTTTCTGGTAATCGCGCGGCTGGCTGCGGTTATCGTACTCAACCGGAGCAGGCAGCGCGTTCTTTACCCAGCGGTAGGGGCGAGTGCGCAGCGTGCCTCGCCCCTTTACCCCGTTGCCTCCCCGATTGTTAGCTTGCCTCTTCATTTTTAATCCATGTTTAATCTGCGTTCCCTCCCCCTGCTGCTCGCCGTGGCTGCCGCTACGCCCGCGCTCGCCCAGAAGCCCGTTAAGCTTAAGTACGTTAAGGACGACCCTAAGCACGTGTACGACGCCGTGGAGCAGCCCGCCGTGCCCAAGGGTGGCCCCACCGCCTACGCCGAGTACTTGCAGAGCCACCAGAAATACCCCACCGCCGCCCTGCGCGCCAACCAGGAAGGCACGGTGCAGGTCAGCTTCGTGGTAGAAAAGAGCGGGACAGTGAGCGAGGTGGAAGTGAAGCAGCCGGTGGCCCCGCTGCTCGACGCCGAAGCCATCCGCGTTATCAAGGCCGGCCCCCGGTGGACGCCCGCGCACCAAAAGGGCCAGCTGGTGCGCCAGCGCGTAACGGTGCCCGTGAGCTTTGTGCTGGCCCCCGGCTCGGGCGAAACGGTGCAGATTCCGGCCGCCGGCAGCGGCTCGCCGCAGCCCCTGCCGCCCGGCGCGGTGGCGGCGGCCCCCGGCACCAGCTCGGTGGTGGGCACGGCTCCCAGCGGCGCGGCCATCATTCGGCCCGAAAAGTCGGCCCAGCCGGTGGGCGGCAATGCCGCGTTCTTCACCTGGATTGCGGCCAACCAGAAGTACCCCGACCTGGCCCGCAAGCGCCACATTCAAGCCAAGGTGCCCGTGGAGTTCACCGTGCAGCCCGATGGCTCGCTCACCGATGCGCGCGTGGTGCAAAAGCACGGCTCGGGGCTGGATGAGGAAGCCCTGCGCCTCATCAAAACCGCGCCCAAGTGGGAGCCGGCGCTGTATCAGGGCAAGCCGATAAAGCAAAAGATGACCTTGCCGGTTATCTTTCAGCTGTAGAGCTTCGCGCATGGCACAGAGGCGTGCGCGGCCCCGCTCGCGCGCCCTTTTGCTATGTTGCTTACGCTCTCCCCTGCCCTATCCACGCTAGCCACCCCCGGCTCCCCCAACTTTATCTGGCACCACCAGCGCCGCTACCTCGAAGGGGCGCAGAGCGTCGCGCAGGCGCTGTTCGATGCCCTCGACGACGACCTGCACCCCTACGTGCAGCTGCTGGCCCTGCCCCTCGACCCCGCCGCCAGCCTGCCCGTGTGCCAGGAGCCCCCGGAAAGCAGCCTGCCCGCCGAGGCGTTTGCGCAGGCCGTGGCCCAGGGGCTGGCGTGCCCGGCCGCCGGCCTGCGCCCCATTGCCCTGCTGCCCGATACCGACCTCAGCCCCAGCCAATTGCGCCAGCGCTACGAAAACCGCAGCGTGCGCGCCGTGGTGCAGCGGGCGCTGGATGACCTGGATGAAAACGCACACTATCAGCACTACGCGGGCTGGCCGGTGCGCATCGAGGGCTACCTGGTGTTTACGCTGCTGCGGGTGCAGCGCAAGCCGCTGCGCTCGTACCCGTCGCTGCAGCCCGACCGCTTTTATACCGACGGCCGGCCGCTGGCCAACTCGCTGCTGGTGGCGGCCATGTACCGCTTCAACGAGGAGTGCGTGAAGTCGCTCAACGAGCCCGAGCCGGGCGCGGGCTTCCTCTTCCGGCCCCGCGAAACGGAGGAGCTGCTGCGCGCGTCGGGCAAGAGCCTACTCGACACGCCCGCTCATGCCCTGGGGGCCGACCCTGGCACGGCGCAGCTGTTTTTTACCCTCAACACCATCTCCAGCCTGCGCTACGAGGGGGCCGAGGGCATCGGGCGGCTGCTGCTGGCCCAGCGCGGCCACCCCAACATTGAGGAGGTATTTGCCCTCACCTGCCCTACCGAGCTCAGCGACTACCGCGCCGTGCGCAAGCTGCTGGAAATGACCAGCCAGGATGTGCACCTGCTGGCCGATGGCGAAAAAGTGTACGCCCTGGGCCGGCAGGTGGGCCACTACGATGCCAGCCGCGAGGACCTGTTCGACATTCACTTTGTGAAGCACTACGCCTGGGAGCTGGCCCACGCCGGGCAGGTGCTGCTGCGCGCCCGCTACGGCCTGCCCACGCTGCCGCGCCCGCGCCTCAACCGCACCCGCTTCAAGCGCGACCTCAAGCGCACCTTTGACCTGCACCGGGCCGATAAGGTGGCCCTCCTCTGGGAGGTGGTGCTCGAAGCCAGCCGCCAGCCCAAGGGCACGCTGCTCGTCATCACTACTGAGGCCCTGGCCGAGGCCGACCGCCTCAAGCTGCAGTGCACGCTCATTGAGCCAGTGCCGCTTACGCCGCTCATCACCCAGCTCATCACCAGCATCGACGGTGCGGTTCTGCTTGACCCCGAGGGCTATTGCTATTCCATCGGCGTTATTCTCGATGGCAAAGCCAGCGGCCACGGCACCAGCACCCGCGGGGCGCGCTACAACTCGGCCGTGCGCTACGTCGAAAGCTCGCCCTACCCCTGCCTAGTGGTGGTGGTAAGCGAAGACGGCATGGTGGACGTGCTCACCAAGGAA
>CAXTFI010000313.1:0-4434 GCA_964243255.1 uncultured Hymenobacter sp.
CTGGGCCTTGGCCGACCACGGCAGCAGCTCGGCATCGAGGCACACCCAGTCGGTGCTGAATTTCTCCCAAAAGCCGGCCGTGCTGAGGGCATCGCGCAGGCGAGCCAGGAAGGCATTCTCTAACTCATTATCGGTGAAGAAGTTACGGCCGGTGCGGGTGTAGCACTTGCCCAGCCCCTCGCCCACCACGCCCAGGCGGCGCTGGATGGCGGCCTCGTCGCGGCCCAGCACCACCACTACGCGGCTGCCCATGTGCTTTTCCTCACACACCACGCGCTCCACGCCCTGGCGCTGGTAGTAGGCAAAGGCTTCGGCGGGGTGTTCGAGCAGGTCGGGCAGCTCCGAGGTTTCGGTGGGCGACATGGTGGGCGGCAAATACAGCAGCCACTTGGGGTGGAGGGCGAAGCGCGACATCACCTCCAGGGCGGCCACGGCGTTCTCCTCCCGAATGGTGACGGTATTTAGTAAGCGCGTGGTAATGAGCAGCTTGCCTGTCACGTCGCGGATATCGAGCAGGTCGTCGTGCTGCTGCTGGCTCGTGGTTGGTAGTTCGTTATTCGTTAGTTGCTCACCAAGCTGATGCGGGTTATAGTGGAGCGGGCGGCTGGGCGCGCAGTATACCGCGGCGGCGGGCACGGCCACCAGCGCCCGCTCGGGGTAGCGCAGGGCCGTGAGGCGGCCCCCGAACACGCAGCCCGTGTCGATGTCGATGGTGTTGTTGAGCCATTCGGGCTCGGGCACGGGCGTGTGGCCGTATACCACCAGGGCCCGGCCCCGGTACTCGCTGGCCCAGTGGTAGCGCACGGGCAGGCCAAACTCGTCGGTTTCGCCGGTCGTTTCGCCAAAGAGCGCGAAGCTGCGCACCGCCCCCGAGCCGCGCCCCTGCATGGCTTCGGGCAGGCCCGCGTGGGCCACCACCAGCCGGCCGCCATCGAGCACATAGTGGCTCACCAGCTTATCCAAAAACTGCCGCACCTGCTCCTTGAACGCGGGCGGCTCAGTTTCGAGCTGGGCCAGGGTTTCGGCCAGGCCGTGGGTCACCGATACGTTTTTGCCGTTGAGGTGGCGCAGCAGCTTCAGGTCGTGGTTGCCGGGCACGCACAGGGCCAGGCCATCGCGCACCATGCTCATTACCAGGCGCAACACTTGGGGCGAGGCGGGGCCGCGGTCCACGAGGTCGCCGAGGAAGATGACCTGGCGAACCCCACCCCCTAGCCCCCTCCCCGATGGGGAGGGGGGACTAGCTTCTAGTACTAGACTAGTAGTAAGGGAGTTAACAGTATTGCTAGAGGCTAGTCCCTCCTCCCCATCGGGGAGGGGGCTAGGGGGTGGGGTCGACGCGGAGGGCGACCGCACCACCCGCACGCCCAAATCGCGCGCATCGGTAACCTCTTCCTTTTCAACCACATACCCCAGCTCCGCCAGCAGCGCCAGCAGCTCGGTATAGCAGCCGTGCACGTCGCCGATAATGTCGAAGGGGCCGGTTTCCTGCTGGCGGTTGTTGTGCAGCGGGTCGCGCATTATGGCTTGCACGGCGTCAATTTCCTCGACCCCGCGCAGGTGAAAAACGTGCCGGAAGCCCTCCGGCTTGAGCGTGCGCAGGCCCTGGCGCAGCAGGCGGCGGTGGTTGGCAATGACGTGGGGCTTGAGCCCGGCGCGGTCGGGGCGCTGGCGGTTGCGGGCTTCGGCCACGGCCTCGGGCACGTCGAGCACGATGGCCACCGGCAGGCAGTGGTACTGCCGGGCCAGCGCCACGAGGCCCTTGCGGTCTTCGGCGCGCACGTTGGTGGCGTCTACCACCGTGAGGCGGCCGCGCTTGAGGCGCTTGGCCACCCAGTAGTGCAGCAGCTCGAAGGCGTCGTTGGTGGCATCCAGGCTGTTTTCATCATCCGACACCAGGCCCCGGCAGGCATCGGACGACACTATTTCGGTGGGCTTGAACAGGCGACGGGCGAAGGTGGACTTGCCCGCGCCCGTGCTGCCTATTAGGAGGATGAGGGAGAGTTCGGGGAGCTTTAGGATATCTTGAGGCATTGAACAAGGCAGGCTACTTTCGCTGAATGATAAAACTTTACCTGGATATTGACGGCGTGTTGCTAACGACTAAACACACGCGAGCTGCTCCCGGAGTTGAGGAATTTATTGATTTTGCCGCCGCTCATTTTGAGTGTTATTGGCTGACAACTCATTGCAAAGGCGACAGTGCTCCTGCGCTTCGTTACCTGTCACAATTTTTGCAGCAAGCGACAATCGATAAGCTTAAAAATTCTGTTCAGCCGACAAATTGGGACACGTTGAAAACTGAGGCTATTGATATGAAATCAGATTTTTATTGGCTGGATGACCAGCCATTTCAATCAGAAATAGCATTTTTGAAAACCCACGACGTGAACGACAAGTTGATTATCACCAATCTTAACCGAACTGATGAGCTTAAGATATTCCAATCGTATTTGCAACAAATGTCTAAGGCAAAATTACTTTTATGAGAAACCAGCTCGCTATTTATCTTACTTCTTTCACTAACCACCTCGCCGAGCAGTACGGCGAACGCGGCACCACCGCCCGCGAAGAGTTTGAAGAAGGTTTTGAATCCTTTAAGCTTGGCGTGATGCTGCAAGAGCTACGCAAAGAAAAAGGAATGACGCAGGCACAGCTAGCGGAGAAATGTGGCACGACCAAAACATATATCTCCCGTATTGAAAACGATGCATCGGATATTCGACTTTCAATTTTAATGCGAATTATTCGGGAGGGATTGGGTGGGCATTTAAAATTAAGTGTGGAATAGTTTAACGTTCTGTCATTTTCGATATCATGGAAGAAATAGTCTCTAGATATTTAGGCCCCGCCACGGTACGACAGTCGTACATGAATGAATTTGTTGTTGAGTGCCCAAAATGTAAACATGAAGCATTGGTAACAGCTGGTAACACATGGGTTACTGCCAAGTTGAATTGTGGGTATTGCACCCATACCGAAAAAGCAGCTGACTTAATCAAGTATAAAGTGTCAGTTAGGGCACACTGCGACAACTGCGGTAAAGGGATAAACAAAGTGATTCCGCATTCCAAAGAGAAAGTAGATGGGTTTGCTATTTCTTGTGCGGCCTGCGGGGCTACTAGAATCTATCGAGCCAGAAACGAAGAGTATTTCCGTAATTATGGCAATGGGTCCCAAGGAGCAGACCCTATTTTCGGTCTACCGTTACGGCTACAAGGCGATGTAAAAGGCAACCTATTATGGGCTTATAATCGGCTGCACCTCAGAGAAATAAGGAACTACGTAGAGGCTAAGCTACGAGAAAGGCAAACGACTACCCACACAACGATGGTTGAACGACTACCAAGCTTTATTACGGAGGCAAAAAATCGTGAGGCCGTACTGAAAGCCATTGAAAAAATAGAGAGACTATAATATCACAAACACCGCCAACTGCGACGGGGCCCCTACCCCCTCCACCTCCTCCCCCATGCCCACGAGCCGCACCTGATACCCGTGGCGCTCGGCCACGGCGGAGGCCCAGGCCGCGAACTCGGCGCGGCTCCACTCGAAGCGGTGGTCGGCGTGGCGGAAGGTGCCGGCCGCGAGGCGGTCGTAGAGCTGGTTGTAGTCGGCGTTGGGGGTCGTGACGAAGACGTGCGCCGGGCGCGCGTGGCCAAACACCACGGCTTCGAGGGCGGCGAGGCGGCTGGGGTCGAGGTGCTCGATGACTTCAACCAGCGCCGCCGCGTCGAAGCCGGCCAGCCGGTCGTCCTTATACAGTAGCGAACCCTGGATGAGGTCGAGGCGGGCGCGCTGGCGCGGGGGCATTTCGGCCAGGTGCAGGCGCTGAGCGGCGCGGGCCAGCGCCTGGTGCGACACATCCATGCCCAGAATATAGTCAATCTTATGCTGGCGCAGCAGCAGGCGTAGCAGCTTGCCCTCGCCGCAGCCCAGGTCGAGCACGCGCTTGGGGCCGAGCTGGTAGATTTCATCGGCCACTTGCTGGAGGCGCTGGTCGTGCAGGGAGACTTTTTCGGCTTTAGGGTCAGCCGGCGTGGGCACCTCACCCCCTGACCCCCTCTCCAAAAAAGAGGGGGCACCGGTCATGCTTTCAGAGGAGTCGTTAGGCTCCCCCTCTTTTTTGGAGAGGGGGCCGGCCCCAAAGGGGTCCCGTGAGGTGTCGTTAAATGGCTCCGCTTCCTCCCCTTCCAGCAGCCGGGCCAGCGCGGGGTTCACGTACAGGGCCCGGTAGCGCAGGTAGCGCCGCGTGATAAAGCCGCGCTCGGGGTGGCGGGGCAGCCAGTCGCCGCCGCGGTGCAGCAGCTTTTCGGCCTCGTTCTGGTCCACGTAGTAGTGCTTGTCGTTGTCGAGCACGGGCAGCAGCACGTAGAGGTGGGTGAGCACGTCTTGCAGGCGCAGGCCCTCGTGGCGCAGGTGCAGGGTATAGTA
>CAXTFI010000314.1:0-4362 GCA_964243255.1 uncultured Hymenobacter sp.
GCTTTAATCGGACCAAGTGGAATTGAAATAGCGACGCGTTTGCCATGTTCACGGGTTCGGTTAAAGCTTTAATCGGACCAAGTGGAATTGAAATTTGCAGCCCTGCCAGGCTGCGAAGTAAAGCCAGGCTGCTTTAATCGGACCAAGTGGAATTAAAATTCGACTCGTTTCAGGAAGTCGGTCAGACGTTTTCGGGCTTTAATCGGATTAAGTGGAATTGAAATGCGACTACTACGCCAGCCGCAGCTGATGCCGGCCGCGCTTTAATCGGACCAAGTGGAATTGAAATGGGGTTTTGTTGAGTAGTGCCTGCATAATCAGCTTTGCTTTAATCGGACCAAGTGGAATTGAAATTCTGCTAAAATGACAGCAGGCCCCTGGTTCTGGTACGCTTTAATCGGACCAAGTGGAATTGAAATAGGCCGATGCGCTGCTGGCGGCTAGGCAGCTAGCGCGCTTCAATCGGACTGAGTGGAATTGAAATGGCGTCACCGTCACTTTACGCGCTCTCAACTCTGCCGCTTCAATCGGACTGAGTGGAATTAAAATAGTTATTGGGTACGAGCCTTTTAAAATGAAAAACAGCAAGCAGACGGGCTGCGGACGCTCAGCATGACTAGGCACGGCTTCGGGAACGGCAAGCAGGGAGCAGCTTGCCGGCTATTTCTTAGCAAAATCCATCCGTTGGATGCGCACGGCATTCAGGATAGCCAGTAATGCCACCCCTACATCCGCAAAGACGGCCTCCCACATGGTGGCCAGACCGCCCGCGCCGAGGGCTAGCACTACGGCCTTAATGGCGAAGGCCAGCCAGATATTTTGCCACACCACGCGGTGAGTAGCGCGGGCGATACGGCGGGCGGTGGCGATTTTGCTGGGGTGGTCGGTTTGAATGACCACATCGGCCGTTTCGATGGTGGCATCAGAGCCCAGGCCGCCCATGGCGATGCCCACGTTGGCCAGGGCTACCACGGGAGCGTCGTTCACGCCGTCGCCCACGAAGGCCAGCTTGCGGCCTTCGGCCAAGAGCTGCTGCACGAAGCGGGCCTTGTCCTCGGGCAATAAATCGCCGTGAGCCTCGCTGATACCCAATTCCTTGGCCACGCGCTGCACAATGCTGTCTTTATCGCCCGAGAGCATGACCAGCCGGGTAATGCCATCGGCCCGCAGCTCGCGCACGGCCTGGGCGGCGTCGGCCTTGGGGGCGTCGGCCACGGTGAGGTAGCCGGCGTACTGCCCGTCGATGGCGGCCACCACAATGCTATCGGCTACCTGGTTGACCTCAGCGGGATAGGGTATAGCAAACTTACTGAGCAGCTTGGTGTTACCGGCCAGCACCTGGTGGCCGCCCACGCGGCCGCGCAGGCCGTGGCCGGCGATTTCCGCCACGTTTTCGACGGGTACGCCGACGGCGGTTGCACCTACGTGGGCGACTACCGCCTTGGCAATAGGATGGGTTGATTTGGTTTCCAGCGCGCCCACCAGCCGTAGCAGCTGCGCGGCCGGGGTGCCGGGCGCGGGCTGCACCTGCTGCACGGCAAATACGCCCTGGGTGAGGGTGCCGGTTTTGTCGAGCACCACGGTATCAATCTCGCGCAGCACATCGAGAAAGTTGGAGCCCTTGAACAAAATGCCGGCCCGTGAGGCGGCCCCTATCCCGCCGAAGTAGCCCAGCGGGATGCTGATTACCAGCGCGCAGGGACACGAGATAACCAGGAACACCAGCGCCCGGTAGAGCCAGTCGCGAAATACGTAGTCGTGCACCACGAAGTAGGGCGCCAGCACCAGCAGCGTGGCCAGCCCCACCACGATGGGCGTGTATACCTTGGCAAACTTGGTGATGAACTGCTGGGTTTTGGCCTTGCGGCCCACGGCGCTTTGCACCATAGCCAGAATTTTGGCGAGCTTGGTATCCTGGAAAGCGGCCGTGACGGTGACCTGCACCAGGCTGTCAAGGTTAATCATGCCGGCCAGCACGGCCTCGCCGGGCTGCTTGGTTTGCGGGGCCGACTCGCCGGTGAGGGCGGCCGTGTTGAAGCTGGCCGGGCGGGTATTGAGCGTGCCGTCGAGGGCCACTTTTTCGCCGGGGCGCACTTCCATCACGTCGCCCACGCGCACGGCTTGGGGGTCGATAACACGTGGCTGGCCGTCGCGTAGCACGGTGACTTCGGTGGCCTGGATTTCGAGCAGGGCCTGGATGCTGCGCTTGGCCCGATTTACGGCCGCGTCCTGAAACAGCTCGCCTACGGTGTAAAAGAGCATCACGGCCACGCCCTCCGGGTATTCGCCCAGGGCGAAGGCCCCGATGGTGGCGATGCTCATCAGCAAGAACTCGTTGAATACATTGCCGCTCGGGATGCTGAGCACCGCCGCTTTCACCACGTTCCAGCCCACGAGCCCAAACGCCAGCCCGTACCACACCGGGCGCACGAAGCCCGCAAAAAAGCCCGCGTGGAAATAGTCCAGCGCCAGCCCGGCCAGCAGCAGCCCCAGGCTAAGGCCGGGCAGCAGGTAGGGGTTGGCACCGGCCGGGCCGTGGCTGTGGCCCTCATCACTCAAGTCGTCGTGCGAGTGGCCGGCGTGGCTGTGACCCGCGTGGCTGTGCGGGGTGTGGTCGTGGCTTGCGTGGTCGTGGCCGGGCACGTCGTGGCCCTGGTTTTCAGCGGCGGCGGCGGGCGTAAGCTGCTGGCGGTTAAGGGCCCCCACGTTTTCCGGCTGCACCTGCTTGGCAGTGTTCAGCTCTTCATCGGTGTTGGCAGAGGTGGGCTGTGGCATTATCAATAACAAAAGGAAAGGCAGGAGAAAAAGCCAAGCGAGTGGCTACCGAAGCTACCGCCTACCAACAACAGTTGGCGGCCAAACTACTCCGTGCGCGCGGCTTGAACTTCCTTTTACTGCTTTTACCAACAATACGATTAGGGTAGCCCGCTTTGCTCCGCCCCTCACCTACCGGATAGCGCAGGTAATGGGCACTTTATAGCTCACCACTACGGCCCGGCGGTTTTGAAAACCCGGCGTCCAGCGCTCCCGGCCAATGCTGGCCACGGCCTGCCGCCCGGCCTCATCCAGGCTGGCCGACACGCTCTCCAGCACCTCAATACCCGTGACGAGGCCCGTGGCGGACACGGTGAAACCCATCACCAGCCGGCCAGTTTCCTGGTTGCGCAGGGCGCGGGCCGGGTACACAAACTCCCGCTGGATATCACTCATCACCTGCCTCACATCGCCGCCGGGGTATACCGGCATCTGCTCAGAATAGCGGTACTGGCCACCCGGCGCGGGCGCGTGGGCATAGCGCTCGGTGAGGCGGCCGGCGGTGGCCTGCTTGCTTAGCTCCAGGTCGCCGTTGGCGAAGTAGCGGCGGTAGCTAAGGTGGTTGCCGCAGCGCACAATTTCCTTGCTGACTTGGCCCCAGGGCAGGTACCAGGTGCGGCGGTGCAGGGCCTGGCCCTGGGCATCGGGGCCGGTTTCGAGCAGTTCCTCCAGCCAGGCGGGGCCATCGAGCAGGTTGTAGCGCCGCCGCTCGGTGAGGCCGGCTTGCTGGTACACTTCCACGCGGTAGGCGGCCCCGGCCGCCGTGGGGCACGGCGACTGGTCGGCCGCCAGGTAGGTGCCGGCCGGCGCCACTGGCGCCAACGCAACGGGGGCCGGCACCTGCGCGCCGGCCCCCGTTGCTTGCTTAAACCACGCCAGTAAGCGCATCTAGTTGCTTTACAAGGAGTTAAATACCAACGCCTCCGCCTTGGCGATGGCGGCCCCCAGGCCGGCCACATTTTTGCCGCCGGCGGTGGCGAAGAACGGCTGCCCGCCGCCGCCGCCCTGAATGTCCTTGGCCAGCTCGCGCACCAGGGTGGTGGCGTTGAGCTGGCCGGCTTTGGCGAGGTCGTCGTCGAGCATCACGGCCAGCTGGGGCTTGCCGTCGAGGTCGGCCCCGAGCACCAGCACGAGGCCGGGCACGGCCTGGCGCAGGTCGTAGGCCAGCTTCTTGAGGTCGTCGGCGCTGGTGGCCTGCACCTGGGCGGCCAAAAACTTGATACCGCTCAGGTCTTTCACCTGGCCCACGAGCTGGGTTTTCTGCTGGTTGAGGCTCTGCTGGGCGAAAGACTCGATTTGCTTGCGCAGGGCCGCGATTTCCTCGGTTTGCTTGTCGAGGCTGGTCAGCAGGTGCTGGGGGTTGCCCAGGGCCTCGCGCACCTGGCCCAGCAAGTCAAGCTGCTGGTCGACAAAGGCTTCGGCGGCGCCGGCCGTTACGGCCTCCAGGCGGCGCACGCCGGCACCCACGGCGCTCTCGGTCGTGATTTTGAAGTAGCCGATGCTGCCCGTGTTGGCCACGTGCAGGCCGCCGCACAGCTCCACCGAGTA
>CAXTFI010000315.1:0-4355 GCA_964243255.1 uncultured Hymenobacter sp.
GTGACCAACTTCGTGCTGCACGAGCTGGGCCAGCCCCTGCACGCCTTCGATGCTGACCAGATTACGGGCAGCAAAATCCGCGTGAAGCGCGCTGCAGCCGGCGAAAAATTTGTAACCCTCGACGGTGTGGAGCGCACCCTGCTGGCCGACGACCTCGTGATTGCCGATGCCCACGGCGCGCCCCTGGCGCTGGCCGGCGTGTTTGGTGGCAAAACCTCGGGCGTGAGCGAAGCGACCACCCGCGTGTTTCTGGAAAGCGCCTACTTCGCGCCTGCCGTGGTGCGTCGCACCAGCCAGGCCCACGGCCTCAAAACCGACGCGTCCTTCCGCTTCGAGCGCGGTACCGACCCCTACATGGTGCCCACGGCCCTGAAGCGGGCGGCCCTGCTGCTGCAAGAAGTAGCCGGCGCGCGCATCGCCGCGCCAGTCGTGGACGAGTTTCCGCACCTCATCCCCAACAACCAGGTGCGCCTGCGCCTCGACCGCGTAACCAAGCTCATCGGCCAGGAAATAGGGGAGGAGCGCATCCGCGAAATCCTCACCGGCCTGGGTATCAGCATTAAGGAAGAAGAAACGAGCGAAGCAATTCCTCATTCCTCACTCCCAACTCCCAATTCAAAAACCTGGCTTTTGCAGGTGCCGCCTTACAAGGTAGACGTGACCCGCGAGGCCGACGTGATTGAGGAAATCCTGCGCATCTACGGCTTCAACAACGTGGCGCTGCGGCCCCACAACTCGGCTTCGTTCTTGTCGCCTTTCCCCAACCCCGACCCCGAGGTGGTGCGCCAAAAAGTGGCCAGCCTGCTCAGCGGCCAGGGCTTTTCGGAGATTATTACCAACTCGCTTACCAACTCGCAGTACTTCGAAAAGGCCGACGCGCCCGCCGAGTCGCTGGTGCGCATCCTGAACTATAACAGCCAGGACCTCAACGTGATGCGCCCCGCGCTGCTGCATTCGGGCCTGGAAGTAGTGCGCCACAACCTCAACCGCCGCCAGCGCGACCTCAAGCTCTACGAGTTTGGCAAAACCTACCAGCGCACCGCCGCCGGCCAGTACCAGGAAAAAACCGTGCTCGGCCTCTGGCTCACCGGCGCCGCCACCGCCGAAACCTGGCAGCACTCCACCCAAAAAGCGGCGTTCCACGATGCGGCCGGGGCGGTGCAGCAAGTGCTGGCCGCGCTGGGCCACCCGCAGGCCGCGCCGCAGCCCACGCAGCACCCCTACCTGGCCGGGGGCTTGAGCTTACTGGTTCAAAACCAACCCGTTGGCCACGTGGGGGCCGTGTCGCCGGCCGTGCTCAAGCGCCTCGATGTGAGCCAGCCCGTGTGGTACGCCGAGCTGGACTGGGACTGGCTGCTCAAGAAGTACAAAGCCACGCTCACCGCCCGCGAGTTGCCCAAGTTCCCGGAGGTGCGCCGCGACCTGTCGCTGGTAGTAGCTAAGAACGTGACCTTCGAGCAGTTGCGCACCATCGCGCAGCGCACCGAGAAGAAATTGCTGCACGGCCTCAACGTGTTCGACGTGTACGAAGGCGACCGGCTCGAAGCAGGCAAGAAGTCGTACTCGGTGAGCTTCACGCTGCAAGACGCTACCCAAACCCTTACTGACCAGGCCATTGACCAGGTAATGCAGCGGCTCATTCAGCAGTTTGAGAAGCAGGCCGGGGCGCTAATTCGGAAGTAGGCGCGGGGTCTGCCGCGCGCGACTCGACCGAACAGCTAGCAGCTACTAGCGTTCTTCCTTTCCATGCTCTGAGTGAGGTGAAGGGTTACGCCATAACCCCCACACTTCTCGAAGCCCTGGCTGTTGTCGCAGCCGGGGCTTCTCTTTTTAATCAGAGTAGCCGTTGGCTGGGGGACTTACCGAACGCGAGTGCGGCGAAGGTACGGCCACGGGCCGTAGGGGGGAAAAATAAGGCACCGGGTAACGCTAAGCGCGGGGCGGCGAGTAACATTGTGGGCCGGCCATGCCCGATGGCAAAACCAAAACCGCTAAGCCCGACGGCACCCAGGCTAAAACCAAGAAAAAGGGTGGTAAATAGAGCAGCACGTTCTTACTTAGTCTGTCTTTTAGCCTCGCCCCATGCTCACACAACCAACATCCCAAACCAGCCCTACCTTCGCGGGCTAAATCACTTCTTTTTGTGGCTTCGTCTCAACAACTTGCTCAGCTCGACCGCCTGGAGCGGCAGGTAACCACCTTAGTGGCTGCCTATCAGCAGATGCGCGAGGAATTGGCCGATGCCCACACCACGATTCAACACCTGCGGGCCGACGAGCGCGACCGAGAAAAACAGCTGCGCGAGTACCAAAACCAGGAAAACATTGTTAAACTTGTCCAGACTATAGCCGGCGGGGAACCCACCCAGGCCAACGAGCTGAAACAACGCCTCAACGAATACATCCGCGAAATAGATAAGTGCCTTGCCTATTTGAGGGAATAATGAGCCTTCTCATATGAATTCCTTACTACTCTCTGAATGAACGACTTAGCTATCAAAATTCGCATTGCCGAACGCGACTACCCCATGCGGGTAGCCGTGACCGACGAAGAGCGCCTGCGCCTGGCCGGCCGGCAGCTCAGCGAGCAGCTACGCGAGTTTCGGGAGAAATATGGCATTCAGGACAAACAAGACCTGCTGGCGATGGTAGCCCTTGCCATCATGGCTGACTCTCTGAAAGTTAGCAAAGAAAAGGATGGAACCGATGCAGTTCTTACCGAGCGCCTGGCGCGCCTCGACGAACTGCTGACTGGCGTGGTGCTGGCCGCTTAGCGGCGGGCAGCACCCGTGATTCTCGTTGGCCCGGCCGGGCGCACCGAAGGCGAGTGGCCTTCACCGCGCTCCGGTTCCGGGTTTTTGCCGTTGCTATGGTTTTGACTCCACTTCAATTCCATAACTCCATGTCACTCATTATTTTATATGTCGCCATTGCGGCCGTCATTGCCCTGGTGGCGGGCGTGCTGCTGGGGCGGCAGCTTGCCGGCAAAGCCCGGCAAGACCTCGAAGGCGAAGCCCGCGCCAAAGCCCAGCAGCTGCTCGACGAAGCCGAAACCCAGGCCACCCGCACCCGCGACGAACGCATTCAGCAGTCGAAAGACAAGTTTCGCAACCTCAAAAACGAGTACGAGCAGGAGCAGAAGCGCCAGCGGCGCGAATTTGAAACCGAAAGCCAGCGCCTGAAAGCGGCCCTGGAGCAGGAGCTGACCGAGCGCCGGCAGGGCGTGCTGGCCCAGGAGCAGAGCATCAAGCACCTTACCGACACCACCCAGAAGCAGCTCGAAACCATCCAGCACAAGGAAAAAGAGCTGGAAGCCACCCGCGACAAGCTGCAGGCCGACACCGAGCACCTGCGCACCCGCGCCGAGCAGCAGGAAGAAAAGCGCCAGAGCAAGCACGAAGCCGCCCTGGCCGAGCTGCAAGCCAGGCAGCAGGAGGCCGAAGCTCAGCTGCACGATGTGCAGAGCCAGCTCGAAAAAATAGCCGGCCTCACTGCCGCCGAAGCCCGCGAGCAGCTCGTGGAAAGCCTCAAAAACGAAGCCCAGCTGCAAGCCAGCTCCTACATCAAAGACACCGTGGCGCAGGCCAAGCTCACGGCCACCAAGGATGCTAAGAAGGTGGTGCTCGAAACCATTCAGCGCACCGCCTCGGAGCACGCCATTGAGAACTGCGTATCGGTGTTTAACATCGAAAGCGACGATGTGAAGGGCAAAATCATCGGCCGCGAGGGCCGCAACATCCGCGCGCTCGAAGCCGCCACGGGCGTCGAGGTTATTGTGGACGATACCCCAGAGGCCATCATCATCTCGGGCTTCGACCCGGTGCGCCGCGAAATTGCCCGCCTCTCGCTGCACTTGCTGGTGAAAGACGGCCGCATTCACCCCGCCCGCGTGGAGGAGATAGTGGCCAAAACGACCAAAAAAATCGAGGAGGAAATCATCGAAATCGGCGAGCGCACGGTCATCGACCTGGGCATCCACGGCCTGCATCCCGAGCTGATTCGCATGGTGGGCCGGATGCGCTTCCGCTCGTCCTACGGCCAAAACCTGCTCCAGCACAGCCGTGAAGTGGCCAACCTCTGCGCCACCATGGCCGCCGAGCTGGGCCTCAACGTGAAGCACGCCCGCCGCGCCGGCCTGCTCCACGACATCGGCAAGGTGAGCACCGAGGAGCCCGAGCTGCCCCACGCCATCCTGGGCATGGAGATGGCCAAGAAGTACAAGGAGCACCCCGACGTGGTGAACGCCATCGGGGCCCACCACGACGAGATGGAGATGACGGCCCTCATTTCGCCCATCGTGCAGGCCTGCGACGCCATTTCGGGCTCGCGCCCCGGCGCCCGCCGCGAAATGATGGA
>CAXTFI010000316.1:0-4350 GCA_964243255.1 uncultured Hymenobacter sp.
CCGAAATCACGTTTCAAACCAGCCGGGCCAGCGGGCCGGGCGGGCAAAACGTGAACAAGGTCGAAAGCCGCGTGGAGCTGCGCTGGCACTTGCAGGAGTCGGGGCTACTTACGGCGCTGCAAAAGCAGCTCATCCTGGAAAAGCTGGCGGGCCAGCTCACCGCCGAAGGCTACCTGCAGGTAGTAGCCCAGGACGACCGCAGCCAGCTGCGCAACAAGGAAATCGCGCTGGCCCGCTTTTATGAACTGCTGCAAAAGAGCCTGCGCCGGCCCAAGCCCCGCCGCGCCACCCGGCCCGGTGCCGGCGCCGTGCGCAAGCGCCTGGAAGGCAAGAAGATACAAAGCGAGAAGAAAGCTAACCGCCGCCGCCCCGAGTAGCTGGCCACCCCCGCTATAAAAGCAGCAAGGCCCACCCCGGATAGGGTGGGCCTTGGCACGTAAGAAGGTAATCAGAGCGAGTGTTAGCGGCGGGAATGAGCGGGTAGCAGGCGGGTTTTCATAGTCAGAAAGGGTGGCGGTCGCGCTGGGGAAGCGCATAGTTTCCGTTACAAAGGTCTGGCTATAAAGGAAGGGAGATTGAGCGTAAAAACCCCCTTTTTCAAAAACAGGTATTTCTACGGGGGTGCCCGGTGCTAATCGAGTAGCCCGTGCCGGGCAGCGTACACCACCAGGCCCGCCGAGTTGGGGGCGCTGGTTTTTTCGAGCAGCTTTTGGCGGTGCCCCTCCACGGTGCGGCGGCTGATGAAGAGCTGCTCGGCAATGTCGGCGGCCGTGCGGCCCTGGCAAATGAGGCGCAGCACCTCGTGCTCGCGGGTGGTAAGCTGCACCAGGTCGGGCTGCCGGGTGGTGGGGGTGCGCTCGGGGTGCTGCACGCCCCGCACCAGCGCCCGCGATATACGCGGCGTGAAGTGGTAGCCCGTAGTCACTACCTCCTCAATGGTGTGGCGCAGCTGCTCCTGGTCCACATCCTTGGGTAGGTAGCTGCGCACGCCCACCTTCATCATCTGGCTGATGTACTTATCGGCCGAAAACATCGACAGCACGATGATTTTCAAATCGGGAAACTCGTGCAGCAGCAGGCGGGCCGCCTCGGGGCCGTCGATGTTGGGCATCTGCAGGTCAAGCAGCAGCACGTCGGGCACGCGCTGGCGGCAGGTAGCCAGCAGCTCGGGCAGCTCGGCGGCCTCGGTCACGGCCTCCACGTAGGGCAGGGCCTGCAAAATGTAGCGCATCCCCTGCCGAAACAGCTGGTGGTCATCGAGCAGGGCAATGTGAATGGGCGTAGTAGGCGCTGGCATAGCGGGCGGGAAAAGAGGCGTGAGATTAAGCGGCGGTATTTTCGAGCTCAATGAGCGTGCGGGTGCCCTGGCCGGGGGCCGACTGCTGGCTGAGGTGCGCCCGCAGCATGCGCACGCGCACCTCGATGCTGCGCAGGCCCGCGCCGCTCGTGGCCGACTGCCCACTCTCGCGGGCCGCCAGGTCGAAGCCGCAGCCGTTGTCCTCCACCGTGAGGGTGAGGCGGGGGCCGGCCTGGCGCAAAGTCACGCGCAGCACGGTAGCACCCTGGGCGTGCTTTTGGGCGTTGTGAATCAGCTCCTGGCAAATGCGGTACAGCGCCAGCTCCTGGGCCAGGGCCAGCGGCTGCGGGTAGTCGATGGCCACTACCACGTCGAGAGTGCTGGTTTCGTTGCACACGTCGGCCAAGTGCTGCAAGGCGTCGGCCAGACCAAAGCGGTCGAGTACGGCCGGGTACAGGCTGTGCGAGAGGCCGCGCACATCGTGCACGGCGTTGCCCAATATCTCTTTTACCATGGCCGTCAGGCTTTCCATTTCTTCGGGGGCCAAGCTGTTGGCAAGGCGGCCCACCAGCAGCTTGGCCGTGGCCAGCGTCGAGCCGATGCCGTCGTGCAGGTCGCGCCCAATGCGCTCGCGCTCGTGTTCCTGCGCCTCAATCACGGTGGCTAGCAGCTGCTGCTGGTAGTCGGCCTCGGCGGCGCGCAGGCGCAGCTGCTGTTGCAGCAGCCGCTTCTGGTACACCACAATGAAGAGCACCAGCGCCACCGCCGAAAGCAGCATAAAGCTGATGCCACCTATTAATAGCTGGCCAAACGCTAGTTCTGGGGGCGAATCCATAGGGCCACGCAGTAGCAGCTGTATAAAATGACGAGCAGCAGGGCATGAATGGCCCAGATGTTCACGTTGAGCTGATTGGAATAGTGAGCAAGTAGGTAATTACTGAACAAGTATATTTGTGATTTACCTAAATTATTGATAACTAATCCTACTGACACCCAAAACATTGGCTCTTGGTCGAGTCGAGTCACGCGTAGTTCATGCAGCAGCTTGCGAAAGTAGAGCGCTACCATTGCTAAGACAAGCGCACTTTCTAGCAATTGGAGCGATGGCTTAAAGCGCGCCACTTCGGGGGCCAACAAAAAATCGAGTAAACAGTAGAGAACAAAGGCTCCCGTCAGCCACGGCCGCCACCGCGAAAAAACGGGAAGATTGAGCGCATTATCATATACTAGCGCTAACAGCCAGATTTCGCCAGCGGCAAAAATGGGATTTATAAACAGATTGGGCCGATGATAAATATGTAAGGTGTACGTCAGTGCCTCTGTCACTACTTCTAATCCAACCAACGCAACTAAGTAATGCAGGTTGGTAGGCAGCTTTTTGAAGCGTATCCCGCCCACAAGCGCCGCCATAAAAAGTATTGCATAAGACAAAAAAACAATTACATCTATATAATCCATTTAGTAGCAAGCGTTAGTCACCCCATTGCTGCTGGTCTTAAGCAGCAGCAATGGGGTGAAATAATGAAAATAACTTATTCACTGCCTAGCATTTTGGTGGGCATGGCATTGCGGTATCCATAATAGGGTCATCTCCTTGCATTGGATGCTGGTCCTTGCCGCTGGCGCCGTCAGTGCGTTGCAGCCGTAGGGCCAGCGCAAACGTGTGGGCTAGCTGGTCGCCGCTCGTAGTAGGGTCGGGCTGGTAATAGTCGTGTAGCACAAAATAGGCTTCCAGCATTTCATCTCCCAGCGCCTCCAGCAGTAGAAACAAGGCGATGAACTCGTTGAGCTCGAAGGTGTAGCCGCGTAGGGGGCCGTAATGAGTAGCAAAATATTCGGGCTCTACCTGCGTCAGGTCGGCCCACTGCTGCCGCCAGCGCTCGGCGAGCACATGGTGGACTTGCTTTTTGTGAATGGTAAGCTGATGGGGCTGGCTTGGCGGAACGAAGCTCTTTTTATCAGTGTACACTTTCTCCGACACGTAGTAGGACGAAAGGCGGGCGTCGAGCGAGTCGGTCGCAAAGAGCGCCAGCGCGAACTGCGGCTCTACCCCCGGCTGCGCCTGCTGAATAAGAAAGCGCGCCTTGATGTGCACCGCGCCCACCGTAGCGACAAGCCGCGCAATCTGGGTGGTAGAAAACCCCAGGCCGGTGATAAGCGCCCCTTCTTGCAGAAAGCTGTTCTGCAAGGCTTTCGTATCGGGTTGGCTGATAACCTCGACCCAATTGGCACTGGCTTGGTCAAATTGCTGCTGACTGATAAGCCCAGCGATAGGTTTGCTTTGGTCGGACATGAAAGAAGAAGGAGAAAAGTAGGGTAATCAAAAAACGCCGCTGCTGAGTAGGGTCGCTGGGTTGTTCTACTTAAAAAGCCCCCACGCATAATGCACAGGGGCTTTCTATCAAGTAGCCTTCTACCAAAAAAGCCGCAGTTTGTGGATGCAAAGAGACGGCCCGCACCGTGCAGCTTTAAGCGTACTAATACGTGGTTCATAAAACAGGTATTTATACCTGCTTCGGGCGTTTGGCGCGGCCATAAAAGGGGCCGTGGCACCCGCTTTACAGCAGCGTGCCGCGCAGCATTACCAAGGCCACGGTGAAGTAAATAATCAGCCCCGTCACGTCCACGAGCGTGGCCACGAAGGGGGCCGACGAGGTGGCCGGGTCCAGCCCCAGCCGGCGCAAAATGAGCGGCAGCATAGAGCCCGCAATGCTGCCCCACAGCACAATGCCCACCAGCGCCACGCCCACCGTGAGGGCCACCATGAGCCAGTGCGGCCCGTAAATGGGCGTAATACTCTGCCAGATGGCGATGCGCCCAAAGCCCACCACACCCAGGATAACGCCCAGCATGAGGCCGCCCGCCAACTCGCGGCGCAGCACCTGCCACCAGTCGCTGAGTGTAAACTCGCCCAGGGCCATAGCCCTGATAATGAGCGAGGTAGCCTGTGAGCCCGAGTTGCCGCCCGAGCTGATAATGAGCGGAATAAACTGCACCAGCACAATGGCCTTTTGCAGCTCGCCCTCAAAAAACTGCATGGCCGAGGCCGTGAG
>CAXTFI010000317.1:0-4337 GCA_964243255.1 uncultured Hymenobacter sp.
CTGTTCTGGCCCTACTCGTCGGGCTTGCCGGGCCAGTGGATGAGCCACCAGATTGATACCGTGCACTGGTTTACGGGGCTGGCCCACCCGCGCAGCGTGGTGGCCAACGGCGGCATCTACATGTGGAAAGACGGCCGCCAGAACTGGGACACCATCACGGCGGTGTTCGACTACGGCCCGCTTGATGACCCGGCCAACGGCTTTCAAGTCACGTTTGGCTCGCGCATGGACAACGGCGACGAGCACCCGGCCGAAATCTACTACTCCAACGGCGGCGAGCTGAACCTGAACACCAACACCGTGTCGCCCCGCGGCGGCCTGACCCAGAAATTCGCGGCCGATATGAAAATGCCGTCGTTTCTGCTGCCCGAAACCAGCCTGACCCAGCCCACCGAGGCCGTGGCCGTGTCGGCCAACACGGGCGGCGACCTGCTCACTTCCAACCACATCCGCAACTGGATGGAATGCGTGCGCAGCCGCCAGCAGCCCCACGCGCCGGTGGAGGCCGGCTACAGCCACTCCATCGCCACCATCATGACCAACGCCGCCGTGCACACGGGCATGAAGGCCACGTTTGACGAAAAAACCCAGGAGGTGATGGTGGGCGGCAAAGTGTTTAAGTACTAACTGGCTAGCCCTGTTTTTGATGAAGAATCTTATAGTATCCAGCGCCGCTTTGCTTGTGGCGCTGGCCGGCTTTTCGACCGCCAGCGCCCAAAAAACCGAGGCCGTGCGCGTGGTGAAAGACGCCAAGCAAAAGAAGGTCGATGTGTTTGTGGGCGCGCAACTGTTCACCACGTTTCTTTACCCCGACTCGCTGGAAAAGCCGGTGCTCTACCCGCTGCGCGCCGCCAGCGGCACCGTCGTCACCAGGGGCTTTCCGCTGAACCCCCGGCCCGGCGACCCCACCGACCACCCGCACCATATCGGGCTGTGGTTCAACTTTGAGAACGTGAATGGCCTGGACTTTTGGAACAACTCCTACGCCATTGCTAAGGAGAAGAAAAAGGACTACGGCTGGATTAAAACCGACCGCATCCTGACCACCAGCAGCGGGCCCACCGGCGTGCTGGCCTACCACGCCAACTGGACCAACCAGCAAAACGAGGTGCTACTGGAAGAAACTACCCGCTTCGAGTTTAGCGGCACGGCGCGGGCCCGCACCATCGACCGCGTGACGACGCTCAAGGCGGTGCAGGCCGTCACCTTCACCGATGCCAAGGATGGCCTGCTGGGCCTGCGCCTGGCCCACGAGCTGCAAATACCCAACGACCAGGACCAGAAGTTTACCGACAGCAAAGGCATCGTGACGGTAGTGAAGGGCGGCACCGACCGCGTGCCCACCGGCACCTACCTCACCAGCGCCGGCAAGCGCGGCAACGATGCCTGGAGCACGCGCGGCACCTGGTGCAAAGCCTACGGCAAAATGGGCGCCGACTCGGTGAGCGTAACTATCATCGACCACCCGCAGAACCCCAATTACCCCACCTTCTGGCACGCGCGGGGCTACGGCCTGTTTGCTGCTAACCCCTTGGGCGAAAAGGTGTTCACCAACGGTCAGTCGGCCAAAAACCTGCAGCTCAAGCCGGGTGAGGCGGTGACCTTTCGCTACCGCGTGCTGCTGGACGAAGGCCCTAGCACCTTGGCGGCAAAGCAGTTAAATGAGGCGGCGGCCGCCTTCGCCAAAAAGCAGACTTTGGCCGCCAGCAAGTAGCCCCACGCGATGCAGTGGCTTCCTCGCCTACTCCTTATCTGCCTGGCCGCTAGCTACACCCCAAAGCTGGCGGCGCAAGCGAGCCCACAGCCGCTAGCCCACTCGCCGGCTCACGCGGGCAGCTGGGAGCAGCTGGCCGCCGAGGCGGCGCGCGCGGGCAAGCCAGCGTGGCGGCCCATGCTGGCCTACGTGGCTAGCCTGCACCAGCGCGCGACCCACCCGGCCGCCTGGCCGTTCGACTACGAGTGGGAAGACCTGGGCCCCGGCTACGTCTACGGCAACGCTTTCGGGCACTGGGACGTGGTGCACGAAAGCCTCGACGTGCTGCCTGCCTACCCCGAGCACGCCCTGCACCAGCTGCTGAACGACATCAAAAACCAGGAGCCCAGCGGGCTGATTCCGGGCTCCATCTACATGCCCGGCGGCCTGGCCAAGCACGACTCGGTGCGCTGGAACAAAACCACGCAGGGCCACCCGCCGCTCTGGCCCCTGGCCGTGCAGGAGTACGTGCGCGTGACCCGCGACAGTGCGGTTATTAAGCTGTTTTACACGGCTTTAATTCGCCAGCTAACGTGGTTTGAGAACACCCGCAAGGCCGCGGGCGAAGGCTTTTTCTACAACGACATCCTGCTCAAAAAATGGGAAAGCGGCGTCGATGAGGGCATTCGCTTCGACGACGTGGCCAAGGGCCCGCTGGCCTGCGTCGATGCCACCAGCCACGTATACGCGCTGTACCGGGTGGCCGCGCAGTGGGCGCGGCAGCTAGGCCTGGACGCGGCGTATTACGACCAGCGCGCCCGTGCCTTGCAGGTCTTCATTCAAACCCAGCTGTATGTGCCCGCCACCGGCATGTTTTATGACAGCTGGGCCGTGCAGGATGCCGCCCTGCGCAACCTGCCCTTCGAAAGCATGTGGCCCCTGGTAACCGGGGCCGCCACGCCGGCGCAGGCCAACCGCTACATTGACAGCTACTTACTAAACAAGTCGGTTTTTCTTACGGCCCACCCCATTGCCACGGTGGGTCGCCAGGACCCCAAGTTTGAGCTGCGCATGTGGCGCGGCCCGGCCTGGAACAGCATGGCCTACTGGGCCGCCCGCGCCTGCCTCAACTACGGCCGCCAAGACGCGGCGAAGCTTATCCTGGAAAAAGCGCTCGATGACTCGGCCCGGCAATTTGCCCGCACCGGCACCATCTGGGAGTTTTACCATCCGCTGGGCGGCAAGCCCGAAGACCTGCAACGCAAGCCCAACACCAACTACAACGTGCCGTGCCGCGATTATCTGGGCCACAACCCCCTCATCGCCATGGCCCGGCTCTATGACGCGGTGAAGTAGCGGCCCGCGCCGGCCCACGCCTCTTGCTCAGGGCTTGGGCGGGAGCGCCGGGCCGGTTTTGGCCGAGCGCCACTTCACCACGTGGTACACGACGCGCGTGGTGCCCACGTTCTGGAAGCTATGCAACCCATTGGGCGCCTGAAAGATAACCGAGCCGGGGCCGACGCGCTTTAGCTCGCCGTTCACCAGGGCCTCCACCGTGCCCTCCCGCACAATGGCTAGCTCTTCCTCGGGGTGTTGGTGCGCAGGATGGGCAAACTCCCCCGGATTAAGGGTGGTGACGTGCATTTCCAGCTTCTCCAGCGTCTCGGTCGGGCTGTCGAAAACCGGCCGCTTCTCGCCCACCTTGGTGGGCGTCGCTTTCAGCGCGTTCCACTCAAAAGCCGCAGAAGGCAGCGTACCGGGGAGGTGGTGGCTGGTAGCCACGAGGGCCAGCGGCACGCACATAACCAGCATGGTACTGCCCATAATAATGAAGTCTCGCTTGGTAAGGCGCATAGCGGTGAAGAGATAAGGAGCAGAGCCGAGTCGGGTGAAAGCTTAAAGGTAGCCCGGCCGCCAGCCACCCCGGTGTTGCCACCCGCCAGGACGGCGTAGCGTTAGCTTCCCTTACTTTGCCGCATGAAGCACCTTTTGCTGGCGGCCTTGCTCCTGCCCTTCACGGCCCCGGCCCAGCCGCAGGCGGGCGTACACCCAACCCCTGCCGAGAACCTCGTGCAGTACGCGCACCCGCTGGTGGGCACGGCCCGGATGGGCCACACCTACCCAGGGGCCACGGTGCCCTTCGGCGCGGTGCAGCTCTCGCCCGACACTGATACGCTGAGCTACGAGCAGGAGGGCAAGTATAACCCCAAAATCTATCCGTACTGCGCCGGCTATCAGTACCAGGACCCCACCATTGTGGGCTTCAGCCACACGCACTTTAGCGGTACGGGACACTCCGACCTCGGCGATTTGCTGGTGATGCCCACCACCGGGCCGCTCCAGCTCAATCCCGGCACGGCCGACCGCCCCGCCAGCGGCTACCGCTCGGCCTACTCGCACCAAACCGAAGTGGCCGAGCCGGCTTACTACCGGGTACGGCTAGCCGACCACAACATTCTGGCCGAACTCACGGCTACCACCCGCGTCGGCGTGCACCAATACACCTTTCCGCAGGCCGCCGAGTCGCACATCATCCTCGATTTAATGGCCGGGATTTACAACTATCCTGGCAAGAATACCTGGACGTTTGTGCGGGTCGAAAACGACTCGCTCGTGACCGGCTACCGCCAAACCAACGGCTGGG